>CAJPJR010000007.1 GCA_905369775.1 Prevotellaceae bacterium UBA1746
CAAGAGATATTTCCGGTGGTTATAGCGACGGGGTTCCACCTCTTCCCATTCCGAACAGAGAAGTTAAGCCCGACCGCGCCGATGGTACTGCACACCCGCGGGAGAGTAGGTCGCCGCCATTTTACAACAAGCCTCGAGACTCGAAAGAGACTCGGGGCTTTGTTGTGTTTACACGATTGGGGGCAAGTGCGATGGGGGAGGAGGGATTCTGCTTGGGGGATTGTGTCAATTCCAACGCATGTGGGACAAATCTATTGTTCCATTGTATTTGCTTATTAGTTGTTATGGTGTGTAAGAGTGAAAGGCGTACTTTTGTGTTGTGCCACGCAGCAGTTGTGGCGTAAAATGTATCATGAATAAATCAACTTGTTATGCCTTGTTGGAATTGTGGAAAATCTGAGGGAGATTCCCGTCATCATTTTTTGTTCATTGGGTATGGTGGTGACATTCACCTCAGGCAATGTGCCGTCTGCAAAAAGACCATATGTCAATTTTGTATGAGCGGCGGTTGTCCGTATTGCCGTCACCTCCGATTACAGAAAATCTACGAACGTATGCGCGTGTATTCGTGCAATTACAAGGGGAGGATTCCTTTGGACAACTCCAAACCGCAGCAGAGTATCGCGTTGGGAGACTGGTTTTACGATAAATCCAGAGCATTCGAGAAACTCAAAGAAATGGTGGCCGACAAAGGTTTCGACTTGATCTACAATCTCGAGTATATCAGAGACACGGAGGCGGAATCAACGGAGAAGGGAGGCACGTACTATCGAACCATCTGGTCTTGTGAATGCGTGGCCGGTTTTTTGCGTCCCCAGAAAACGCAGAAACGAGGTAAAAAATGATCGACAGCAGTAGAGTACACAGAAGAACTACGTCGTAACGACAAGTTTCGCTTGGATTGTGTTTTTTCTCTCGCGTAGTGCGCACTTGTACTATAAGGTGACGCCACATTACAGCGATAGTCCTGTACTACTATGCGGCGATTTTTAAGCACCCGAGCCCTCCAGTGCCACATTACAACCCACCTAATCCATCATCTCCCGGCCAAACAACCCACCTGCGTGCCGACCAATAAAAACGCTCCCACTCATCAATAACGATGGGTGGGAGCGTTTGTGCTGAGGGTGCGCAGGTTGGCGCACCGGAGGGAGCGTTAGGGGAAGGGCATCACTTTTCGCTGTTCACTTCCTCGGCGTCCGCATCGCTCGTCTTGCGCTTGCCGAGATATTCCGGGAGGTTCATGCCCGCTTGGTCGAAGAGATCGGAGAGCGGCGGTACAGACTTCAGCAGGCCACTGACGAAGTTCGCCGTCGAACCCTTGCCGTCGGCGCTTTGTCCGCCGTTGTCCCATACCGTCACCTTGTCGATGTTGATTCCCTTGATCGCTTCCACCTGCGTGCGCACGAGTTCCGGGAGTTTTTCGAGCAGAAGGAGCATGTACGCCTTGTTGGCATCGCCACCGGCGGCACGAATCATTTGGTCGTAACCCTCGGCCTGCTTCGTGAGGATCTGGTAGAGACCCTTGGCTTCCGCCTCCATCTTGGCAAAGATCGCGTCGGCCTCACCTTTGGCCTGCACACGTTTTTGTTCGGCTTCCGCTTCCGCTTCGATTACGATGCGGCGCTTTTCCACCTCTTGAGCCACGATGACGTTCGCTTGCTGCGAAGCACGTTCGCGTTCGGCGCGCGCTGTTTCCGCCAATCGTTCGGCGGAGTAGGCCTCTTCGAGTGCTTTGGCCTGCGCCACCTTTTCGGCGGCAACGGCGCGGCGCTGGGCTTCGGCTTCCCGCTCGCGGCGGTCGGCATCAGAGTTGGCCACTTCGACCTTCGCCTTGTTTTCGCCCGCGATGGCCATGGCATTGGCTTCCGAAGTCCGAATACGCGTTTCTTTCAACGCCTCGGCGCGACCGATTTCACCGATCTTGTCTTGTTCTGCCACGCTCACTTTGGCTTCGTTGATGGCCTTGGCGGCCGCTTCCTTACCGAGCGCTTCGATGTAGCCGCTCTCGTCTTTGATGTCGGTGACGTTGACATTGATGAGCTTCAAACCGATTTTCTTCAGTTCGATCTCCACATTCTTCATAATGTTCTCTTGGAACTTGTCGCGGTCGCTGTTCAATTCTTCGATCGACATGGAAGCGATGACCAAACGGAGCTGTCCGAAGAGAATGTCGCGAGCCATTTCCTGGATGTCTGTGGGTTTGAGTCCGAGGAGACGTTCGGCGGCGTTGTTCATCGAGTCGCCTTCGGTGGAAATACCCACGGTGAAGCGGCACGGCACGTCGACGCGTATGTTTTGTCGCGAGAGCGCATTCGTCAGGTTCGCTTCGATCGAGATGGGCGTGAGGCTCAGGTAAGCATAGTCCTGAATGATGGGCCAAACAAAGGCGCCGCCACCGTGAATGCACTTGGCAGAACCGTTGGTGCCGCGTGTGCCGTAGATCACCAGGATCTTATCCGACGGACAGCGGCGGTAGCGATTGAGCAGGGCGGCGAGCATGATGATCGCGCCTACGACCAGAATCGCCGGGAGGAGAATGGGAGACATGATAATGAGAGTTGAAGTTGAAAAATAGAGAGGTTATGAAAATTCGTTGGTCATTGCGAGAAAGCCCTTGGGAAGGACGTGTCGCATCAAGCCAGGCGCTGCACCGATACTGTGAGGTTGTCCACCGCATCGACCACGCGCACTTTGCAGCCCGTGGGCAGTTCGCTGCCGTCGGCACTTTGCGCAGCCAGTTCGTGCAGCGATCCGGCGACGCTCACCATCACTTTGCCCAGTTCGCCCCGACCCGCCGGAATGCGCAGGTACACATCGCCCACGCTGCCCACGCTTTGTGTCGTGGAGAACGTGGCGTTTTGCGACAAGTGCAGCACTTGGCGCAGCAGCCAGTAGACGATCAGCATGAAGAGCGCACCCACCGACAGAGCCACCACGGCCAGCCACACCGGGTCGGTGATTTCGGTGTAGCACAACACCCCTGTCCAACCGAAACCGAGGAGGAAGCAGGCCACCGTTTTGATCGAAACCAAGCTCAGCCCGTCGACATCAAACGAGACGTCGCCGCCGCTGAAGTCGGCATCGGTGTCGAATCCGAAAAGCAGGAGTAAGATTTGGAGAAGGAACACGCCGGTTGCCACGATGGCCGTCCCCCAATAGAGATAGTAAGCGGGAGATTGGAGAAAAAGTTCCCAGTAGGATGAAATCATGGTGTGAGGTGAATGAAAATGTGACAAGAGAATCAGGCCCAATGCCTTTCGGGACTGGACTCGGGCGCGTTTTTCAAAAGAAGGGGCGCAGCTCGAGCCACCCCATTGGGTCCTGCGGGCGTCCGGTCGGGGTGCGCACGTCGATCTGCCGAGTGAGGAGCAATCGAGGCGCGGGACGTTTGTTGTCGCTGCCCTTGAGGCTGTGAAAACGATGCGGCGAAGGGACATCCACAGCGCGAATATACAGACAATGTTTTGAACTTCCAAAGAAAGTTGCACGATCTTTTTCGCACCCGCCCCATAAATTGTTCGTCTTTTGTCGGAGTAAGTTGAGAATCAGGGAGAAAAATTGTTCGTTCTTCCCCATCGACATTGCGTTTTTCCCGACGAGAGGAGAGAAAGAAGGGAAGAAAAAACGAAAAACAGGGAAGAAATCGACGAAAACGCCCTTGTTTCGCCGATTTCTTCCCCGTTTTTTCTCCCGCGTCTCGTTTTTCTTTTCGTCCCTGCCGTGTCCGTGAGTTTTCTCCGCGGTCGGCGGCAGCGGGGCGCGAATTTTCAAGTTCCGCAAGGCGCACTTTCGCCGTTTTTTGTATATTTGCACGACCATGTCGCCCCTCGGCGACCTGATTTGGCCCTCTAAAACCACCCCCGAATGAAGTATGCTCTCGTCACCGGCGGTTCCCGCGGCATCGGTCGCGCCATTGCGCTCCGTTTGGCCGCAGCCGGTCTCCCCGTCATCGTCAATTATGTGCACAACGAAGCGGCTGCCCGTGAAGTGCTCGAGGAAATCGAGCGGGCGGGCGGACGTGCCGAGCTGATGTGCTGCGATGTGGCCGATCCCGCAGCCGTGGAGGACGCCATCGAACGTTGGGAGAATGCGCACCCCGACGACTTTGTGGGGGTGTTGGTCAACAATGCCGGGATACGCCGCGACAACCTCTTGATCTTCATGCAGAACGAGGAGTGGCATCGGGTGACCGACACCACGCTCAACGGCTTCTTCTACTGCACGCGCCGATTGCTCAAAGGCATGATGGCGCATCGCGACGGGCGCATCGTCAACATCACCTCGCTTTCCGGCCTCAAAGGCATGCCGGGGCAGGTCAATTATTCGGCAGCCAAGGCGGCGCTGATCGGTGCCACCAAGGCTTTGGCGCAAGAGGTCGCGCCGCGAAAAATAACGGTCAATGCCATCGCACCCGGCTTCGTGAAAAGCGACATGACCGCCGACCTCGACGAGAAAGAACTCAGCAAATTGGTGCCGCTGCGGCGTTTCGGCACCCCCGAAGAGGTGGCCGCCTTGGCCGCCTTCCTCGTTTCGGACGAAGCCGCCTACATCACCGGCGAAGTCATCAACATCAGCGGCGGACTCTACACCTGAGCGCCGCCCCGCGTCCCGTTTTCCTTTTCTGCTCACCTTTCATCTCCGTTTTCCCTCATGCAAACGCAACGTGTCGTCGTCACCGGCATCGGCATCTGGTCGTGTCTCGGCACAGATGTGCAATCCGTCACCGCTTCGCTTCGTGCCGGCCGCTCAGGCATCGGCGTCGATCCCGAGCGCGCCGCCTATGGCTACCAATCCACCCTCACCGGCATCGTCGAACGCCCCGTGCTCAAGGGCTTGCTCGACCGCCGCATGCGCACCGGCCTGGCCGAGGAGGGAGAATATGCCTACATGGCCGCTCGGCAGGCGCTCCAAATGGCCCAACTCGGCGACGAACAACTGCGCGAACGCGAGGTGGGCTGCATCTTTGGCAACGATTCGTCGGCGGCCCCCGTCATCGAGGCCGCAGAAATCATGCGCGAGAAGCACGACTCCGCGTTGCTCGGCAGCGGTTTCATCTTCCGGTCCATGAATTCGACCGTCACGATGAACCTCAGCACCATTTTCGGCCTGCGAGGTGCCAACTTCACCGTGAGCGCAGCCTGCGCCAGCGGTAGCCACTCCATCGGTTTGGCTTATCTCCTCATCCGGCAGGGATTGCAAGACCTGGTGCTCTGTGGCGGTGCGCAAGAGGTCAATAAATATTCCATGGCCACCTTCGATGCGCTCGGTGCCTTCTCCAAGCGCATGGACGAACCCACTCGCGCCTCCCGCCCGTTCGACCGCGACCGCGACGGACTGGTGCCCAGCGGTGGGGCAGCGGCACTGGTTGTCGAGAGTTACGAAAGCGCCGTGGCGCGCGGAGCCGACATCTTGTGCGAAATCGTCGGATATGGCTTTTCGGGCAACGGAAGCGGCATATCGCAGGCCAGCGACGAAGGCTCGTTTGTGGCCATGCAACGCGCGTTGTCCGACGCCGAACTCCGGCCGACCGACATCGACTACGTGAATGCCCACGCCACTTCCACGCCGCAGGGCGACACCTTCGAGGCGCGTGCGTTGCGTCGCCTGTTCGAAGGCACCGACACGTGGATCAGCAGCACCAAGAGCATGACCGGCCACGAATGTTGGATGGCCGGCGCGAGCGAAATCGTATATAGCCTCCTCATGATGCGCGGCGGATTTGTCGCCCCCAACATCAATCTGGAGCACCCCGACGAAGAAGTGACGCATTTGCGCATGGCCACGCAGGCCGAAACGGCCGATGTGCGCACGGTGTTGAGCAACTCCTTCGGCTTCGGCGGCACCAATTCGGCACTGATCCTGCGTCGCATCGACTGACGTGCCCTTCTTCCTCTAATCCTCGTTGTCTATGCACCTGTTTCCCGCCCTCCGTGCACGCTACACCCGCGAGCCCTTTTCGGCTCCCGAGGCACAACGCCGCGCAGAACTCATTGCTTGGTCGCCGGTTGTCTTTGAAGTTTCTCGCCTCATGGTGAAATTCGGCATCCTCTCGCTGCTGCGCGACAGCGATGCGGGGCTCACCGTCGAAGAAATCGCCGAGGCCACCTCGCTTTCGCCCTATGCCGTCACGGTGCTCACCGATGCCTCGCTGAGCATCGGCACCATTCTGGTCGACGAGGCCACCGACCGATTCTCCCTCTCCAAAACCGGATGGTTTCTCCTCACCGACGAGGGCACGCGCGTGAATCTCGAATTCAACCACGCTGTGAACTATCGCGGCATGTTCCATCTCGAAGAAGCTTTGCGCGAGGGGCGCCCCGCCGGCTTGGCCACCCTGGGCGATTGGCCCACCATCTACGAGGGACTCTCCCAACTGCCCGACGACGTGCGCGAGAGCTGGTTTGCCTTCGACCATTATTATAGCGACCACTCGTTCGATGCCGCGCTCGACCTCGTCTTCTCGCGTCCCATCCACCACCTGATGGACGTCGGCGGCAACACCGGGCGCTTCGCCTTGCGCTGTGTGGAGCGCGATGCCGGAGTGTGTGTCACGATTGTCGACCTCCCCGGGCAGATAGGCCTCATGCGCCGCAACGTAGCCGGGCAGCTCGGTGCCGAACGCATCGAGGGCGTGCCCGCCGATCTCCTCGATCCGCTCTGTCCGCTCCCCACTTCCCACCCGTGGGACGTGATTTGGATGAGCCAGTTCCTCGATTGTTTCTCCGAAGCCGAGATTCTCACCCTGCTCACGCGGGCGGCCGACGCCATGGGCCCCGAAACCTCGCTGTTCATCATGGAAACCTTCTGGGATCGCCAGCGCTACGAGACGGCCTCCCTGTGTTTGACCCTCACCAGCGTTTATTTCACCGCAATGGCCAACGGCAACAGCAAAATGTACCACTCCGAACGCCTGTTTGCCCTCATTGCGCGCGCTGGATTGGAGGTGGTTGCCGTGCACGACGGACTCGGCCGCGGACACACCCTGCTCGAAGTGCGACGCCCCCGGTAAATCGGCGTGCATCTCGACGATTTGATCTGTACATCCACTTAATCTCATTCATATAGACCCCATGACAAGACAAGAAATAGAAGAAAACGTACGCGAATTTCTCATCGACGATCTCGAAATCGACGAAGAAAAGATCCATCCCGAGGCTTTGCTCAAAGACGACCTGGGCATCGACAGCCTCGACTTTGTGGACATTGTGGTCATCATCGAGCGACGTTTCGGTTTTAAGATCAAGCCCGAAGAAATGGCCGGCGTACAAACGCTCCGACAGTTCTGCGACTACATCGAAAGCAAGGTGGGCGCATGACGCCGCGCTGGCAGGGACACACCGACGGCACGCCTTTCATGCAGCAATGTCTCGTCCGCGCTTTCGCGTGGCTGCCGCTTTGGGCGTTTTACGCCGCCGTGCTCCTCGCAGTCCCCTTCTATCTGCTCTTCGGTGCGGGTACGCGTGCATCTTATGCCTTCTACCGTCGGCGAATGGGCATGCATCCGCTGCGCGCCGCCGTCTATTGCGTGCGCAATCACTACCGTTTCGGTCAAATCATGATCGATCGCTTCGCCCGCTACGCTGATGTGGATTTTCACTTCGAGGTGGAGAACAAAAAGCGGTTTGATGAGCTGATGGCGCGCCCGGAAGCCTTTGCCATGCTCAGTGCACACGTCGGTTGCTACGAGATGAGCGGCTATTACTTCCGCCCGCAGGGCAAAACCATCCATGCGCTGGTCTATGCCCACGAGACACCGACCGTCATGGCGCATCGCCGGCGCGTTTTCGCCCGACACGGCGTGCAGATGATCCCCGTTTCCGACGATCTCTCCCACCTCTTCGCGCTCCACGCCGCGATTTCGGCCGGCGACATCGTGAGTTTGCCCGCCGATCGCTCGGCCGGCGCCGAACGCACGGTGGCCGTGCCTTTTTTCGGCGCCGAAGCGCCCTTCCCCCTCGGGCCGTTTGCCGTGTTGGCTCGCTACGAACTGCCGGCACTTGCTGTCTTCGCGCTCAAAACCTCGGTGCGCGGCTATCGTTTGCTCGTGCGGCGCCTGCCGACTCCGCCGGCTGACCTTCGTAGCCCGCAGCGAGCCGAATGGTTGGCGCGGGCTTTTGCCGAAGAACTCGAGCGCGTGGTGCGCAGCTATCCCGACCAGTGGTTCAATTTCTTCGACTTCTGGGCTGCGGCGCCCCGTCCTGCCGACACAACTCCCCCCTCCGCATGAACACACCCCAAGCCGGCCCCGATCCCGCGACGATCGACGTGGCCGAACTCCTGCCGCAGCAACCGCCCTTCCTGCTCATCGACCGAATGCTCAGCTACGATGAGCGCACCACCGCGTGTCGACTCCGCATCACCCCCGACAACCTCTTCTGCGAGGGACAAAACCTCTCGCCCTTCGGGTTGGTCGAAAGCATGGCGCAGACTTGCGCTGCGAGGTTGGGCTATTACAATAAATACATCCTGCATCTCGAGGTGCTCATCGGCTATATTGGCGCCGTGCGGGCGTTGCAAATCGAACGCCTCCCGCGTGTGGGCGAAGACATGGAGGTGCGCATCGAAATTGTGCAGGCCGTGCTCGGCATGACGCTGGCCGATGCGACGGTGTTCGTGGACGGCGAGCGCATCGCCTCCGCCGAATTGAAAATTGCCATCGCCGAACAAAATCACTGAGCCCGTTCTCCCCTCGTTTCCCCCTCTGCCCATGTCCGATTTCCCCCCTCTTCCCGAATTGCGCGCCTCCCATCCCTTCGATGTGCGGTTTAGCGAAGTCGATGCCATGCAAATTGTGTGGCACGGGGCTTATCCGCTCTATTTTGAGGACGCCCGCGAAGCCTTCGGCGCCCGTTACGGACTGGAATACATGACCATTGCCCGCGAAGGCTGCTACGTTCCGCTCGTCGAACTCACGTTTCGCTATCTCCGCCCCATACGTTACGAGACGAAATGCCGAGTCGACATCATCTATCGCCCCACGGCCAGCGCAAAAATCGTCTTCGACTACGAAATTCGCGCCGTCGACGACGAAACCCTCCTGGCCACCGGCCACAGCGTGCAGGCTTTTATGGATCGCGACTACAATCTTTTGTGGTACAAGCCCGAGTTCTTCGTGCGTTGGGAGGAGCGCTGGGGCATTTTCACCGACCGTCTTCCGCTATGATCCATTGTTTGGCCGACAACATCCATTCTCCGTTCGGCAACACCACCGCCGACAATTTCGCCGCGCTGCGTCGCGGCGCACAACGCCCCACACTTCACCGCCTGCCCGGAGTGCCCGAACCGTTGTGCGCCGCGTTGTGGCCTGAAGGTGCCATCGAGGCGCGCTATGCCGCCCTCTACGGCGACGCCGAAGGGCTTTCGCGCTTCGAACAGCTCGCGCTGTTGTCCATTCGGGCCGCGTTGGCGCAAACCGAGCTCGATGTTTCCGCCCCCGATTGCCTGCTGTTGCTTTCCACCACGAAGGCCAATGTGCGTTGGCTCGCGGCTGCCCCCGAAAGTTTCGCGCCCCGCACCGGCACCCTGGGCGAAACGGCCGCCGTCATCGCGCGGCACGCCGGTTTCTCCACCGTTCCCGTCGTGGTCTCCAACGCCTGCATCTCCGGCGCCCATGCGCTTCTGCTCGCCGCCCGCCTTTTGCGTCAAAAAGCCTATCGCCACGTCGTGGTGTGCGGAGTCGACGAGCAAAGTCCCTTCATTGCTGCGGGTTTTCAGTCCTTCCGCGCCCTCTCTCTCGCCCCTTGTCGGCCCTTCGATGCCGCGCGCGACGGACTCAATCTCGGAGAAGCCGCCGCCACCCTCGTTCTTTCGTGCGACGCTTCCCGTCGGGCAGTCGAAACTCCCCGTGCCGTCCTCGATTGGTGCCTCGTTTCCGGTGCCGTGCGCAACGATGCCAACCACATCTCGGGCCCCTCGCGCACCGGCGAGGGCGCTTTCCGCGCCCTTCGCGCCACCTTGCCGCCCGATGTCTCGCGTTTGGCCTTCGTCAGTGCCCATGGCACCGCCACGCCCTACAACGATGAGATGGAAAGCCAGGCCCTCTCGCGTGCCGCCCTCAGTGCGCTGCCCGTTGCGGCCTACAAAGGGCTTTTTGGTCACACGATGGGCGCCGCCGGCGTGCTCGAAACGCTCCTTTCCTTCCGTGCCGTGGAAGCCGGTTGCGTGCCGCCTGTGCAAGGCTTCGCACAGCTCGGCGTCACCCGCCCGGTTTCGGTCAGCGCCGTCGAGCGTCCCACCCAGCGGCGGGAGTTTGTGAAAATGCTCTCCGGATTCGGCGGATGCAATGCCGCGTTGCACTTCGCGCCGGCCCCCGATGTCGCCGACGCCCCGTGCGGTTTCGTCGAGCGAAACTGGACTCCTGTGGCCGAAGTGCGCCTCACCTCCACAACTTGCTCCGTCGACGGCGAAACCTTGTCCCTCTCGGCGACGGGCGAGGCCCTGCTCGCTGCGATTTATGCCGAATTCATCGGCGGCTATCCCAAGTTCCATAAAATGGACCCCCTCAGTCGCCTCGGCTTCGTGGCTTCCGAACTGCTACTCGCCGCCGTGCGTCGCAAAGGTCACCACCTCGACGAAAACACCGCCGTGGTGCTCGTCGGCCACTCCGGATCGCAAGCCGCCGACACCCGATTTCAGCACACCATCGCCGACCCCGACAATTACTATCCCAGCCCTGCGGTTTTTGTCTACACCCTGCCCAACATCGCAACGGGCGAAATCGCCATCCGCAACGGCTTCCACGGTGAAACCGCCTATTTTGCGCTCCCCTCCTTCGATCCCGCCCGCGTGCGCCGCCTCGTTTGCACCGCCGGCACCGACCCCGAAACCACCGCCCTCGTGGGAGGGTGGATCGAATGCCCGACCGCCGACCGCTTTGAGGCGCATCTCCATTGTTATCTGCCCCAAGCCCCGTCGCCTCGACCGTAAAACGGCACTCCGTCGCCCTCTTTCATTTACTCATCCCCTCATCTCTTTTCCGCTATGGACGAACTCAAACGCCAACTCAAGCAGCAAATCATCGAAGTCCTCTCGCTCGAAGAAATCAACCCCGAAGACATCGTCGACAGCGAGCCCCTCTTCGGCGAAGGTCTCGGCCTGGATTCCATCGATGCCCTGGAACTCATCGTGCTCATGGAGAAAAACTACGGCATCCGCCTCAACAATCCCGCAGAAGGCAAGGCCATTTTCGCTTCGCTCGACACCATGGCCGATTACATCGCCCAACACCGCACCAAATGATCGTCATCACCGGAGCCGGCCTCCTTTCGGCCATCGGCACCAACCAAGCCGAGACGCTGCAATCCCTGCGCGACGCACGCGCCGGGCTGCATCCCGTGCGCTTCCTCCCCACCGTCCACCGCGAACTGCCCGTGGGCGAGGTGCCGTTGTCCGACGATGAGCTGCGCCGCCTGGCCCAAGCCCCCGAAGCCCGTTCGCGCACTGCGCTGATGGGCATGATTGCGTTGCGCGAAGCCCTCACGCAGGCACAAATCACCCCGCAACTCATCGCCGACACGGCGTTGGTGTCCGGCACCACCGTGGGCACGATGGATTGCACCGAGCGCGAGTTCGCTCGCACGGGGCGGGTGGAGCAACTCGGCGACTGCGCCGAGGCCACCCGGGAAATGGCCGACCACATCGGCCCGTTTGCCTTCGTCACCACTTGCAGCACGGCCTGCTCCTCGGCCGCCAACGCCTTCATCCTCGGGGCCAACCTCATTCGTTCCGGCCGTTTTGATCGTGTGGTTGTGGGAGGCAGCGAATGCCTCTCGCGCTTTCATTTCAACGGGTTCCGGGCTTTGATGATTCTCGACAGCCAGCCCTGCCGTCCTTTCTCGCACGATCGCGCCGGACTGAACCTGGGCGAAGGCGCCGCTTTCGTGGTGCTCGAGCGGGAAAGTGCCGCCCGTGCTCGCGGTGTGCGCCCTTTGGCGGTGCTCGAAGGGTGGGGCAATGCCTGCGACGCCTACCATCAGACGGCCACCTCCGAGAACGGCGAAGGCCCTTACCTGGCGATGACGCAAGCCCTGCGGCGAGCCGGCGTTGCCCCCCGTGACGTCGACTATGTCAACGCGCACGGCACCGCAACACCCAACAACGATGTGACCGAAAGCGCCGCACTGCGCCGTGTCTTCGGCGATAACCTGCCCCACATCTCGTCGACCAAAGCGTTCACGGGGCACACCACCAGCGCCTCGGGCAGCATCGAGGCCGTCATCTGCCTCTTGGCCTTGCAACACGGCTTCGTTCCTCCCAATTTGCGGTGGGACGGCGGTGACGATTCGCTGATTCGCCCCGTCGTCGCCCCGCCGGCGCACACGCCCCTGCGGCGTGCACTCTGCAACGCCTTCGGTTTCGGCGGCAACGACACCGCTTTGCTCCTGGCCACCCCCGAGGCGGCCGCGGCACACCGCGACACGGTGCTGCCCGACGCCCCCTCGCAACCGCTGCGCTCCGTCTATGTCAAGCAGTGCGTGCGGTTTGCCGACTTGGCCCCCGAGCAGTTGCCCAAAATCCCCCCGATGGTGGCCCGCCGCCTGAGTGGGGTGCTCAAACGCGCGCTGCAAACCTCGCTCGTCGTGCTCGAACGCGCCGACTGCCCCCATCCCGATGCCATCGTGACGGGCACTGCCATGGGGTGCGTGCGCGACACCGAGGCTTTTCTGCGCGAAATGGTGGAGCGCGACGAACAATTGCTGCAACCCACCCACTTCATTCATTCTACTCACAACACCATCGGCGCACTCATCGCCATTCGCACCGGCACGCACGGCTACAACAACACCTTCTCGCACGGAGAGGCGTCGTTCGAAGCCGCACTGCTCGACGCGCAACTCCTCCTGGCGCTCGGCGAAGCCGAACAGGCACTCGTCGGCGAGCACGACGAAGACGGCGAGTGCACGGTTTGCTTTCTCGACACCGAGGCGAACGGCGCTTTGTGCCGACTCGACGCGCCGATGTCCGCTGCCGAATTATGTCGCAACTCTATTGTTTAGCCCTGGTGCAGGCCGCGCTGCTCACGATCGGGCAGGTGCTGCTCAAAATCTCCCTGCAATCCTTCGGCCGCTTCGAGTGGTCGTGGCGTTTCTTCGCGGCGGTGTTCACCAATCTCCGTTTTGCGCTCTGCGGCCTGAGTTTTGCCGCCGCTTCGCTCCTCTGGGCCTACATCGTGCGCCGGTTTCCCTTTTCCACGGCCTATCCCATCGTGAGTTTGAGCTATGTGTTTGCCCTCATCGCGGCCGTATTCGTCTTTGACGAGCAGGTTCCGCCCCTGCGCTGGGTGGGTTGTGCCTGCATTGTGTTCGGCGTTTGGCTCACCACGCGCTGAAACGCGGGCGAAGGCGGGTGCGGGGGCCCCGACACACGGTGCACGTCGGTCGAAAAGTGGCGGATGTCCACTCAAAAACGCCCCGTTTTCGCGCAATAACGCCCCGTTTTTGTCGAAAATTTCCCCATTTTCGTCCCGCAGGTGCCGCCCATCGTCCGTTGTGCGGGCGGTGTGCCTTCGAAAATAGCGAACTGTCGCGCTCCGTCGCGCGAGCGTTTGCTCTCCCTTCCCCTCTTTATCCCCATTACTATGCAAATTCTTTCTTCTCTCCGCACCCTCTGTTGCGTTTTGTTGCTGAGTTGCTGCGCGTTGTGCGGAGCGCAGACGCCGGTATCGCCGCAGCGCGCCGCACAAATGGTGGCCGCCATCACGTCCACCGCGGCTTCCACGCGCACCCTGCGCGCCGATTTCGTGCAAACCAAGTCGTTGCGCATGCTCAACCACAAGCTGACGGCGCGCGGACGCGTGATTTTCGCCGCACCCGCCCGCCTGCGCTGGGAATATCTCTCGCCCACGGCCTATGTCTTGGTCATCGACGGAGAGAAAGTCACGGTGCGCAGTGGCAAAAACAAGCACAGCATCGACACAAGACAGAGTCAAATTTTCGCGCAGATCGCACAAATCATGTCCGAAAGCGTGACCGGCCGCTCATTGGCCGACACTCGGCGCTTCGCCGTGCGCCTTTTTGACGAAGGCAACACCTGGACGGCAGAGCTTACGCCCCGCAGCGGGGCGCTCAAACGCCTTTTTGCCACCGTGCGCCTGCGCTTCGATGCCAAACGTCGTGTGGTCACGCGTGTGGACCTGGTGGAACACAACGGCGACGCCACGGTGATCGAAATGCAGGGCGTGCAGGTCAACCAACGTCTCGATGCCCATGCGTTTCAAGTGGATTAAAGGGCTCCTGCCCGCCGTGTGGCTGTGCACAGCCTGCGCCGGACTGCACCGCGCACCGCGTGTGACGGCACCGCCCTGCGTGTGGCGCGCCGCCGATTCCGTGGGTACCGTCACCGAATGGACCGCCGAAATCCATTTCGCGCGCGCCGATTTCACCGGCATCTGCGTGTTGAGGCGCACCGCCGGCGGAGCGGTCGGCACAGTGGTCAACGAGTTTGGCGTCCGCGCCTTCGATTTCACCTACGATGCGCAGCACCGGCGTGTGCAGCTCGCACAAATCATGCCCATGCTCGACAAATGGTACATTCGCCGCACGCTGCGCCGAGATTGGTGCGCGCTGCTCGAGCAACTGTGCGACACCACGCAGGCCGACTACCGCAATGCGCGCCGAAACATCGACTATCGTCTCACCCTCCTCCCTCCTGCTGCCCATGCAACTCCTCAATAGTCTCTTCCGCGTGGTGGATCGTCGCCAAGAAGGCGAACAAACGATTTTCGACGTGGAGCTTTGTGCCGAACATTTCATCTATCGCGCCCATTTCCCCGGGCATCCCATCACGCCGGGCGTGTGTGTGATGCAGATGGTGTGCGAACTGGCGGCCGAAATCGTGGGACACCCCGTGCGCATGACCGGGGCGAAAAACGTGAAGTTCCTCGCCCCGATCATTCCCACTACAACACCGCGCGTCACCGTGCGTATGACCGTCGAGCCGACCCGCATTGTGGCGGCCGTGGAGGGGGGCGAACAAGTGATGGCCAAACTTTCGCTCTGCCATGAAGCCTAAAATTTGCGTGCTCATTCCCACCTTCGACAACGCCGCCACCCTCCGCGATGTGGTGCAGGGGGTGTTGCCGAAGGGCTATCCCGTGTTGGTGGTCGACGATGGGAGCCGTGTGCCTGCCACGGCGCTGTTGGCCGACGTGGCCGGCGACTTGCACGTGCTGCGCCACGCGACGAATCGTGGCAAAGGGGCGGCGTTGTGCACGGGCTTCGCGTGGGCACGAGAAAACGGCTTCACGCACGTCATCACCCTCGATGCCGACGGACAACACCTGCCCGAGGATGTGCCGACCCTGGCGAAGGCCGTGAGCGAAACACCCGACGAAATCATCGTCGGCAACCGCTTCGATCCGCGAAAATTCGGGCCTGACAACGCGCGCAACATGAGCAGCGGTAGCCAAACGGCCAACCGCCTGAGCAATTTCTGGCTCCGCGTGCAAACCGGGTGCCGACTTCCCGACACGCAAACGGGCTTTCGCGCCTACCCACTCCGCGCTCTGCACGGATTGCGGTGGATCACCTCGCGCTATGAGGCGGAACTCGAGCTGTTGGTCTTTGCGGCTTGGCGAAATGTGCGTTTGCGCAGCGTGCCGATCGGGGTCTATTATCCGCCGGCGGAGGAAAGGGTGAGCCACTTCCGCCCCCGGGCCGATTTTCTGCGCATTTCGCTGCTCAACACCGTCTTGACCACCGTGGCGCTGGCCGTGGTTTGGCCGTGGCGCGCGCTGCAATGGATCGCCACCCTCGCGGTGTTGCTCCTCCTCTTCGCGGTGATGCTCGTGGCACAGGCCGGACTCTGGCTGTATTTCCGCTGTTTCCGGCTCACCGAGGCCCGCCGTCTCGCCCTCCATCGCGGCATGGCGGCCGTGGCTCGCGGGTTGTTGCGCCTCTTGCCCCGCGTGCGCATCGAAAAACTCAACCCGCACGGCGAAAACTTCGCCGAGCCCGCGGTGATTGTGCTCAACCATCGCAGTCATCTCGACCTGCTTTGCGCGCTTGCCCTCACGCCGCGTCTCATTATGCTCACGAAACGTTGGGTTTGGCGCAATCCGTTGTATGCTTTGGTGCTGCGTTATGCCGAATATCTCCCCACCACCCGCGATTTTGAGGAGAATTTCGCCCGCATCGAGGACGTGGTGCGGCGCGGATATTCCGTGTTGATTTTCCCGGAAGGGACCCGTTCGTGCACTGAGCGCACGGGGCGTTTCCACCAAGGGGCTTTTGTGCTGGCGCGTCGGCTCGGCGTCGACGTGATCCCCGTGGTGTTGCACGGCACCTCGCAAGTGTTGCACCGCCGCGCCCATGTGTTGTCGTCCGGCCGGATCGTTGTGGAAATTGGCGCCCGCATCGCGCCGGGAACGCCCCTGTGGAGTGACGATTCGTTGGACATGGCGCGACGGGTGCGCCGATATTTCGAAGAAAGGTATGAAGCATTGTCTGATCATCGGTAGCGGACTGGGCGGACTCTCCTGCGGCGCGCTGTTGGCGCGCCACGGTTTCGCCGTCACCGTGCTCGAACAGGGCGCGCAAGCGGGCGGTTGTCTGCAAAGTTTCGTGCGGGCCGGTGCGAAGTTCGAGACCGGCATGCATTTTGTGGGGAGTGCCGACCCCGGACAGGCCTTCCGCCGCCTGCTCCACGGCTTCGAACTCGACGAACTCCCCCTCGAACGCCTCGACCCCGCGGCCTACGACGTGATTACCCTGGGGCGCGACGAATTTCCTTGGGCCAACGGCGCCGAAGCCTTCGTGGAATCTCTGGCAAGCTCCTTTCCGGCAGAGCGCGACGGGCTGCATCGCTACATGCAACTCGTTGAAAACATTGCCGCTGCCTCACCTTTGCGCGCAGCAACGGCTTCCGACGCCGCGTTGCAGGCCATGATGGACTACCGGCTGCGGAGTGTCGACGAAGTGGTGGGAACTTTGGTGCGCGATCCGCTTTTGCGCCGCGTGTTGGTGGGGAATGCGCCCCTCTATGCGGGGCGTTTCGGGCACACACCCTTCACTTCTCATGCCTTTATCACCGACTTTTACAACCGAAGTGCCTTTCGCATCGTGGGCGGCAGCGAGCAAATGGCCGAAAGGCTCGTGCGCAGCATCGAAAATCGGGGCGGACGCGTGGAAACGCGGCACCGCGTGGTGAAAATCGCCCACGACGGTGTGCGCGCCACGGGAGTTTACACCGCCGACGGCCAATTTTTTCCCGCCGATTGCGTCATTGCCGCCGTGCATCCCCGCCGAGTGCTCGAAATGCTCGAGGAAGGCGCCCCCTTTCGGCCGGCCTATCGCCGCCGCATCGCTGCTTTGCCGCAAACGGTGGGCTGTTTCACCGTGTATCTCGACTTTCTGCCCGAAAAAGTGCCCTATCTGCGCAGCAACCACTACGTGTATCCGGCGGGCAACCCGTGGCATTGCGACGAATACACCGCAGAAGATTGGCCCCGCGGCTACCTTTATATGCATCTCTGCCCCACAGCGGGCGCGAAATACGCCACGACGGCCGAAATCATCGGCTACATGCGCTACGAAGAGGTGGAAAAATGGAGCGAAACGCGCGTCGGGCGGCGCGGCGAAGCCTACGAAGCGATGAAACGCGCCAAGGCCGAGCAGCTACTTGCCGCCGTTGAGGCCAAATTCCCCGGGACGCGCGCCGCCGTACGCCGATTTTACACCTCTACGCCCCTCACTTATCGCGACTACACGGGCACAGCGCGCGGAAGTCTCTACGGGGTGGAGCAAGATGTGGCCTTGGCCGGCGCAAATCGGGTGCAGCATCGCACGAAACTCCCCAATCTTTTTCTCGCCGGCCAGAACATTAACGCCCACGGTGCCCTGGGAACACTGGTCGGCACGCTGGTGGTGTGCAAAGAATTGGTGGAAGCCGACCGACTCTTGGCGCCTTTTCGCGAATAGCGCCCGCCGAGCGGGGAAAAGGGCCCCACTGCTCGATGAAATCGGCGTTTTTGGAAGATCCAAACGCCGGAAATCCACTGAAAACCCCCGTCTTTCGATATGGAAACCCTCCCTCCCTCAGCTGTTTCTTCGCCTCAGTCGACCTCCGCTCCCCCCGATATTGTCGTGGTCGGCGGCGGTTTGGGCGGATTGTTCACCGCTGCGCTCTTGTCGCGCGAAGGTTGTCGGGTGACGGTGTTGGAGAAAAACACCATTGCCGGGGGCGGATTGCAATCTTTCCGCCGCGGCGCACTACAATTCGACACCGGCATGCACTTACTCGGCGGTTTTCGCCCCGGAGGTAACGTGTGGCGGCTGTGTCGTCACCTGGGTGTGCTCGAAAAGCTCCGGCTGCGGCACACCGATGCCCAATGTATGGACGAAATCACCCTCTTGGACGAGCAAACCACCTATCGCATCGCCGAAGGAAGGGAGGGATTTGTCGAAAGTTGGGCACGCTATTTCCCGGAGGCCCGCACCGAATTGCAAAACTACGTGGCCGCGATGTACCAATTGGTGGAACGGCTCGATTTGTTCCATTTGCGTGCGGTGGAATCGGCTTTTTTCGAAATGCCCGAGGAGTTTTTGCTCACGGCCGACGCCTTTATTGCCCGCTACATTTCGGACGAGCGGCTGCAAGAACTGGTGGCTTACATGAATCCCCTGTATGGCGGCGTGAAAGGTCGGACGCCGGCCTACGTGCATGCCGTGATCAGCGTGTTGTACATCGACGGACCGTCGCGTTTCGTGGGCGAAAGTCGCGCACTGGCCGATGCCCTCATCGAAGTGGTGGAGGCCGGCGGCGGAAAGGTGGTGCGCGGAGCCGAAGTGCAGCGCATTGCCGTGCACGATCGGGCCGTGACGCACGTCGAAACTACCGACGGACGCCGATTTTCGGCAGAGCGTTACATTTGCGCCACCCATCTTCGCGAGATGCTCCGCCTGGTCGACGCCGAAGCCTTCAACAAAGCCTATCGAACCCGCCTGGCTTCGTTGCCGGTGAGCTATTCTGCCTTTTGCGTCTTCGTGGAATTGGTGCCCGAGCGCGTGCCTTATGTCAACCACACGGGCTACGTCATGCGGCGGCAGGGCGACATGTGGAACATGGCGCCGGAGGCCGACGAAGAATGGCCGCACGGCTTTCTCTACATGACGCCTCCCGACGGAGAAGCCGACCGTTTTGCGCGCCGGCTGGTGCTCACCGCCCCCATGTCGGCCACGGCGGTCGAAGCGTGGGCCGACACGCGCACCGGACAGCGGGGAGCGGACTACGAAGCGTGGAAGCGCGCGCACGCCGAGCGGCTTTTGCAGGCCTTGTGGCGCGTGCATCCGGAGTGGGCGCCGCATTGTCGGCACATTTACAGCGCGTCGCCGCTCACCATCCGCGACTATTATCATTCGCCCGCGGGGTCGATGTACGGCATCAGCGCCGATGCCCACGATTTCATGCGCTCGCAAGTGCCGGTGGTCACCAAGGTGCGCAATTTATTCCTCACCGGACAGTGCGTAGGCCTGCACGGCATTTGCGGAACGCCCCTCAACGCCGTGAAAACCGCCGAGGCCGTGTTGGGCGCCGGCACCATTTTGCGACAACTCTGAACCTTGTGGCGCACGGCAGCCTTCGCGCAGCCGCGCGCCGCACTCATTTCCATCCAAACCATGGTCAACGAAGACATTGAATTCCGTTCGCCCGCCGAAATACGGGCTTTTCAAGAAGACCTGTTGCGGCGCGCACTCGATTACCTCGCGACACATTCGCCCTTCTACCGTCGGATGTTTGCCCGCGAGGGGATTGACGTGCAAACGATTCGCACGATCGACGATTTGCAGCGACTGCCTTTCACCGAGAAGCGCGATTTGCAGCTCCACAACGCCGATTTCCTCTGTTGCCCCCCGTCGGCCGTGATCGACTACGTGACCACGAGCGGCACGCTGGGCGGCCCGGTGACATTTGCCTGCACCGATGCCGATTTAGAGCGCTTGGCCTTCAACGAAGCCAAGTCGTTTGCCTGCGCCGGCGTGGACCGCAACAGCATCGTCCAGCTGATGACCACGCTCGACAAGCGTTTCATGGCCGGCATGGCCTACTTTCTCGGACTGCGTCGGCTCGGTGCGGGCGTGGTGCGCGTGGGCAACGGCATTCCCGAGTTGCAATGGGAAACGATTCGGCGCATTGGCCCCGACACCCTCATGTGCGTGCCGTCGTTCATCCTCCGTTTGCTGCAATATGCCGACGAACACGGCATCGACTACCGGCGTTCGAGCGTTCGGCGGATCATCGGCATTGGCGAAGGGCTGCGCGATCAGCATTTCGCCCTCAATCTGCTCGGGAGTCGCATTGCCGAGCGCTGGCCGGAGGTACAATTGTTCACCACCTACTCCTCGACCGAGATGGGCGCCACCTTCTCTGAATGCCCGCACGGGATGGGCGGCCACGTGCACCCCGAGTTGGTGATCGTGGAAATCATCGGTGAGGACAATCGCCCCGTGCCCGACGGCGAAACCGGCGAAGTGGTGGTCACCACCCTCGGCGTGGAGGGCATGCCTTTGCTGCGTTTTCGCACCGGCGACATGGCGGCGCGGCGCGCAGAACAGTGCAAATGCGGCCGCTATGCCTACCGACTCACGCCGCTGGTGGGGCGGAAGCACAACATGATCAAGCTGAAAGGCACCACCCTCTACCCGCCGGCGGTGAACGACGTGCTGGATCACACCGATTTTGTGCACAACTACGTGGTGGAAGTGCGCGATTCGGCCGCAGGCACTGACGAAGTGGTGGTGAAAATCGGCCTCGACGAGCACAGCGCCGAGGTGAAACGCCTGATGGATCCCGCCCACGGGGGACACGGCGAGGAGCAGCTGGTGAAACTCCTCAAGGATCGTTTTCGCTCGCGCATTCGCGTGGCGCCGGAGGTGGAGATTCTGCCCGTGGAGGCCATTGCGCGCATCAATTTCCCCGCCAAATCGCGCAAACCCGTGAAGTTTGTCGATCTGCGCCGCCACGACGAGTCCTGAGCCCGCGACCGTGGCGACCGCCCACCGCAGCGGAGCGAAAAAACACGCCGATTTTGTGCGAAAAGCTCCCCACTTTCTGCCGAAAACTCCCCATTTGCTGAGAAAAAACCGAGGCTATGATTTTGACCGATCCCGAATTTGAAACCATGCGTCCGTACACCGACGCCGAAATCCCCGCCGCGATGGCCCGTGTGGCGGCGCATCCGTTGTTTGCGCGCTTGGCCGCATTCGTTTTCCCCGACCGCGACGTGGAAACGGTGCGCGAATCGGTGCGTGCGGTGCGCAACCCCTACGAATTGCAGGAGGCCGTGATGCAACACTTCGTGCGGCGCATGCTCGACACCACCGCCACGCAGTTCACCCACGAGGGTTTTGAGCGTCTGCGTCCCGACGGCGCCTATCTCTTTGTGGCCAATCACCGTGACATCGTGGCCGATTCGGCCATTTTGCAGTATCTGCTGTTTCAACTCGGCCTGCCCACGACCGAAATCACCTTCGGCGCCAACCTCATGACCCACCCGCTGGTGGTCGATGTGGGGCGGTCGAACAAGATGTTTCGCGTGGAGCGCGGCGGCACCCCGCGTGAGTTCTACGCCGCCTCGTGTCGGTTGTCGCGCTACATGCGGCAGGTGATCGAAACCGCCCACTCGTCGGTGTGGATCGCCCAGCGCAACGGGCGCACCAAGGACGGCATCGATGCCACCGACCCGGGATTGGTCAAGATGCTCACCCTCAGTGGCGAGGGTTCACCAGCCCGGCGACTCGCGTCGCTGCATATCGTGCCGACGGCGGTGAGCTACGAATGGGAACCCTGCGATCTGCTCAAAGCGCGCGAAGTGGTGGCCCGCCGCCGAGGGCCCTACGCGAAAGCGCCCGACGAAGATCTGCAAAGCATCCTCACCGGCCTGCTCGCGCCCAAGGGGCGTGTGCACCTGGCCGTGTGCCCGCCGCTGACGCTCGCCGACTTGGAAGGCATCGACGCCTTGCCGCGCGGCGAAGTGCCCACGGCCGTGGCCGCACTGCTCGACCGCCGCATCGTGGGCGCCTATCAGTTGATGCCCACGCACTATGCCGCGGCCGATTTGCTCGAAGGCACGACGCGGCACAGCGCGCATTATGCCCCCGCGGTGCGCGAAGCCTTGTGCCGGCGGCTCGATGAGCTCACCGATGCGGAGGAACGGCAGGTGCTGCTCGGCATTTACGCTCACCCCGTGCGGCGCCGCGCCGAATTGTTGGGCACCGCCCGCTGACAACCTCAGGAAACACGGCTCGTGTGAGGCTGAGGCCGCTCGATGAGTGCCCGCCGCCGACCGCTGTCTCGCTCTTTTCTTTTCCCTTCACGCTCGATTGCAATGACCCATTTCCTGCTTCGTCTCTATGATTGGTTGCATGTGCGCCCCCTGTTGCGGTGGGGGCTGATGTGCTGTGCGCTGTTGGCCCTGTTGCTGGGCGTGGGGCAGGCACATTTCAAGGAAGACATCGGCGATTTCCTGCCCGATGCTTCGCGCTACGGCGACGAAACGGCGGTGTATGCGCAGGCCAACGCCGGCGATCGCATTGCGGTGGTGTTCAGCGGGGCACCTGCCGACAGTTTGGTGGCCGCCGTCGATGCCTTCACCGCGCGGTTGGCGCAGGCCGACACGGGCCATTTGGCCGCGCACGTGACGGGGAGTGTGGATTTGGCGCGCATGGAACGCACGACGGCGGCGGCCTATGCCCATGTGCCCGCTTTCTTGTTGCCGGCCGACGTGTGCCGGATGGAACGTGCGGTGCGTGCTCCCGACGCTGTGGGGCAGGGCATGGAACGCCTCTACACGGCGCTGCTCATGCCCACGGGCGACCTGGCGGAACAGACTTTTGCCCGCGACCCGTTGCAATTGTTTGCCCCGGTGGGGGCGGCGCTGCAACAAGGGGGCGACGGGCAGCGTTTTTCGCTCTACGACGACCACATTTTCACCCCCGACGGACGGCATGCGCTGGTGCTGGTGGAGAGTGCGGCGGGGCGCAGTGAGACGGGGCGCAACGCGCGCCTCGTGGCGCTGATCGATGCCACGGCGGCTGCGGTGGAAGCGCAGGCACAGGGGGCTTCGCCGGCGAAGGCTCCCCACGGCGCGGGGATGCAACTCAAGGTGCAGCAAATCGGTGCGCCGACCATCGCCGTGACTAACGCCCGGCAGATCAAAACCGACAGCCTTTGGGCGATCGGCCTGGCGGTGGTGCTCATTGTGGCCTTCTTGGCGGTGGTGCTCCCCAATGTGCGCAACATTTGTCTCGTGCTGCTCACCGTAGGCCTCGGTTGGCTGCTGGGATTGGCGGTGTTGTCGACGGTGCGAACGAGTGTTTCGGTGATTGTGCTGGGCATTTCGTCGGTGGCGGTGGGCATCGCCATCAACTACCCGCTGCACTTCGTGGCCCACTTGCGGCATGCGGGCGACGTGCGGCGCAATTTGCGCGAACTGGCTTCGCCTTTGCTCATCGGCAACGTCACGACGGTCGGCGCCTTCGCGGCTTTGGTGCCGCTGCACGCTTCGGCCTTGCGCGACTTGGGACTCTTTGCCGCGGCGCTGCTGGTGGGAACGCTGGCGGTGGTGCTGGTGTTGCTGCCGCACTGGGTGAAAGTGCCCACACCGCGCGCGGCCGAGGCGCAACGTGCGGAAGCACCGATGGCACCGAGGCGCCGAACGGCGCGACATTGGGCGCTGTGGACCGGCATCGGCGCGGCGCTCACGTTGGTGCTGGGCTATTTCAGTCTCGACACGGCTTTCGACGCCGATTTGCGCCGACTCAACTATATGCGCCCCGAACAGCGCGAGCTGTTGGCGGAGATGGTGAAGCTGCGCGGCGGGAGCGGCGAGACAGAACCGGTGTATGTGACGGCGACGGGGCGCACGCTCGATGAGGCCTTGCGGCGGTCTGAGGCGCTGGGGCGCGACATCGAACCGCTGCGTCGCCGAGGTACGGTGAAAACGGAGGTGAGCGCGGACCGCTTTCTGCCGTCGGCGGAGGAACAGGCGCGCCGAGAGCGGGCGTGGCAGGCGTTTGCGCAGCGCAATGCGTCGCGACTCACGACGGAATTGGCGCACGAAGCCGAGCGTCGCGGGGTGCGGCCTGCCACGTTTGCCGACTTCTTTGCCACGGTGCGCAGGGCCGGAACGCCGGAGGCGCGCGCCGAGGTGGAACGCTTCGGGCGTGCACAGTGCGAGGCGCTGATTGTGGAACGCGACGGCCGGTGTCTCGTGACGCGTGTGCTGACGGTGCCGCACAAACAGGCCGACAGGGTGGCGCAAAAGCTGAATGCGCGCGCCGAACGTGCGGGAACGGGCTTTGCCTTCACGGTGCGGACGATGAACGAGAGCGGGGTGCGCGGCCTTTCGGTGGATTTCAATCTGATCGGTTGGGTGTGCGGCGCGATTGTGTTCGGCTTCCTTTGGCTCTCGTTCGGCCGATTGGAGTTGGCGCTCTTGGCTTTTCTGCCGATGGCCTGCTCGTGGGTGTGGATTCTCGGCACGATGCATCTGCTTGATCTGCGTTTCAACTTGGTGAATGTGATCTTGGCCACGTTTATCTTCGGGCAGGGCGACGACTATTCGATCTTTGTGACCGAAGGGTTGCTCTACGAATACACTTACCGCCGACCGATGTTGGCCTCCTACCGCCGCGGTATTGTGATTTCGGCTGTAATCATGTTTGTGGGCATGGGCACGCTGCTCATTGCTCGCCACCCGGCGCTGCGCTCGCTGGGCGAAATCACGGTGCTGGGCATGGGCTGCGTGGTACTGGCCGCTGCGCTGTTGCCGCCGTGGGTCTTCGGCAGAATGGTGCGCGAAGACAGCGGCCGATGGGCGATGCCCGTGACGCTGGGCGGCCTGTGGCGCAACGGATTGGCGGCGCTGTGCGAAACGACGCTCGGGCTGGTGCTGTCGGTGTACGGATGGTGGTGCCTGGTGGTGCTGCGCGCCACGCCGAAACGTCGTGCGCGTTTCCGAAAGGCGGTGCACCGGGCGGCACGTTGGGCGGTGTGTCGACGTTGTGGTGTGGAGGTTGCGCTACCCGACGTGGCAGGTGAGCACCGAGAAGGGGGCGAACTGCTGGTGGTGCCCGTGCACACGTGCAGCGACGCGCTGTTGTTGGCCGCCACCTCGTCGCGTTGTGTGCAGGTGGGGGGCAACGGACCGTGGTTGCGCGGCCTGCGCCGGAAATGGTTGTACAAAGCGGGATTGCTCGTGGACGGCCGTGCCGAGACGCGCCATGAAGCGATTCGCGTGGCGGCGGCCGAAGGACTTTGCCCCGTGGTGTGGCTGGACGAAGGGGACGACACGTGGCAACGCGCCTTGCGCACGGCTGCCGACTTCGGTTTGTCGTATCGCGTGTGGAGGTCGGCGGGCACGGAGCGCGTGTGGCCGACCGGAATGGCGTGGGCGGAACGCGGTCGCGTGGTGGTGGGCCTGAGCGAACGCCTGCGACCGACGAATGCCGAGGATCGCGTGACGGCGGTGCACGTGCAATTGCAGGAACTACGCGATGCCGTGGCGCGTACCGAGGCACTGACGAAGGCAGCCGCGGAGACGCCGGCTGATTTTGCGCCGGCGGTGGAGGCGGCCTATCGGTATAAGGGCGTGGCCACGGAAAGAAATGTGGCACGGACGCTGCGTGCGGTGGTGTCGGGGCGCGATGAGGCGTGGAATACGCTGTGGCGTGAAGCGCAGAGGGCGGAGCAAGTGGAGGTGCACAGCCCGGGTTGGGGCGCCGAAGCGCTGCTGTTGGCCCTCTTGCGCCCGACGGTGCGCGTGCGTTGTGTGGTGAAGAACGGCGACGTGGCCGATGTGGTGCGCGGTTTGCGCTTGTTGCCCGAGAACCTGGAGGTGGTGGTCGAAACGATGCGCGCTTGACGACGGAGAACGGAGTGCGGGTGTGCAAAAAAAAACAGCCGTCCGGCGAATCGTGGGGATTCGCCGGACGGCTGTCGGTTGTTGTGGGGAGAGGGTGGGCCGCCCCGTGATGGAGCGGCGGGCCTTCGTGTGGTTTACTCCTCAGATTTCTTTTCGGCGGGCGCAGCGTGGGTGGACGTTGCGGAGGAGTGTTCGCCGGAGGTGGTGCTGTGGTGAGTTGCACTGCCGGTGTTCGCCGCCGACTTCGAAGTTTCTGTGCCGGCCGCCGCTTTTTTCGTCTCTTCGTGACCCGTTTTGTGGGGGGCGGAGGGATTTTTTTTGGTGCCAACGGTGGATTTGCTCTCGGCTGAATGCACTTTGGCAGGACGCGCGGCGGGCGCTGCCGTGGAAGCGGCGGGGGTGTGATCGCTTTGGCTCAAGAAGCGCAGATAGGCGCCGTAAATGTGCGAAGAGTAGGCCTTGAAAATGTTGTTGGCGAAGAGGATGTCGGTGATCTTGTGCTCGGCCACGTACGACTTCATGTTTTTGGTGAAGTAGCGGGAGTCGATGACGTGGATCTCGGAGAACGAGTAGAAGAGGTAGCCGGGCAGGGTGTTGCCGAAGCTGTCTTTGAGGATGATGAGGCGGCGATGACCGGGAGTGGAGGTGCGGATGACGGCCAAACGGGTGTCACCGCCCATGAATGTGCAGTAGGCGCCGGGACTTCCGTCGCGATAGTGCTGGAAATAGATGCCGCGGCGCGGACGACCTTCGCCGACGACGCGATAATTCTTGTCGATGGTGTAGTCGGTGTAGGTGGCTGTGTAGGTGACGTCGCGGGGAACGTGGTAGACGAAGTCTTCGGGTGCATTTTTCAACGCGATATCTTTGGCATAGCCGTACATGCTGCCCACATAACCGTGAACCACTTTGCGATCATAGGCACTCAACGGTTTGAAAGGGACGCCGGCCACTTTGGCGAAGGCTTCGGCGGCGTAGAATCCGCCGAGCGGCGCCCAGTGGTGGTCGGTGCGCAAATAGATGGCTTCGGCGGCGTGACGACCAAGTGGGGTGTAGACGTCGACGGCCTTCACACCCGGATCGAGTAAGGCGTAGGTGGCGCGGATGTTGGGATACTGCGGGCGCGAAATGCGGCGCGCTTTGTCGGGACAATAGTATTCGACGGCCGTGGGAATGAGCATGCAGTAGATGTTCACGCCCGGAAAAGTGGAGTGGTAGAGGTTGGCGGCGCGAGCATAGCCCACACAACCTTTACTGCTGCCGCCGAAGGCCATGAGGGCGCGCACATTCTTTCCGCTGCCCGTGACGATGATGCCGGCGTTGGAGATTTTGGCATTGTCGTCGGCCGTGAGATTGTTGCGGTAGGGCTCGATGTCGGGATTGGAGGCGCCGGCCTCGAGATCGTTGGCAGAAGAGCCGTTGCCGCCCGCCGTTTCGGGATCGGGAGTGGCGGCGTGGAAGGTGATGTTCTCCTCGCCGGTGGAGAGCGCCAACCGGTGTTTCACCTCCATGCTCAGGGTCATGAAATGATCGCGGAAGGGTTCGCTGTCGCTAAACCAGGCCGAAACATCGCGGGTGAAGGCGCCGGACTGCAAGCGCGCCCAGGTGAAGGTGGGGAATTGGGCGAGTTCGCGCTTTTCGAGCGGGGAGTAGACGCTGCGTGGGAAGGTGTTGAACACGACGGCGAAGGCGGCGAAGAGGAGTATGATGAAGAGGGTGTAGAATCTACCGAATTTCATGTCGAACGAGCGCAGAGTTTAGAATCGGGTGTAGATAAATGCGTTGTTGGTGGCACCGACGAGCAGCGCAACCGAGAGGGTGAGTAGCGCAACCGAGACGACGATGCGGAAACTCAGTCGAACCACCTGACCGGGGTAGCGTTGTGCCAGCGGCAGGCGAAGAATGGCCGAAGAGAGCCAACTGCGAATGGGTGTGCTGAGGAGAATGGCGGCCATCCACAACCAGAAATGGTCGAAGAAGGCACCGGTGGTGACAAAGTCGTGGAAGCGCGCGGCGTGGCCGGAAGCGATGGAGAAAAAGCTGGTGAGACGCGAGAAATCGTCGAAGTAGAAGATGCCCCAACCGATGAGGATGAGGAGAAGACTGTAGAGATGGAGCAACGGAGCGGGGATGTGTCGGATGACACGCAGCAGGGTATATTTCTCCAGCAGGACGATGAGACCGAAATAGAGGCCCCAAAGCACAAAGTTCCAGCTCGCACCGTGCCAAAGGCCGGTCAGAAACCAGACACAGAGGATGTTGAGGGGCTGATGCCGCCGGTTTCCGCCCATGGGGATGTAGACATAGTCACGGAAAAAGCTACCCAACGAGATGTGCCAGCGGCGCCAAAACTCGGTGATGGAGCGACTGATGTAAGGGTGGTCGAAGTTTTCGTTGAAATGAAAGCCCAAACAGCGCCCCATGCCGATGGCCATGTCGGAATAACCGGAGAAATCGAAGTAAATTTGGAAGGCGAAGGCCAGAATGCCGATCCAAGCGCCGGTGGTGCTCAGATCGTGGAGCGAACCGCGGAGGAACTGGTCGACGATTTCCGAGAATTGGTTGGCGAGCAATACTTTTTTACCGAGTCCGATGAGGAAGCGGTAGGCCCCTTCGGCGAAGTCGGAAGCGCTGATGTGGCGGTCGCCGATTTCTTCGGCCACGGTGCCGTAGCGCACAATGGGACCGGCCACCAATTGAGGGAACATCGACACATAGAGCAGCAGGCGCCCGAAACGATATTGCGCGGGCGCGTCTTTGCGGTACACGTCGATGAGGTACGACATGGACTGGAAGGTGTAGAAACTGATACCGATCGGGAGGGCTATGCCGGGAGCGCTCACCGGGATGCCCCAAGCATTGAGGGTGTGCGCGATGAAATCGGCATATTTGAACGTGCCGAGCACGGCGAGGTTGCCGAGAATGCCGAGAATGAGGAAGAAACGCGGGACGGGACTGCGGTCGATCGTGATGCCAATGAGGTAATTGAACACCACACAGCCCAGCATCAGAAAAACATACACCGGTTCTCCCCAAGCATAGAAGATGAGGGAGAAAAGGATGAGGACGTGGTTCTTATAAGCCTGTTGTGGACTGTCGAGCAGGAGAGAGTCGTGACGATCGCGCCGAGCTGCCAGTAGGTAGAGCAGGGCGAAGAGCGGAAGGAATACAAAGAGGAAAAAGAGGTCGGAGAAAACCATGTGTCGATAGACAATGAGGAGGAGAGAGCGCGGACGAAGGAGGGAGACGAAGGGCCGAGAGGGCACCATTATGCGATAGGCGGAATGCGCCTACCATTGAAGAATGGCCGAGAGGCGGTTGGCCAAATAGTAGCCGTTGCGCCGCGCACCTTCGATGTTGGTGTGCGTGCCGTCGGTGGTGAAGCAGCGGCCGGTACGCTCGCGCGCTGAGCTCACACAACTCTCTTTGTCTTGTCGCACCACGGCGAGACTGAGCCGATCGCCGCACTTGGCGATGGTTTCGGCCACGGAAAACAACCGCATATCGGGGATGGAGGTCGATTGCATGGGGGTGAGCAGCACGATTTGAGCGTGGGGGAAGATGCGCATGAGCAGCGTGCAGTCATAGCGCACCACTTCGGCCAGCGAGAGCACGTTGTTCGGCGTGCGCTGTGCGAAGAGGCTGTCGGGTTCCTCAAAGGCATGCGCCACGTCGCAGTCGAAAACGTTGGGGCGGTACTTGGGAAACCATGCGTCGTTCGTGCCGGCCGAGATGATAATGAGTTGCGGTTCGGGTTGCCGGCCGCGATTCCAAGCATCGATCAAACGCTCGATTTGGTTGAACACCACATTGTTGTCGGAGAGACGTTCGGTGTTTTCGCGCAGATCGTGCCGCGTCGACGTGGTGTGCGTCCACGTGGCACCGCTGCGTGCATAGCTTTGACAAGAAGCGGGGCGCAAGCGTTCGGCAAACCACCGCGTCCAACCTTGCGCACCGGTACAGTTATCGCCGCCCAACCAGGTGTTGGAATCACCGAGGATCACGATGTTGAGCGAAGCGGCGCCGTCGGCCAACATCGTGGCCGGGAGCAGCAGGCAGACGAGTAGCAGCAACAGACGTTGTCGGAGGGAAGAGAAGATCATGTGCGGGAATTCTTGGTGAGGTGCCCTTCGGCGTTATTGGAAAAAGACCCGTTTCACGCGTTGGCTCACCGAAGTGAGCACTTCGTAGGGGATGGTGTCGAGTTGTTGGGCGAGAGTTTCGGCCGGCAGGTGGTCGCCGAAGATTTCCACGCGGTCGCCTTCGCGACAGGCGATGTCTGTCACGTCGATCATGCACACATCCATGCAGATGTTGCCCACATAGGGAGCGCGTTGTCCGTTGACCAGGCAGAAACCGTGGCGGTTGCCGAGACGGCGATTGAGCCCGTCGGCGTAACCGATGGGGATGGCGGCGATGCGCGAAGGACGATCCACCACGGTGCGCCGACTGTAGCCCACCGAGGTGCCGGCAGCGACGTCGCGAATCTGCAGAATGGTGGTGCGGAGCGTGGCCACGTTGTCGAGCGAGCGGTTGTCGATCGGATCGATGCCGTAGAGGCCTAAACCGAGGCGGCACATGTCGAGATGCCGTTCGGGAAAGCGCTCGATGCCCGACGAGTTGCAGATGTGACGCAATATATGATAGGGAAAAGCGGCCTGCAATTCGCGCGAGGCGCGGTCGAAGATGGTGAATTGTCGCGTCGAAAATTCGTCGAAATCCGGCGAGTCGCTGCCCACAAAGTGCGAGAACACTGAGCGGGGGCGCAGCGCTTGTTGGCGGTGCAGCACGTCGATGAGTTTCGGCACGTCGACATCGGGGTTGAAACCCAGGCGACACATGCCCGTGTCGAACTTGATGTGCACCGGATATTGGGTGATGCCTTCGCGACGCGCCGCACGAATCAGCGCGTCGAGCAAGCGGAAATTGTAGACCTCCGGTTCGAGTCGATATTTGAAGAGCGTGTGCAGCGCGCTCATCTCCGGATTCATGATCAGAATGCCGGCGGTGATTCCCGCTTTGCGGAGTTCCACTCCCTCGTCGGCCACTGCCACGGCCAAATAGTCCACGCCGAGATCTTGCAGCGTGCGGGCCACTTCCACACTGCCGCAGCCGTAGGCACCGGCCTTGATCATGCAAGTGATTTTGGTCTCGGGGCGCATGAACGAACGGTAGAAACGGAGATTGTCGGCCAGCGCACCGAGATTCACCTCGAGGGTGGTTTCGTGCACTTTGAGCAAGAGTTCGTCGGTGATTTGTTCGAAGGCAAAATCTCGCGCGCCTTTGAGGAGAATCACGTCGTGCGAGAGCTTGTCGAGCAAGCCGCTGTCGAGCAGCGCGCGGGTGTTGTCGAAGAAATGGGTTTCCGATTTGACCTGTCCGTCGAGGCGGCGCACGTCGGTGCCCACGCCGATGAGCAGATCCACTTGGCGGGGGGCAAGGAGTGCGGCCACGCGGCGGTAGAGCACCTCGGTGTCGATGCCCGATTGCTGGAAGTCGCTCAATACCAGTACGGAACGGTGGTGGGGCTCTTTGCGACGTGCCAAGAAGTCGAGCGCGATGTCGAGCGAGGTGAGGTCGGAATTATAGGCATCGTCGATGAGCGTCAGGCCGCGCACGCCTTGTTTCACTTCCAGCCGCATGGCCACGGGAGTGAGGTGCGGCATGCGTTCGCCGATTTGTGTGGGGGTGAGATGGAGTTCCAGGCCGACCATGGCGGTGTGGATGGCATTTTCGATCGAGGCCTCGTCGTCAAAGGGGATGTCGAAGGCCACGATGCGCTGCCCGTCGCGGTCGTGGAGCCGAATGTGCGTCGTGTCCGGTGTGCTGCCGACGGTGGCGGTGTGTCCGGCGGTCGGAATCACCTCAGCGTAGAAGGCGGCCTGGGGCGAGCGCCGCGACCAGCCGATGCGCCGACCTGCATAGTGCGAAGCGTCGAGACAACGATCGACGAGCGGATCGTCCACACAGTAGATCAACGCGGCGGTGTGCTTGAAGAGTTTGAGTTTCTCCATGCACTTTTCGTCGGGAGTGGCAAAATTGGCCTCATGTGCGGCACCGATGTTGGTGAGCACGCCGAGGGTGGGACGAATGATGTGGCGCAGGGCGCTCATTTCGCCCGGACGACTGATGCCGGCTTCGAATAGGGCCACACGGCTATGCTCGTTGAGCAACCAAACCGAGAGCGGCACGCCGATTTGCGAGTTGTAGGAGCGCGGGCTGCGCGTCACCGTCTCAGAAGGGGAGAGCAACTGGTAGATCCACTCCTTGACTATCGTTTTTCCGTTCGAGCCTGTGATGCCCACCACGGGGATGTCGAAGCGCAGACGGTGCTGCTCCGTGAGGGATTGGAGGGCTTGCAGCGGCGAAGCCACCAAGAGAAAATTGGCCGCAGGATAGTGGGCCTGTGCGTCGTCGGGGAGCGTGCCGACCACAAAGTTGCGCACGCCGCGACGATAGAGGTCGGCGATGTAGCGGTGGCCGTCGCCCGTGCCGGTGCGCAGGGCAAAGAACAAGGTGGTTTCGGGGAAGACCAGCGAACGACTGTCGGTGAGCAGGCATTCGATGTCTGCGTCGGTGGTGCCGATGCGGCGGGCGGAAATCAAATCGCTGATGTGCGAGATGCTATACGACATGTGCAGATAGTTTTTGCGGCTACTCGCCGCGCCGGCACACGCGGTGTGTCGGCGAGGCGAGTGGTCTATGCGCTGAAAAGTGCCGCGAAAATACAATTAAAATGGCGAAAAGCCCCATTTCGCTTTGAAAAGTTCGGCCTCGTGCCGGAGTTTTGCGCGAAATGCTCGGTGAGCGTCGCTTTCGGGGTGCAAAGGCCGATGTTGATGTGCGCGCAACAGGCGGGCGCGTTCGCGCGCGAACGTGTGGAGTGCGGGCGCAAAGCACCAATCGGCGAAGCGCTCACCGATGAGCTCGACGGCCGTGTCGGAAGGGTGGAGCAGATCGCGAGCGTAATAGCGGTAGTCGCGCAGTTCGTCGAGCAGGAGTTCGTAGGCCGGGAAATAGACCGACCGTTCGTCGGTGGCACAAAGGGCATCGACGGCGAGCAGCAGACGTGCCTTGGCCAGTTGCGAAGCGTGCAGTCCGTATTTGGCGTAGCGATACGGGCTCACGGTCCACACCACCTGCAACTCCGGTCGGAGCGCGCGCAGGCTGTCGAGGGCACGGCGGAGGTCGGAAGTGAGCGTCTCGACGTCGGCCGCGTGTTCGGTGAAGGCCGCCGCCGGTTGTTTGTGGCAGTTGGCCACGAGCCGGCCGTCCGGCAAACGATAGCAGCGGTCGGTGCCGAGCGTGAGCACGAGCACATCGGCGCGGCGCAGCAGGTCGCGGGCCGCACTGAGCGCATCGGTCGTGAGGCGGCGGCAGGTTGCGAGCTCGGCCGACGAAACGTGGGTCGAAAACCATCGGTTGTGCCACATGCCCTCGACGCCCTCGAAATAGGTGGCGTCGGGCAGCGGCGCAGTGTCGAGCAGGAGGCGGAGGTGGTGGGCGATGACCTGCGGTGCATAGAGCGGGCCGAAGGGATTGACGAGGGCGTGCCCGTCGGGGAGTGCCGCGGCAATGTGCTGCCCGATGTGTTGGGCGAAGCACGAACCCAGCGTGAGCACTCGCGAGGCGGGTGTCAGCCGGAACGGCGCGGGCGGGAGCGCCACGGGGGTGAAGAGTTGCATCGCGGTGGAAAAGCGGTGGGCGAAAGAGCAGAGCCCGCCGCTCTTATTTGCGATCCATATTGGTCACTCCGCCCCATTTGCACCACTTCACTTTGACGCAAGCGGGGTAGAGGCGTAGCGGATCGTGGAAGAGATCGATCGACTGGGCGATGCTTTCGTCGGTGAGCGGCACGCGACCTTCGAAGCGCACCGTGCCGTTGACGCGCACCGTGACGGGACGGTCGAAGTTCACCAACTTACTGTCCAAGAAGATGCGCACCTCGCCGCTGTCGGCCGGGCGCAATGTGCGCTTGAAGCGGAGCGGGATGCCCCATTCGCCGCCACGTTCCGTGACGGTGTAGGTCACCTCCTCGACACGCAGATCGACGCGGTTCTGCTCGATGCGCAGTGTGTAGACGCGGCGCGGCGCCGTGGCGTCGTAGTGGTTCACGCCGTCGGGGCCGAGCGGCGAAGGCGTGTCGGTGGGTTGCGGTGCGTCGACGGCGAGGTTGTAGAAGCCCGTGCGGTAGCGGCCTCCCATCGGGAAATTCTCCCACGTGAAGGAGCGCGGACGCGTCACACGGCGGAAACCGGCCAGCCATGGGGTAGTGGGGCTGTAGTTGAAGCCGTGGCCTGCGCCGGGAACGAGTTCGATGCGGTGGCGGAAGGCACCGGGGTGCGTGCGTGCCGCGGCGTCAAATTCCTGTGCCGCCACTTGGGTGAGCCGATCGCGGCAGAATTGCTGGTCCAACTGACCGGTGAGGAGCGAAAAACCGATGTGCTCGCAGTTGACCACCGGGGCGTTCATGAGCGGCTCGCCGCCCGCCATCGGACCCGCCGCGGCCCAGTAGTCGGCATAGAACGAAGCCAGGCGCTGCGAACCGTAGCCGCCTTCGGAGATGCCGAAAACGTAGAGACGGGTGGGGTCGATCTCTGGCGAAGCCAGGGCGCGTTGCAGCAGTTGCTCCCAGGCCCACTGTTTCGAGGCCTGATACCAGCGATACCAAGCACCCGTGCGGGGAATGCGGGGGATGAAATAGGCCGAGGGGGCATCGGCAAACCGCAGTGCCCACTCGCGACTCACGTTCCACTCATCGTCGGGCGAACCGCTGCCGTGGAGGTAGAGAAACAGCGGCCAGCCCGCTTCGGGGCGCTGGCCTTTCGTGCCGTAGTAGAACTGCATGGTGGCGTCGGGCTCCAGCTGTGCGGGGATTTGCACCTCGCCCGGTGCGGCGGTGCCCAGCGGACTGAGCGGGGGGAGTTGGAACGAGTGGTCGGCGGCCAGACGGGCACGCCAAGCCTGCCACGCGCGATCTTGGGCGGCGGGCACTTCGGCGGGCGTGAGGCGGCGTGCGCCGAGGGGAAGACAGCCGACGAGCAGCAGCAGGGTGAGAAGGGAGCGGAGTAGAGTTCGCATGGTGGGGAATGGAGGGTTTGGATGATGATCTGGGCAAATGTAGTGAATTTTGTCAGGATCGACAAATTTTTCCCCTGTCATTTTTTCGACGGTTTCTCACGCGCGCGCATCAGCCGGTTTTCGATTTTTGCCTTCACTCCTTCACCCGTGTGCCGCAAAATGTTGTGATCCATGCAAATAGGGGTGAAGGCTTTGGGCACGAAACCTTCACCGCCGTCTCTTGTCGGCGCGATGGCCCGGGGGGGCGCGATGGGGCGTGGCGGCGTGCGCTGACGATGGAGCGAAAAGGAGGTGAAGGCGCGTGAAGGTGTCTGATATAAAAGTCTTCACACTTAATGGTCTGTGAATGAAGTACATGTGAAGGGTGTGTGAAGGCGTGAAGGCAAAAATCGAAAACCGACTGAGGTGCGCGTTATGCGCGTTGCGCGCGCGAGTGTCTTCACCGTTGCATGTACGTCTCGTCCGGAAACGGCGGGGAGGTCGAATGGGTGAACGTGCCGTCGACGAAGGGGGCGTCGCAGGTTGGGAAGTTGTGTGCGGTGGTTCCGCGTTTTCGAAGAAAAGACGGGAGATTTTCTCGGGTAGTGGGGAAAGAAACGGGCGTGAAGCGAAGGTGTGCAAAGCAGAGTTTCAAAAAATGAGGTCGAAACATCGCCCGCGCCGTTTTTTTTCGTACATTTGCAGCGTATCTGCGCCGATGCTCTTTTTGGACAAAGCCCACCGACGCCCATCGAATACTAATGCACAAATCATGGCACTGATAGAACAACTGGTGGCTCGCGCCCGAGCCGACAAGCAACGCATCGTCCTGCCCGAAGGCACGGAAGAACGCACGATTCAGGCCGCCGACCGTATCCTGGCCGACGGTGTGGCCGATCTGATCCTGATCGGGAACCCCGCAGAAATCGCCAAATTGGCACAAGATAAAGGCCTCCGAAACCTGGAAAAGGCCACGGTGATCGACCCGCTCGACCACCCCAAGAAAGAAGCCTACGCACAGCTCCTGGCGGAACTCCGTGCCAAGAAAGGCATGACCCTCGAGCAGGCGCGCGTGCTGGTGGAAAATCCGCTCTATCTGGGCTGCCTGATGATCAAAGCCGGCGATGCCGACGGACAGTTGGCCGGCGCGCTCCACACCACCGGCGACGTGCTGCGTCCCGCACTCCAAATCATCAAAACGGCTCCCGGCATCACCTGCGTGAGCGGTGCGATGCTCCTCCTCACCCAAGCCACCGAATACGGTGAGAACGGCCTGGTGGTGATGGGCGACGTGGCCGTCACGCCCGTGCCCGACGCCGAACAGTTGGCACAAATTGCCGTTTGCTCGGCCGAAACCGCGCAGGCCGTGGCCGGCATCGAGCCGCGTGTGGCCATGCTTTCGTTCTCCACCAAGGGATCGGCCAAGCACGAAGATGTGGACAAAGTGGTGGAGGCGCTCGACATCGCCCGCCGCTTGCGTCCCGAACTCAAAATCGACGGCGAGCTCCAGGCCGATGCCGCACTCGTTCCCTCGGTGGGCGAATTTAAGGCCCCGGGCAGCGCGGTGGCCGGACATGCCAATGTGCTCGTGGCTCCGCGACTCGAGGTGGGCAACATCGCCTACAAACTCGTGGAACGCCTCGGACACGCCGAAGCCATCGGCCCCATCCTGCAGGGTATCGCGCGCCCCGTCAACGACCTTTCGCGCGGTTGCTGCGTGCAAGACATCTATACGATGGTGGCCATCACGGCCAATCAGGCCATTGCGGCCAAAGCCCGTTGAGCCGCACGCCAACGCATCGGCTCCACCTCCCAACCTATTCATCAGTTTGCAACTCATCCAATGAAAATACTTGTCATCAACTGCGGTTCCAGCTCCATCAAATACAAACTCTACGAAATGGACGATCGCAGTGTGCTCGCCGCCGGTGGCATCGAGCGTGTGGGATTGCCCGGCGCTTTCCTCAAAACTACGGTCAACGGCGAAAAGGTGACCCTCGACTTCGATTGCCCCACGCACACCGAAGGGATCAAAAAAATGTTTGACACGCTGCTCGATCCGCAGTATGGTGCCATTTCGAGCATCGACGAGATCGCCGCGGCCGGACACCGCATCGTGGCCGGCGGACGCTTCGCAGAGAGCCGTCTGGTGACGGACGACATGCTCGAGGAGTGGAAGACCTACATGGACCTCGCGCCGCTCCACAACCCGCCCGCCCTCAAAGGCTACAACGCCGTCAAGGCCGTGGTGCCCAACATGCCCAATGTGTTTGTCTTCGACACCTCGTTCCACCAGACCATGCCGGCCAAGGCCTACATGTATGCCGTGCCTTACGAGTATTACGAGAAGAACAACATCCGCCGTTGGGGCGCACACGGCACGAGCCACCGCTTTGTCACCGACCGCGTGTGCAAGCTGCTCGGCGTGAAGCCCGAAACGCAGAAAATCGTGACTTGCCACATTGGCAACGGCGCGTCGGTTTCGGCCGTCGACGGCGGTAAGTGCATCGACACCTCGATGGGCCTCACGCCGCTCGAGGGATTGATGATGGGCACGCGCACCGGCGACGTCGACGCTTCGGTGGTGCTGGCCATCATGAAGAGCGAAGGCTTGGATCCCGACCAAATGCAGACGTTGCTCAACAAGAAATCGGGACTGCTCGGCATCTCGGGCATCTCGAGCGACATGCGCGAAGTGGAAACGGCCGCGCAGGCCGGCAACGAGCGCGCACGTTTGGCCCTCGAGATGTACAGCTACCGCATCAAAAAGTATATCGGTGCCTATGCCGCCGCCATGGGCGGACTGGACACCATCGTCTTCACTGCCGGTGTGGGCGAGCACCAATGGGACATCCGCTACAACGCCACGAAGGATCTCGAATTCCTCGGCGTGAAGGTGGACTACGAGGTGAACCGCGCCAACTTCGGCGACGAACAAATCATTTCCACGCCCGACAGCCGCGTCAAAGTGGTGGTCGTGCCCACCGACGAAGAACTGCTCATCGCCAGCGACACCTTGGCGCTCGTGCAGCAATGATCTTTCCGCGTCGCACTGCAGTTTGCACCCTCGACGGAGGGGCAAACTGCGGCCGACGTCGTTTCTCCCGCGTTTCGCCTCGAGCGAACGACCACAACATGCACACACAGAACAACAGACTTTTCCGATGAGCCGGACGATCCGTGCGAGCAGACTCCAAAGAGAAAGCACACGGCCACGGCCGGAATTGACCTGTCTGATCCCATTATTACTTCAAACATTCATTCACCATGAAGAAAACTCTACTCCTTTCGCTGGCTTTCGGGCTGAGCGCAGCCGGTGCCTTCGCGGCCGATGTGTTTACGCCGCCTTTTGAAGCCACAACGATCGAGGGCGGAAAATTTGCCGCCGGCACTCGCTGGTACACGTTGCAAATCTCGACCAACGGATTCATCATTTCCAATCCCGGAAACGACGGCCAGATCGGCCTTTCGCGTACCAACACAGCGCTCGAAGACAAAGATCTTTGGTGTTTCGTCGGTACGCCCGAAGCGGGCTACCGCATCTATAATAAGGCGGCCGGTACGGCAAAGGTGCTCACGGCCCCCAAAACCATGACGGGACAGGCCGGCGGCGGTTCGCTCGTGACGCTTCGCGACACAACGGGAGTGACCACCGGCTATGACGTCGACTGGAAGTTCGAAAAGAGCACCAATCTCGGTGCCGACAAACCGGCCGTCTACATGTATCCCTCCGGCCAACCCAGCCACAAGGTGAACAATCGCGACGCGCGTTTCTCCTTCTGGACGGGAGGACAAGACCACGGCAGCAGCCTGCAGATCCTTTTTGCCATGCAGCGTGTGCAGGTGAGCGCCGACAAGGGTACGCTGACTTCGCAGGGCACGAGTGCCTACAAAAACGCTTGGACGTCGACGCAGACGTCGCCGCAGGTGCGCCTCACGGCGGTGGCCAACAACATGCAGGCTTCGGGCAACGACCTCTTGGCTTATGTGGGTAACCGAGTGCTGCCCAGCGACTATACGCTCACGGCCGGTGCTGGCTATTCGATCCATGACTTTGAGTTCGACGCGAAGAGCGCCGCTGCCGGAAAGCACCTCACGGTGACGGCCGGTAACAACAGCTTCACCACGAGCGAAACGACTCAGCACCTCAGCTGGGTGGCCGACAATAACGACACGGATGCGGCCAAATTCACCCTCGGCGGTGCGAACAACGCGGCGCTGCTCACGAATTTCTATGTCACGGTGACGCGTTCGATCGCCAAGCCCGAACCGCAGAAGAACGTTTTCGTGTACGACAACTCGACACAGGTGACTTATCGCATTCCGGCCATCACGACGACGCAAAACGGAACGATCTTGGCCGTGACGGACTCACGCCATACAGGAATGGGTGATATTGGGGCAGGACGTATCGACCTCTTCATTTCGCGTTCGACCGACAACGGGGCCACTTGGTCTACGCCTGACGTGCTCCGCGACGCGGCAAACCAAGCTGTGGCACAAGGTCTCGGCAAGGACAACAACGTGAACGCCAACAGCCGCCGCAATGCGGGCTACGGCGACGCGGCCATCGTGGCCGACCGCGAAAGCGGTGAGGTGCTCCTTCTCAGTGCTTCGGGACAGGTGGGCTTCCACGGTTCTACGCGCAACACGCCCATCGCTGTGGCTCGCTGGTATTCGCACGACAACGGAACGACATGGACGCAGCCCGAAGACATCACGGAGAGCATCTACTCGCTCTTCGACGGTGCCGACAAATCGCCTAGCGGCAAGGTCGAAGGCCTCTTCTTCGGTAGCGGGCGCATCGTACAGAGCCATCGTGTGAAGGTGGGTACGCATTATCGTCTCTATGCCGTGGTGCTCGGACGTACCAACGTGTTCTCCAACTGGGTGCTCTATTCCGACGACTTCGGCAAGATGTGGAATGTGCTCGGCAAGGGAACGATCCCCGCAGTGCCCAGCGGCGCCGACGAACCCAAGGCGGAAGAACTGCCCGATGGTTCGGTTTTGGTCAGCTCGCGCGTGGGCGGCGGACGCTACTACAACATCTATCGCTACACCAACACCGCCACGGGCGAAGGCCAGTGGGGCAGTGTGGCTTACTCTTCGCTGAAGAAGGCTTCGTCCAACGCTTGCAACGGCGAGGTGATGATTGTGCCGGTGAAAAAGCGCGCGACGGGCGAGAAATTGTATCTCGCGCTCCAGTCGGTGCCCTTCGGACCCAGCGGACGCTCGAACGTGGGTATCAACTACAAACCCCTCTCTTCGCCGGCTGATTTCAACACGCCGGCTGATTTCGCGAAGAACTGGGAAGGTACGCACGAGGCGTCGAAGGTGGGTTCGGCTTACTCCACCATGACGTGGCAGCAGAACAACACGCTCGGCTTCATCTTCGAAGAAGAAACGTTCCGCACGGCAGGAAACGGTGGTTACACGATCGTTTACAAGAACTATTCGATCGAACAGATCACCGATAGCACCTACACCTACGCTCCCGACACCAATTGGGAAGTGGCCGACTCGATCCGCACGCAAGTGGTGAAACAACGTGCCGCTGAGGTGAAGTCCGGCAAGTATGTGGGACAGTACACACCGGATGCCGCCGCTGCCGCTGCTGCTGCCGCCGCCACTTACGAAAGTACACCTTCGGCTGCCGCTTACGACCAGTTCAACGCGCAGATGGAACAGCTGCCCAAGGTGGAAGTCGACAGCAAAAAGCTCTACCGCTTGCGCAATGAGGGCTATGTTGCCGCCGATGGTTCGAATGTGCTTTACCTCACATCGAAGGTAGACGGAACGGCGTTCGAAGGCGCTCCTTTGGAAGAAACTGACGATGCGTTCTTCTTCGCGCTGCTCCCCGCAGGTAAGCCCGGAGAATACGTGCTCTACAATGAGAAAACGAAGAAGTATCTCCCCAAATTCGGTGCGGACAACGTGACGCCTGCGCTGGTGACTGATGCGAAGGACGCCGGTGTGTTCACGCTCATCACGCGTCCCGACGGACGGACCTCGCTGGTAGGTGTCAACTTCACCGGCCGCAAGGCGGTTCACATGGCACGCGAGAAGAAACTCGTGCCTTGGAACATCGACAGCAATGCTTCTTATTGGATGCTCGAAGTGACCGACAAACTGACCGGCGTGAAGAAGGCAGAAGGCCGCGCGCAGGGTGTGGTTCGTCAGTTTGACCTCCAGGGTCGCCGTGCCGCTGAAAACACGCGTGGCATCGTGGTGGGCACCGACGGTAAGAAGTCGATGCGATAAGTTGTAGCTTCATTTTCCGCGACCGCGGGGCAGCACCTCGTCTGTGCCCCCTCGGTTCGACGGAGCTTCCACTTTTACAATACATTTTAAGGGTATCCTTCCTGACGGAGGGATACCCTTTTTGCGTGGTCGTGGGGGAATGGACGGGCGTGAAGGAGAATCGATTGTCCGGCCAAGACGTTCGAAGGCGCTGACGGGGATGCCGATCTATAAAGTCACCCGTCGCTCGATGAAGCACGCGGATGTCGTCTTTGCGGTGGGGGAGTGGGAGACGGAGGTGCCGGTTTATGCCAACAGGGGGAAGCACACAAAAGTGCTTCCCCCTGTTTACCTTGGGTCCGTAGCTTCGATTCGGCGGAAAGTTGAGGCCGTGTTTTATCCCTCTCGCACCACCGGTGAAGGGGTGTAGTGGCGGAGTTGAATCTTCCGCACTTCGTTTTTGCGCGTCACCCACCACGCCAGCAGACCGTAGGCCAGCACCTGAATCCACAGCGCGGTGTATTCCGTTTGCACGTCGGCCAGCGAAGCACCCATGGTGCTGAGGCGCACGAAACCGTTGACGCCGAAGGTCGAAGGGATGAGATCCGCCAAAGTCTGCCAATACCAGGGAATTGCCGTGCCGGGCCAGCTCACGCCACTGAGGAAAAGCATCGGCACCGAGGTGAAGACGGCAATGAGTATGATGCTTTCGCGACCTCTCGGGATGCCGCTGATGGCAATGGCAAAAAAGACGCAGGCCAAGAGGAAGGGAACGGCGAAAAGCGCGATGTCGACAGCTTGTCCGATTTGTGGGAACGAGAACAAGTGGGGCACGACGCCCATTTCGAAAGCGGCCACCGGAATGTAGATCATGAAAAATGCGGCGCTGCGTCCGAGCAGGTTACGCCACGCCCGGCGCGAAGCGTGGCGAAGTCGGGTGCGGCGCGGATGGAACCACTCGATCACGCGTTGGGCGCGCGTTTGTTTGTGGCGTTCCTCCGAGGCGGCGAGTTCTGCTTGCGCATCGAGGGTGAAATCGTCGGTGGGCGGGAAGCGGTGGGTCTGTTCCATGCGTTCGCGGCGCGTGCCCGCCTCCATGCCCACGCCGAGAATCAGCGTTTGCTGGATGATGAGCATCAACACAGCGGGCAGCAGAAACGAGGCGAAGCCACTTTGTGGGTTGAACAGTGCAATGTGCTCATATTGCAGGGGATGGGCTGTAAGTTGGTCCTGGCGGTCAGTGGTGTTGCCGGCGCGTTGTATTTTGATGCGCGCGTTCATTTCGAGCGAAACGTCAGTGGCAGCGGCAAGAATGGCTTTATAATAGAGCATGCCGCTCATGTCGCAATAGACGCTCACGTGCGATTGTTGCATCCGCGCCAAATTACGCGAGAAATCTTCGGGGATGTAAACCACGCCGTAAACCTCGCGTCGGGCCACAGCGGCCTTGGCCGCTTCGAGCGACGGGGGGCGAACCGCAATGCGCACGTCGGGCGAAGCATCGAGGCGGGTCAAAAAATCGCGAGACGTCGCGTTGCCCGCACAGTCCACCACGGCCACCGGCACTTCGTGGACCGTTTCCGGATTGTAGATCAGGGCATAGACCAGCGGATAGACGATGGGCACCACCACCATAAAGATGATCAGTGCGCCATCACCGAATATGTCGCGGAGTGTGTTTCTGAAAGCTTTGTTCATGTCTCTGACTGTTTAGGGCTCATAGGCGATGCGCTCCATCATCCGGCGGAATCGTCCCACAAAAAGTAGTGGCAGGAGAGCGAATACCAGCAGGGCACCCACGAAAGGTGCGGCGCCGGCGAGTGAAAAACCATCGAGCGCGCAGTTGACATACAATAGATAATAGTAGCGCAGCGGGAAGAGGTACGACAACCCGTGCAGCACCGGATACATGGCCATGGCCGGGAAGGACATTCCGCAAATGCTGAACGAGATCACGCCCCACAGGGAGGCGAAACTCAGTCCCAAACGCGGGCTCGGCAGGGCCGAAATCATCAGTACGCCCAAGCCCTGCGAAGCCAGCACCATCAAAATGAGCAACAGCAGCATGGTTGGAATGCCGCAGTGGCAGGGGAAGGCCAATACGCCGTAGAGATACAGTCCGATGAAGAGCCCCACCAGGGCGAAAATCAGGAACTGTGCCGCGAGTTTGGCGTACAAGGCTTTGAAAGCCGAGCCTTTCGAAAGAATCAGCAGCGCGCGACCGCCTCCCTCCTTGATTTCTTGTCCGATCGAAAAGACCGTGACGAAGAAAATCATCAGTGAGAGCAATCCCGGCAGCAGAATGTTCGACAGATAGATATTATAATTGAGTACCGGATTGCCGATGGCATGCGAATCGATCACAATCGGTTGCAGAAAAGCCATGGCCTGTCCCGAGGTAGCCCCTTTGGCGAGGAGCACCGAGCGGGCGGCGGCGCCCCCCATGAGCTCACTCATGGTGCGCATGTCCTTGTAGAGCAGGGAACCCGCCATGAGATAAGCGTTGTTGGTGTAGAACGACACCGTGGGCGCCTCCTGTCGCAGCAGTTTGCGCGTCGTTCCCTCGGGAACATAGTAGAAGGCGTAGATTTCGCCGCGGCGCATGGCGTGGATGGCTTCCTCGGGCGAGGCATAGTGCTCCACGATGTGCGTGTTTTGAAAGGCATCGAGATTCGAAGCCAGCGAGCGAGTGGTCACACTGTTGTCCAGATCGACCAGACCCACCGGCATGTCGGCCGGCAAACCTTGCCCCATCAGCGTGGTGAGTAGCAGGGTGCAAAACAGCGGCACCCCCACCATGCAAAATAGGTAGATGGGGCGGGTGCAGATGCGTCGCAACTCGCGTAAGAATACCTTTTTCATCGTTTGTCGTCGTGAGAGGAATATTGGGGAACACCGCACAGGCGCGCTGCCGGTGTCCCGTGCTCGTCGAACCTCATCGCAGCACCACCGTCATACCGGGGCGCAGCCCCTCGATGCTTTGCGTCGGTGTGGCTTTCACGCGGAAGGTCTTCAAATCATACCGGCCCGTCGATTTCGAAGCGCGCCACACGGCGTAACTGCCCACGTCCTTCAGGCTGGCGATGCGCAGTTTCACGGTCTTGTCGCCCAGTGCCGGCACGAAACCTTCCACTTCTTGTCCCACACGGAGCGTGGACAGTTTGTCTTCGCGCACATTGAACGAAACCCACAGCTTGTTCATCAGCGCCACGTTCATCACCGGCGCGCCGGTGCCCACGAGTTCGCCGATCGAGGGGAAGATGTCCGTCACTTCCCCATCGAGGGCGGCCACGAGCACCGTTTCTTTCAGATAGCTCTTCACTTCCTTGATGGCTCCCCCGGCGCGTGCCGTGAGTGCGGCGGCCGCTTCGCGATCTTCGATCTGCGCTCCGTTCACTGCCATGTCATATTGCGATTTGGCCGCGCGTTCCGTGGCAATGGCCGCGTCGCGCTGTGCCGTCACCTCGTCGAGCTTTTGCGAAGTCACCACCCCTTCGTCATGCAGTCGCTTCACGCGGGCGTAACTCTTCTCCATCACCTCGCGACCGGCCTTGGCCTTTTGCCACATCTCGTAGGCGCCGCGTTTCTGTTCCTCGCGCGCCCCCTTGTCGGCTTTCCGGCTTTGTGCGGCGGCGGCATCTTCGGCCGCCTCGGCCTGGGTGAGTTTCGCATTCACCTCCGGCGCCTCGAGAATGGCCAGGGTGTCGCCGGCGTGCACCTGTTGTCCTTCTTCGACCAGGATGCGTTTCACGCGACCGGGCACTTTGCTCGACACGCGATACTCCGTCACTTCAGCTTGTCCCTGAATCACTTCGGGCTGAGGGCGAAATGCGTAGAAGCCGCAGATGGCGGTGATGACAATGACCGCCACGATGAGCAGAATGGCGGGGATATAATTGGGAGCTTGTTTCTTCATTGTGTTTGGTGCTGTTTTGACAGCGTTAGGAGTTGAAAGGAGAAAGGCCGGTGCGCGGCATCGAGGCGCGCGCTGCGCACACAGCGGTGAGTGAGGGACGTTGTGCCGAGCTTTATTGGCCGAGCGCTTTATTATAGACGGCGCGGGCTATGCGAATGTCGATTTGCGCGTCGATTTTGTCGCTTTGTGCCGCCAGCCACGCCGTTTGTGCCGCCAGCAAGTCGGAGGTGGTCACCACCCCTTCTTTGAATCCCACGCGAGCCATGCGCAGGTTCTCTTCCGCCCGACTTTGGCTTTTCTCGGTCAATGCGAGTTTCTTCACCGCCTGATTCACGGCCAGCGCCGTTTGGTTCACTTGAAGCGTGATTTTTTCGCGCGCCTCTTGCAGTTGCAGTCCGCCCACCGCCGCATCGGCCTTGGCGGCGGCCACTTTGTGCTTGCCTTCGCCCCATTCCCAGATGGGAACCTTCAGCAACAGCCCCACACTCCAGGTGCCTTTCAGCTTTTTCTCGAAGCCGTTGAACATACTCGGATAGGTCATGCCGTATCCGCCCGTCAAGGCCAGGGTGGGGAGGAAAGCGGCGCGCTCCACCTTCACCTTCTCGGCGTAGATCGATTGGGCGAGCCCCAGTTGTCGCAATTCGGGGCGGGCCCCCATGGCTGTCTCGGCGTCGGCCTGTACGCCGGCCGTAGAAGTCGGCAGGTCGCTGAGGCGTTCGTCGACAAGGTGCAGCGTGGTGTCGATCGGCAGCCCGCAGAGTTGAGCCAAAAGCATGCGCGAGAGGCTCAAACCGTCCTCGGCGCGCGTAAGCGTCATCTCGGCTTTGTTCAGCTCGACGCTCACCGACAGCGCATTGGCACGGGTGGCCACGCCTTCTTTCACCATTTTCTGCACGTCGCCGTCCAGATGTTGCAGCATGTCGCGGTAGGCCGTGGCCAAACGCGTCTTGTGCGTCAGGCTCACCACCTGCCAGTAAGCTTTGTCCACACTGAGAATCACCTCCTGGCGGTCGGCGCGCAGCTTTTCGCCGGCCAACTGCTCGGCATAGCCGGTGATGCGGTCGTAGGCGCGAATTTTTCCGCCCATGTAGAGCGGTTGGGTGAAGAGCACCGCACCCACGGCCACATTGCGTGTGTCGGTCTCGAAGCGTTGCGCCAGATCGCGCCCCACACCGTTCAGTCCTTGCTGCAAAGCGGCGCCGGTTTGTTGCGCGCGTTGCACGAGCGGAGCGAGATCGGGGTGTGCTGCCACGAGTTGCTGCACCCGCTGCATGAATTCGGGCGAGAAACCCGCGCCCAACTGCGAACCGAGGTTGGTCAGCGCCGATTTCTGGTCGGTGGTGAGGATCGAAAGTTCGTCGCCCGTGTGAACGTAGGCGGCCACGCCCGAGATTTTGGGCAGATAGTTCGTGCGGGCGGCTGCATGCACCTCGCGGGCTTTGTCAATGCCCAGTTGCGACATCTGCAACGCCTTGTTGTGTTGCAGTGCCAGCTGCCGGCAACTGTCGAGCGTGAGGGCGCCGTCGTCTGTGGCCGAGGCGGCGCGGCTCGATAGGCTACTCAGCGCGAGACTGAGGAGGAGAACATATAGTTTTCTCATGAATCGATGATTGTTTCTTGTTTGCTTGGGGCAAAGATAGGACTTTTGTCGGAATGGTAGGGTTGGAAAAGGAAAAAACGAACAATCTTTTCTGATAAAGTAGAAGCCACGTCTTCTCCTTCGTTGAATTTGATGTATCGCGGTGGAGTTTTATATTGTATGTTCTGATTTTCAGTGTAGATAATTGCAGCGTGTGGCGCAGAGATGATGGTTTTGTGTAGTTTCTTCCCGCGCGCAGATAGCGGCCCGGGAGGTCTGAACGCGGTCTTGCGTATAAAAGTGATATTGCTCAATCGTTTCTCGCCCGTCCTTCGGCATTTCTCAAAAAAGCCGTGGAGCGTCTGTGCGGCCGTCTCCGCAGTTCGAATCGACTTGCGCGTGCGCGCGTTTTTTCTATATGTCATTTTCCGGACTGCTTCTCTATCATGCACTGCGTTCTTCCCGAGTTGGCGTCTGTGAACGGGGTGTCTTCGGGCATGGGGGCGTGCAATTCCAAGCGAACGTCCTTTCGAGCGGGAACGGCAGGAGCATTTCGCGTGGCAGCGTGAGGCGTGAGGGAAAACACCGCCCGCACCGTCAGGTGGAGGTGCGAGAGATCGCGCAGACGTGCGAACGGGGCGGAGAAAGCGGGGGCGGGTGAGGCCGTGGAAGGGGAGTTCCGAAGGCGGAAAGCCGAGCAGTGTGCACAGGTGCGCAGTTTTTGCCGAAAAGCTCCCCGTTTTTCTTCTTTTTACGGGGACTTTTGTGCCAAAGTTAGCACTTTTTTCTTCGTGTTGCGCTTTTTCGCACGATAAATCGCGCGGAAGCACTGATGAACGGGGACGAAAACGAACCCGGAAGCGCGAGAATGTACATTCGAGGCGTCAAAAATTGGTAGTTTCACCCTTTTCTTGTAAATTTGCCGCAGAGATCCCCGCGCCACATTCGCATTTCCCACTTGCGTGCGGGGGGCTTCAATCTACCCCATGAAAGGAAAACCCCACACCCCCGCGGCGCCGCAGAGTGCCGCCCCGCTTCGCCCCCGAGCCTGGACCCCCGTGTTGTACTACGCGGTGGGCTTCGTGCTGTTGTGGCTCTTCGCCACGCTCACCTATGGTGAGGTGTTTCGCCACATCGCCGACGAAAATTATGTTTGCGCCGAGCGCGCGCCCATGGCCTACGTCTTGCGCCTGCCCGGCGCCTATGCCATTTGGGGCGCGCGCTATCTCCTGTTGGTTTTCCTGAACCGTTGGCTCGGCGGCACGCTGTTGGCCCTGCTGCTCACCGCCACTGCGTGGCTCATCGAACGCAGTTTGCCGGTGCGTCATCGCGGAGAAGGGTGGGGCTGGTTGCCGCCTTTGGCTGTGATGGCCTGGTGTGTGGCCGATGGCTTCGACCTGTATTTGCGCACCGAACCGTCGACCTTCGTCTTGCGCACCGTGGCGCTCTTGGGGGCTGCGGCTGTTTTGGCCGGCGGCTGCGCACTGTGGCGCCGATTCTCCCGATCGGCCGCGCAACCACCCGCAACGCCGATGCGGCGCAAGGGCTGGCGGCGCCTCCTGCTCCTCTTGCCCCTGGCGGCCTATGCGGGCGTTTCGCTCTTCGCCGTGTTGGAGCGTGACAATGTGCGCATGTCTTGCCGCATGCAAAACGAGCTCGACGACGAAGATTGGGACGCCATGATCGAAACGGCACAGGCCACGCGACGACCTTCGCGGAGTGTGGCCGCCTTCAACGCCGTGGCACTCGAACACACCGACCGTTTGTTGGACGGGCTTTTTGCCATCCCCTATGATTATCCCGATTTGCACCTGCGTAATGTGGGCGGCAACGATGAGGGGGTGAACTATCTGGCCGATCTCACCCTGCATGCCGGATTGCTCAACACGGCCTATCGACTTTCGATGGACAACACGGTGCAATACGGCCCGCGACTCCACAACTTTAAGCGCATGGCCATCTGTGCCCTCCTCAACGGCGAGAAACGCTTGGCCGGACGCTACCTCAATCTCATCGACCACATGCCGTTTTGCCACGATTTTGTCGAACGCTATCGGGCGGTGCTGCACGATGCCTCCCTGCGACAAACCGATGCCACCCTGGCGCGCATCGACCAACTGCGGCCCAAAATCGATGCCTTCGAGCAGTCCTTCCGTCAACCCACCGTGATCGGTTACAATTTGGCCACGCCCACCGGCAGCGAAGCCACGCTCATCACGGCAGTCGCCGCGAGTCTCTATGCCAAAGACCTCGATACTTTCCTGGCCCGCATACAAGTGCTGCGCGGCAAGGTGCAATTCACCCCGATTGTCTTGCAGGCCATCATGGTGGCGGCCGTGAAACGAGAGGGCGTGCTGAACTATTTCCCCGAAGTGAACGAACTGACGCAAAGCGAGTTCCAAGCTTTCGTGCAAGATGCGGCTCCCTTCCTCACCGGACGTGAGCGCATGACCCCCGAACAGCGCGAGCAGTCGCGCAAAGACATGGCCGAGGCCTTGCGCGAACGCTGGCTCGGCACGTATATGTACTATTATTATTGTGGCAACCTCGTCTCCTCCGAACAGCAGAGCCAAGGTGTCGGCGTGAACTGACGGGCCGACGGTCGAAATCCATATCTTGCAGATCCTTATGAAGCGAAATAGATTGTGTTCCTCGTGGGCGAAAGTGCTCGGATGCGTGCTTCTGGTGGTGGCCTTGGCCGCTTGTCGATCGACGGTGCGGGTGCCCGACGCGGCGCAGCCCACCGCGCAACAGGCATCGGTCTTCCCCGACTATCGTGATGTGGTGATTCCACCCAACATCGCCCCGCTCAATTTTCAAGTGAACAACCCGGCCGATGAAATCGTGGTGCAAATCAAAGGGCAGCGCGGAGAACCCCTCGTGGCCGAAGCTGAAATGGCGGGAAAACTCCGCTTCGACTCGACCGAGTGGCGACGTTTGCTCACCGACAACCGCGGGGGGCAGCTGAGCGTGGAGGTCTTCACGCAGCACGAAGGGCAGTGGCTGCAGCACCCGGCCTGGAAATGGACCGTGGCCGCAGAGCCCATCGATTCTTTTCTCACCTACCGACTCATCGAGCCCTCCTATGAACTGTATCGTCAGCTGGGATTGTACGAACGCAACCTCACCAACTTCGACGAACACCCCATTTATGAGAACAACGACACCTTCGAGGAGGAGAACAACCACTGTGTGAACTGCCACACCCCGCAGGCGCACGGCACCACCGGGCGCATGCTCTTCCACGTGCGCTCGAAACACGGCGGCACGGTCTTCATCGAGGGCAAAAACATCCGGCGCGTCGACATGAAGTGCGACAGTGTCTTGGGTGGCAGCGTGTATCCCGCCTGGCATCCCCGCCAGCCGTGGGTGGTGTTCTCGAGCAACAAGACCGGACAAGCCTTCCGTCTGAACAATGCGCAGAAGGTGGAGGTCGTAGACTACGATTCCGATCTGCTCTTCTACGATGTGCAGCGCAACAAGCTGAGCAATGTGTTTCGCACCCCCGCAGTCATGGAGACCTTCCCGGCGTGGGCGCCCGACGGCAGCCGCTTATATTATTGTGCGGCGCCCTTCCCGAAATTCGACACCATGAGCGATTCGGCACGCCTCAGCGACGACGCGCGCCAAGATGCGGTGCTCGATGCCTATCGCGAGGTGCGCTACAATGTGATGTCGGTGCCTTTCGATGCCCGCACGCGTACCTTCGGCGCGCCGCGCCTCGAAGTGGATTGCCGCACCATGGGCAAGAGCGGAACGCTCCCGCGCATCAGTCCCGACGGTCGCTATCTGCTCATCACGCTCGGCGATTTCGGCCAATTTCATATCTGGCACAAGAGCAGTGATCTCTGGGTGAAGGACCTCAAGACGGGGGCTTTCTACCCGCTCCGGGCGGCCAACAGTCCGGAGGTGGACTCTTATCACACGTGGAGCAGCAACGGCCGGTGGATTGTGTTCTCCTCGCGTCGGCTGGATGGGAATTTCACGCGCCCGTGCATCGCCTATTTCGATCGCAACGGGCAGGCACACAAGGCTTTCTTGCTGCCGCAAGAAGATCCCGAGCACAATTGGCTGCGCATGAAGAGCTACAACGTGCCCGAACTCTCGCGCCGTCCCGTGCCGGTTTCGCCTGAAGAACTGCGCCGCGCGATCTACGACGACGCGGCGGCGGGACATGCCGAATTCGGAAAATGAAAAATGGCGCGCAACCGCATGGCGGCAGTGGCGCCCCCCAACACACCAACTGAACCCTATAGACTTATGGCACACCATACCCTGCTGGTCGACGCCGACTACGTGGAACGCGTGGCGTTTGACCTCATTGTCAACTTCGAACGCATGCTCGGTCGGCGCATTCCTCCCGCGCCGCTCGCCGATTGGCTCGACTATGTGGCGCTCGACGGCGGCTTGCTGCCCGCAGAAGGCGAAGCGCAAACCGCCGACAACGAGATTCGGGTGTATTTCATCCATCGACCCGAGACCGCGCAGCTGCAAAACTTCACGCCTGCGCACTTCGCCGACGAAATCAACGGCAAGGCTTTTGCCGACAGGCTGGGCGAATTTTCGCTCTCGGCACTTGCCGTCGAACCGGTGGTGGACCACGACGATTTGATCGTCGAGGTGTTTGAGCAAATGCTCCTAGACGCCGACGCCGATCGGGTGATGCTCGTGGCTGATCTCGACGGATTCACCCCCGAGAGTACGCGACTTGCCGCTCGAATCAAAGGGCTCTGCGCGCAACCGCCCAAGCGCGAGGACGGAACCGACGCCGGACGCAAGGAAATCACCCTATTCACCATGCAGCCCCTCAGCGGACGAGGATTTGCACAGGAACTGCTCGGCTATTCGCTCACGGCGGCACTCGGCATCCGCGCCGACGAAGTCAGCGCCCGGTGAACCGGAACGCATTTCTCTGAGAAGGTGCAAAAAAAGCGCCGTGAACTTGTGCGATCGCGTGAAAATCAATAACTTTGCGCGAACGGGATGAAATTCCGATCACTGCAATCACACAAACAACTACGATACGCAAACACAATGGGAAAAGTACTCATCATCGGCGCCGGCGGCGTTGCCACCGTGGCCGCTGTCAAAGTCGCAAAAAATAGCGATGTCTTCGACGAAATCATGATCGCCAGCCGCACAGAATCCAAGTGCAAGGCGATTGCCCAACGCATTGCCGACATGGGGCTGCGCAACGATATTCGCACCGCGCAGGTAGATGCCGACGATGTGGAGCAACTCGTTCGCCTCTTCAATGACTTCAAGCCGCAGCTGGTCATGAACTTGGCTTTGCCCTACCAGGATCTCACCATCATGGAGGCTTGTCTCCAAACCGGCTGCAACTATCTCGACACCGCTAACTACGAACCGAAGGATGAGGCGCATTTTGAGTACTCGTGGCAGTGGGCTTATCGTGATCGCTTCGAGAAAGCCGGACTTTGTGCCATTCTCGGCTGCGGTTTCGACCCGGGCGTGACCTCCATCTTCACGGCCTACGCCGCAAAGCACCACTTCGACGAAATTCAGTACCTGGATATCGTCGATTGCAACGCGGGAGACCACCACAAAGCCTTTGCCACCAACTTCAACCCCGAGATTAACATCCGCGAGATCACGCAAAAAGGACTTTATTGGGAGAATGGCAAGTGGGTAGAGACGGAACCGCTCGAAATCCACCGGCCTTTGACCTATCCCGGCATCGGACCGCGCGAAAGTTACCTGCTGCACCACGAAGAGATCGAGAGCTTGGTCATCAACTTCCCCACAATCAAGCGAGCTCGCTTTTGGATGACCTTCGGACAGGAGTATCTCACCCATTTGCGCGTGATTCAAAACATCGGTATGGACTCGATTGTGCCCATCAACTACGAGGGACACATGATTCAGCCCCTGCAATTCCTCAAGGCCGTGCTGCCCAACCCGCAAGACCTGGGCGAAAACTACGAAGGCGAGACGTCGATCGGTTGCCGCATCCGAGGTTTGAAAGACGGCAAGGAACAAACCTACTACATTTACAACAACTGTTCGCACCAAGCTGCCTACGACGAAACGGGAATGCAGGGGGTGAGCTACACCACCGGCGTGCCCGCTTGCATCGGAGCCCGTTTGTTCATGGAAGGCAAGTGGAACAAGCCCGGCGTCCACAACGTCGAGGAGTTTGATCCCGATCCTTTCATGGAAGAACTCAACAAGCAGGGACTGCCTTGGCACGAAATCCACGGCGGAGACCTCGAACTCTGATTGGGGCGCTTGTCGTGTCTTCTTTCTGCCCGCATGAGGGCGGGATTGAGGATGAGAAAATCGCATCCACGGTGTTTCGCCGATCGCATCGGCGGGACACCGTGAAGCGCATTCGGAATATCAACGGAACTATAGTATATAATGAAGCGAATTTACACATCCCCCCTCCTTCAGCTGGTGCGTTTGTCATCGGAGAATGGATTGATGCAGGAATCGGCCAAGACTTTGAGAGTTGATCGCGAGTCCGGCAAAACCATTGACGACGAAAACGACATCTTCACCCAAGGAAAGCACGACAAAGTGTGGAGTGAGGACGAATAACCTCCGTTTCGCGGTGTATTCGCCGCGAATCTGTGGTTTTTTGTTCAGCTCTTTTCTCGAAAGCCCCCCGCCGACGGCCGAAATACGCGGGCAAACAGCGTGATCTCGGCCAAGAACAAACTGAATACGCAAAGACAGAGGACGAAAAGCTAATTTTCGCCCTCTTTTTTGCGCCGTGCGGTTTTGAAATTTCCCAATTTGCTTTGTTCTCTTTGCAAAATGATGTAACTTCGCTCCCTGTAATCGCATTGTTATTTCCATGAATAGTTCGAATATCAAGTCGCGTTTGATCGCGATGAACTTCTTAGAGTTCGCTGTGTGGGGAGCTTACCTCACTTCCATGGGGGCTTTTTTGGCCGGAAAGGAAATGGGAGCCAATATCGGGTGGTTTTATTCCGTCCAAGGGATTGTTTCCATCTTTATGCCCGCCCTTGTCGGCATGATCGCCGACCGTTTCGTGCAGGCACAGCGCATGTTGTCGCTTTGTCATCTCCTGGCTGCTGTCTTTATGATCGTAGTTGGTTGGATCGGCATGGGAGAACACGTTGCGTTTGCCGACATTTTCCCCTGGTACACGCTCAGTGTGGCGGCCTACATGCCCACCTTGGCGCTGTCGAACTCCGTATCTTACAATGCGCTTGAGCGTTCCGGGCTCGACACCGTGAAAGATTTCCCGCCCATCCGCATCTTCGGCACCATCGGCTTCATTGTTTCGATGTGGATCGTCGACTTGTTGGGTTGGCAACAGACGCATGTGCAATTTTTTGTCTCGGCTTTCTGGAGTTTTATGCTGGCTGCCTACGCTTTGACCCTACCTTCTTGCCCCGTAAACAAGGGCAGCGAGAAAAAAGGCCTGGTGCAAGCCATGGGACTCGATGCGTTTAAGCTCTTCCGCCACAAGCGAATGGCGCTCTTCTTCCTCTTTTCCATGTTCCTCGGCGTCAGTTTGCAGATCACCAACGGATTTGCCAACCCCTTCATCAGTAGTTTCGGTGCAGAAGCCGCATTCCGCGGCCAATGGTTCGTGGAACACGCCAATGTATTGATCTCTCTTTCGCAAATCAGCGAGACTTTCTGCATCCTCCTCATCCCCTTCTTCTTGAAACGTTTCGGGATTAAGACCGTAATGCTCATAGCTATGTTCGCTTGGGTGCTGCGTTTCGGCTTCTTCGCGGTCGGTGTTCCGGCTTTCCCGGGCGTGATTTTCCTGATTCTTTCGATGATTGTCTACGGCGTCGCCTTCGACTTTTTCAATGTCTCCGGTTCGCTGTTTGTAGATAAGGAATGTGACGGATCAATCCGCTCGAGTGCACAAGGTCTCTTCATGCTAATGACCAACGGCATCGGGGCTTCCATCGGCACCCTCGGCGCACAAGCTGTGGTGAATTGCTACACCGAGAACAAAGACGGCTTCCAAGTGGGAGATTGGTCGAGTGTATGGTTCATTTTCGCCGGCTATGCCTTGCTGATCGGCGTGCTTTTCTTCTTCCTCTTCAGCGGTAAGAAGGAAAACGCGGCGCCCGAACGGCAGAAACAGCCCGAAGTGATCGAGTGATCGCGCCTCCTTGCGCCTCACTTCCGGATGTGCGTTGCGCGCACTCCTTATATATAATGTGTATCGCCCCTTTTCGTCCGGCCGTGCCCTGATGTAGGAATCTCTCCTCAGGCATAACAGCGTTCTCCCTCCTTTTATATAATGAGCCTCCCCCGCAAGTTCCGGACTTGCGGGGGAGGCTTTGTTTGGATCGGCGGACAGGCAGCGCATTATGCGCAACGAACCGGCTCTCGAGCGGAGAAGCCGGTTCGTTGCATTGGGAGAAAGGGCCGTGCACGGCCGCCGTGCGGCGCAGGCGCCCAAGTTATTCCACATTCATTTGCGCCATGCCGTAAGACTTGCTTTCCGAGAGGATGCGCAAGAACTCTTTGGTGGCCACTTTGCGGTAGCTGCCGCGCAAAAAGTGGTAGCAGCCTTCCATTTCGCTGCTGTCTACACCGGCAATGGGGATTGTGGCCACGCCGTCCACCTGCGAAACGGTGGCGGTTGAGAGCACCGTGACCAAACGACTGTCGCGCACCAAACTAATCAGGGCATTCACGTCGTTGATCTCCAGGCAGACGTTGAATTCGTGCTGTGTGCCGCGTACCAGCATGTCGAATTTGTTGCGCGCCTGCAGTCCCGGGGCAGGAAGTGCCATGCGGTGGTGCGTCAAGTCGGCGAGTTCCACGGCAGCACGGCCGGCAAGCGGATGCGTGTCGCTCACCACGGCGCAAAGTTCGTTGTCAAACAGATAATGCGACTCGATTTGCGTGTAGTGTTGCGAGGGTTTGTAAGACAACACCACGTCCAGCTCGTGCTTGATGAGCATTTCCATCAAATCGCTCATCGATTGGCTCACTACATTGAGGTGTACTTGCGGAAACGCCTTGATGAAGGCGAGAATCGCCTCTTTGAGAATCGGACTGAAGGTATAAGTGGCGCCAATGTTGATGGTGCCGCGCACCAAGTGCGTCACTTCGCTGATGCTGTCCACACAAGCCTCCACCTCGGCCAGGGCGCGCAGCGCAGAAGGTAGGAAAGCGCTCCCCACGTCGGTGAGTTCCACGTGGTGTGAGTCGCGTGCGAGCAGCTGCACCCCCAGTTCGTCCTCCAACTGTCGGGTTTGTTGTGAGAGGGTGCTTTGTGTGATGTGCAACTGTCGTGCGGCTTCCGAAAAGCTTTGGCATTCGGCCACTTTCACGAAGTAGCGGAGCTGTCGAAGTTCCATGTTCGGACGAAAATCAGTGGTGCGACGAACGAAGGTGGGCCGCAGCGAGGAGTTCGTCGCGCATACGGCGCAACATCACCAGACCGTGGTTGCGGAACGTGAAGAGCGGAATCGTCACCCCGATGACCATCAGCACAATCGTCAGCACACAGGTGATCCAGTTGTAGTTGAGCAGATAAAAATAGTGGTCGAAATCGTCTTCGGTCTTATGGCTCATGCATTCCACGAGCGCTTGTATCGAACCGTAGGCAAATTTTCCCGGCACCATGGGGAGCAGCGCAGGGAAGGAGAGGGTTTCGGCGGGCGAATTCACCACCGTCGACATGGGGATGGAGACGATGCCGATGATCAAGCCGCCGGCAAACGAACCCAAGGCGATGTGCACGTCAAAATAGTGCATAAGGATGAAGCGCGTGACGTGGCCGAGGGCGGCAAGCAGGCCGAGCGACCAGAAGGTACTGCGTTTGGGGTTGCTGATGCTCGCGAAACCGATGGCGGCAATGGCGGCAAAGAAACCGTCGTTGAGCAAATCGAGAAGAGTGGACATGGAGAATGGACTATCGTTGTGGGGTGAAGGGGAGAAAAGTGGGGCAAAGGCCGAAACGGGTCAGAGCATGCGGATGTTGAGCATCAACAAAGCCAACACCAACCCGATCGAAAGACTCACGGTGATCATCATGGCCTGCACGAAGCGGCTGAAAGCGCAGATGTAGTGCCCGTAGAGCAAATCGTTGACGAAGTTGCAAAACGGCACTCCCGGCACAAGATAGAGCACACTGGTGCCCAAAGCGATGTCGGGCGTGGTGGAAAGATCGGGAATGACGTAGCCGACGCAAGAAATTACCGCGGCCGTCACTGCAGAGATGATGGTCACGGCGCGATAGTCCATTTTCCAGCTCGAAAGGCGCTGTTTGACAAAGAAACCGCAGAAGGTGGCGGCAAACACAATGCCGATGGCGGCCCAGTCGCCGCCGAAGAGCCGGCAGAAAGAGGCGTTGGCCGCAGAGGCCAAGACCAGTACGGCGAACGAAGAGAAGCGAGGGATGTTTTTAATCGCATCAAAGCGGCGAACGGCTTCGGCAGGCACGAGGTTCTGCGTGAAGACGTCGTCGCTTAGGCGGCTGAGACGCGTGATGAGATCGAAATTTAGGGCTCCGTGCAGCAGCGGTGAGATGCAACTGTAGGAGTGGTCGCCCGAGGCATCCCAGATGTTGAGAATCACGTTCGTGGGCAGAATGGTGAATTCGGCTTGCACGTGCCAGGCTTCGGCCATTTGGCGGAGTTTGCGCTCAATGCGCATTGTCGTGGCTCCGCTGCACAGCAGAGTAGCGGCGTAGGAGCCGAAAAACTTGGCAATGTGTTTGAGACGAACGTGGATTTCTTTGGGGTCAGAGGGTGATGCCGCGGACATCATCGTGGAGTGGTTCATCGAATCCGATTGCGAGATGAGAAGGAGTTAGGCTTTGGGTTGCAAGAAAGCTTCGTCGTGGCAAACGTACACCGTGTCGTCGGCGGGCTGAGCGGCGCGTTGGGCAGGGTTCGAGAGGTTTTTGAAGAAGCGGAAGAGCGTGGGCACGCAGTAGAGGGCTGCGGTGAAGGCGATGAAAGCAATGATGATGTAAGGAGCGCTGGGGCTGCTTTGAACTTGAAGGGCGGCAAGAAGTGACATAATGAAATTGATTTTGAGTTGATTCGCGTTGGATGACGTCTCCCGGCGCGCCCCACAAGGGAACTCTGCTGTTCTCCGAGTGGTCGGTGGGGATCCCGTTGGGAGCCGACCGAGGCGGCGGGAATCGTCAGGATGGAAATATAATAAACAGTCAGTTCTGTCAAGCGCATGCGCCGTAACGTAGATAAGCCTGTGGGCCGTGGCGGAGCATTTCCGTTTTGACGCTGCAAAATTACGCGCTCTTCTCGGGCATCGTGCCGAAGTTCTATGGTTTGATCAGATAGCTGCTATCGTTTTCGCTGATAGCCGCCGGTGAAGCGCTCTTACAAAAAGAGGAACACCGGGCGCGGTTCCTCGCCGGAGGGAGGTGTCGCGCTCGGTGTGAAGGGGCGGGGCTGAAAAATCAGTCGACCGTTTCGTCAGCCTCGTAACCGCCCATTTCGCGAATGGCGTTTTTGAGGTTCGTGTACTGGCGGAACAGGTGATTTTCGGGCACTTCGCCTTGCGTGTAGTCGTGTTGCGGGCTTTTGAGGAAGAAGCTCAAGAAGCGCTGCGTGCCGTAACGGCCGTCGCGGGCGGCGGCGTCGATGAGCAGCACGAGGTCGAGGCAAAGCGGGGCGGCCAGAATCGAATCGCGGCAGAGGAAGTTGATTTTCACCTGCATGGGGTAGCCCATCCAACCGAAGATGTCGATGTTGTCCCAACCCTCCTTGCTGTCGCCGCGCGGGGGATAATAGTTGATGCGCACCTTGTGGTAGTAGTCCGTGTAGAGGTCGGGCTGTTCGTCGGCCACGAGGATGCTTTCGAGGGTCGAGAGTTTGGAAACCTCCTTCGTGTGGAAGTTGGCCGGTTCGTCGAGCACCAGGCCGTCGCGGTTGCCGAGGATATTGGTCGAGAACCATCCGTTCAGTCCCAGGCAGCGGGTGCCGATGATGGGGGCGAAACCGCTCTTCACCAAGGTTTGGCCGGTTTTGAAGTCCTTACCGGCGATGGGCATGTGGGTCTTTTCGGCCAGCTCCCACATGGCGGGAATATCCACCGTGGTGTTGGGCGCACCCATCACGAAGGGCGCACCTTCGGCCAGGGCAGCGTAGGCATAGCACATGGAGGGCGCGACGCGCTCGGTGTCGTTGGCCTTCATGGCGGCTTCCAGATCGGCCAAACGGTAGTGCACCGTTTCGTCGATGGGGACGTAGATTTCGGTCGATGCGGCCCAGAGTACCACAATGCGGTCGCAACCGTTGTCGGCCTTGAAGCGGCGAATGTCTTCGCGCAGGGCTTCCACCATTTCCCAGCGGGTGGCGCAGTTTTTCACGTTGTTGCCGTCCAAACGAGAGGCATAGCGCTTGTCGAATGCGGCGGGCAGCGGGCGGATGGCCTTCAGTTCGTCCTCCACGGGGAGGATGTCTTTGGCGCGCAGCACCTCGGCGTCGACGGCGCTCTCAAAAGCGTTGGCGGGATACACATCCCAAGCGCCGAACACCAGATCGTCGAGCGAAGCCAGCGAGATGATGTCGGCATATTTCAGATATTTCTTTTCGGCACCGCGTCCCACGCGGATTTTGTCGTATTGTGTCATTGCACCGACGGGCTTTGCCAAGCCCTTGCGTGCCATCAGCACGCCGGTGATGAAGGTGGTGCTGACCGCGCCGAGGCCGACGATCATGACACCCAATTTGCCGTTTGCAGGTTTCATGTTGGAGTTATGGTTATGTGATGTTATTTGCGTAGGACTCGCTCGTTGTGGACGAGCGGTGCGCAGTACACAAAGGTACGTAGGCCAAAGGTACGTATTCTTTTGGACGTGAGGGCGATTTTGGCTGTTTATTTCTTGGCGAAAAGGAAATATTGAACAATCCCTTTCGTGAAAAGGGCAAAAACTCCGTTTTCGACTGTAGTTTTCTTCCCGGTTTTCGGCCATTTGGCGGGCACAAACAGTGTTTCGACGCGGAGCGCGCCACAGCGAAAGCCCTGTGCAAAAGGAAAGCGGGGTGCCGTGCCGTTCAAGTCTCGGAGTGCACGCGGCGGGGTGGGGGAGACGGGAAGAAAACGCCCCGTTTTTCGCCGATAATTGGGACTTTTTCCGCAATTCACGGGAACTTTTCGGGACATCCCGCCGAGTTTTCGCAGGTGCTGCGGCTGCCGCTGCGTCGGGGCGGGAAGAAGATGCGAATCCCCCCCTTGTTGCGCGGAGCACCCGGGCGGTGGCGTGCCGGGCGGCGGGGTGCGGTGCAGGGACGCTCCGCGCCGTAGGGCGATATTCGGGGAGATTCGCGCGCGCCGTGTGCCTTATGCAGGGCGGCGCGCGGCTTTTCGCCGTGGAAACTTTGTGTATCAGCCGAAAAGCCTTAAATTCGCAGATTGAAAAGCGAGTGTCCGTTTCCCTCCCGTTGGAGTCGCGGAACGAGGACGCCGAAAAATCCCTCAGCCATGTCCTGCATTCTCCACATAGAAACCTCCACCTCCGTTTGTTCCGTCGCCGTGTCGGAAGATTCGCAGGTGATCTTCGAACAGCAAACCCTCGAAGGCCCCTCCCATGCGGCCGTTTTGGCGCCCTTCGTCGACGAAGCGCTGAGTTTTGCCGAGAGCCACGCCATCCCCCTCGACGCCGTCGCCGTGTCGAGCGGACCGGGCAGCTACACCGGCCTGCGCATCGGGCTTTCCACCGCCAAAGGGGTGGCCTACGCCCGCAATGTGCCCCTCATTGCCGTGCCCACGCTGCAGCTCATCACCGTGGGACCGTTGCTCTACGACGACGATATGCCCGACGACGCCCTGCTCGTGCCCATGATCGACGCACGCCGCATGGAGGTTTACGCCGCCGTATATGATCGCGCGCTGCACACCGTGCGCGAAGTGGGGGCCGACATCGTCACGGCCGACACTTATCGCGAGTGGCTCGACCGTGCGCCCGTTTATTTCATGGGCGACGGCGCCGAAAAGTGCAAGGCGGTGATCGATCACCCCAACGCTCGTTTTGTCGACAACGTGCATCCGCTGGCGCGCCACATGGCTCCGCTCGCCGAACGCGCCTTCCTCGAAGGGCGCTTCGTCGATGTGGCCTATTTCGAGCCCTTCTATCTCAAGGAATTTCAAACGTCTTTGCCCAAAAAACTGTTTTGACACGTTCGGTTTCTATGGAATACAACACGCAGAAAGCCCCTGTGCGCATGAAAGCTTACGGCCGTGAAGTGCAACTCATGGTGGAACACGCCCTCACGCTCAGCGACCGGGCAGAACGCACGGCCTATGCCGCACGCATCGTCGACACGATGCGCATCGTCAGCCGACAACCCGCCGATTCGCGTGAGGTGAACGAAAAATTGTGGAACCACCTCGCCCAACTCACCGACTACGCGCTCGACATCGATTGGCCCGTGGAGGTGGATCGCGCACCCGCCGCCGCACAAGCGGAGCGTTTGACCTATCCCACCCACCGCTTGCGCTTTCGCCACTACGGCCATTTGTTGCAAACGTGGATGAACCGCATCGCCGACGAGCCCGATGCCGAGGTGCGCGCCCGACAGTTGTGCGATTTGGCCGCTCGCATGCAACTCAACCTCGCCGAAATGCGAGGCGGAGCGACCGAAATCGAACGCCTGGCCAAGGACATCGACTTCTGCACCGAAGGGCGCATCCCCTCCGCCGAGGTGATGCGCGCACTGCAGCCGTCTTGATTCACACACCCCACTAAAACTCACCCGCATGGCCTCTTTTCTCATTGAAGGCAACCGCCGTCTCCGAGGCGAAATCGAACCGCAAGGAGCCAAAAACGAAGCGTTGCAAGTGATCTGCGCCACGCTGCTCACCGATCAGGAGGTGCGCCTGACCAACGTGCCCGACATTGTCGACGTCAACAACTTGATTCGTCTGCTGCAAGACATCGGCGTCTACGTGCGCCGCAATGCGCCGGGCGATATCACCTTTCGCGCCGATCAAATCGACCTCGATTACCTCCGTTCGGAGGAATATCTGGCCCGTTGTTCGTCGTTGCGCGGTTCGATTCTCACCATCGGCCCGCTCGTGGCCCGCTTCGGTCGGGCAGTGATCAGTAAGCCCGGCGGCGACAAAATCGGCCGTCGACGACTCGACACGCATTTTTTCGGATTGCAAAAGCTCGGCGCGCAGTTTCACGTGGACAGCGAGCACGAACTCTTTGAGATCGAGGCCGAACGCCTGCGCGGCGCCTACATGCTCCTCGACGAAGCGTCGGTGACCGGGACGGCCAACATCGTCATGGCCGCTGTGCTCGCCGAAGGCACCACAACCATCTACAATGCGGCCTGCGAACCCTACATTCAGCAGCTCTGTCACCTGCTCAACCGCATGGGCGCCAACATTTCGGGCATCGCCTCCAATCGCCTCACCGTGGTGGGCGTGCAAAAGCTGCACGGCGCCGACCACCGCATCCTGCCCGATATGATCGAGATCGGCTCGTTCATCGGCATCGGCGCGATGGTGGGCGACGGTATCACCATTAAAAACGTGTCGCGCCGCGATCTCGGACTCATCCCCGACGCCTTTCGCCGACTCGGCGTGACGGTCGAGGAGCGCGACGACGACCTTTACATCCCCGGCCCGCAGCATTATCAAATCGAATCGTTCATCGACGGCTCTTTCATGACGTTGGCCGACGCGCCCTGGCCGGGTCTCACCCCCGACCTCCTTTCGATTCTGCTCGTCGTGGCCACACAGGCCAAGGGCAGCGTGCTTTTCCACCAAAAGATGTTCGAAAGCCGCCTCTTCTTCGTCGACAAACTCATCGACATGGGCGCGCAGATCATCTTGTGCGACCCGCACCGCGCCGTTGTGGTGGGCCACGACTTCAATCTCCAGCTGAAGGCGCGCCGCATGGCCAGCCCCGACATTCGCGCCGGCATCGCGCTGCTCATCGCCGCCCTCAGTGCCGACGGAACGAGCCGCATTGACAACGTAGGCCAGATCGACCGCGGCTATGAGCACATCGAAGATCGACTCAACGCCCTGGGTGCTTGCATCACCCGCCTCGAATAATTTTTTAGGTTCCTGCCTTTTCTCATGATTTCAGACTCCGACGTTTTTTCCATCGGGCGATTCACCCGCACGCACGGCATTCACGGCGAAATCGAACTGCAGTTCACCGACGATGTCTTCGATCGCGGTGAAGCCGACTACGTATTTCTCAAGATCGACGGACTCTACGTGCCGTTCTTCCTCGAAGACTATCGTTTCAAAGGGAGCGAATCGGCGCTGTTCACCCTCGACGGCATCGACAGCGACACCGCCGCGCGAGAACTTGTGGGACACACCGTCTATTACCCCCTCGATGCCCGCCCCGCCGAGGACGAAGAGACCGTTTCGTCGCTTCGGGCTTTCACCGGCTTCCAAGTGCTCCTGGTCGATCACGGCGCACTCGACGCAGAGGCTGAGGCCGGCGACGAAGAAGGCGAAGGAGGACTGCCGACTCTCGAGCTCGGCACGGTGCGCCACGTCGAAACCACAACGGCCAACACCCTGCTCACGGTCGAAACACACGACGGAGAAGAGGTGCTCCTCCCGTTGCACGACGATTTTGTGGTGGACTATGACCTCCGCGCCCGACTGCTCTTGCTCGATGTGCCCGACGGACTGATCGACCTTAACGACTGAATGTCAACAACACGATGAAACGAATTGCCATCCTCGGTTCGACCGGCTCCATCGGCACGCAAACCCTCGACGTGGTGCGCGAACATGCCGACGAATACGAGGCCTATGCCCTCACGGCGGGGCACAATGCCGAATTACTGATCGCACAAGCGCGCGAATTTCACCCCGAAGTGGTGGTCATCGCCGACGAATCGCGCTACGAAACGGTGCGCGAAGCACTGGCCGACCTACCGATTAAAGTGTGGGCGGGCGCCGAAGCCATCTGCGACGTTGCCCGACTGCCCGAAGTGGACGTGGTGGTGACGGCCATGGTGGGTTTCGCCGGTCTCCGCCCCACAGTGGCGGCCATCGAAGCCGGCAAAACCATCGCACTGGCCAACAAGGAAACGCTCGTTGTTGCGGGCGAACTCATTACGGAGCTCGCCGTGAAACACCGCGCGCCGATTCTGCCCGTGGACAGCGAGCACAGCGCCATCTTCCAGAGCTTGGTGGGCGAAGACGGCAATGCCATCGACAAAATCCTCCTCACCGCCTCGGGAGGCCCCTTCCGCACGACGCCCATCGAGGAGTTGGCGAACGTTACCGCGGCGCGCGCCCTGAAACACCCCAACTGGGAGATGGGCGCCAAGATCACGATCGACAGCGCCACGATGATGAACAAGGGCTTCGAGATGATCGAAGCCAAATGGCTCTTCGGCGTCGAACCGGAGCGCATCGAAGTGCTGGTGCACCCCGAAAGCATCGTGCACAGCGCGGTGCAACTGGCCGACGGGGGCGTGAAAGCGCAGCTCGGCGTGCCCGATATGCGATTGCCCATTCAATATGCCTTGTCGTTCCCGCGCCGTTTGTCGCTCAGCGGTGAGCGTTTGGACCTGGCCGCCCTCGGCCGCCTCACGTTCGAGCGACCCGACTTCGACAAATTCGACTGCCTGCGCATCGCTTACGAGGCCATCGCGGCCGGCGGCAACCTGCCGTGTGTGGTGAACGCAGCCAATGAAGTGGCCAATGCGGCATTCCGACGCGGCGCCGTCGGGTTTCTCGACATCCCGCGCCTGATTCGTCGCGCCATGGCCGACGCCACGCGCTGCCAGCGCGCATCGCTCAGCGACTACCTCGCCTCCGATGCTGAGGTGCGCCGATTGGTGGCCGGCTATCTCAACTAATTCATTCTATTCCTTCCTGCAAGCTCTTTTTTGATGGAAACATTCTTGATCAAAGCCCTCCAATTGGTGCTCAGCATCTCGCTGCTCGTCATCCTTCACGAGGGGGGCCACTTCTTTTTCGCGAAGCTTTTCGGCATTCGCGTGCACCGCTTTTGTCTTTTCTTCGACTTCTGGAAAGGCGGTAAGCGCTTGGCGTTGCCCCTCGGCACATGGGGCGGCACGAAATTCGCCATCGGTTGGTTGCCCTTCGGCGGTTACGTGGAAATCGCCGGCATGGTCGACGAAAGCACCGATGCCGACGCGGTGAAACGCGAAGAAGCCGAAGTGCCGGCCGACCAACTCTTCAAAAACAAGCCGGCTTGGCAGCGTTTGCTCGTCATGGTGGGCGGTGTGCTGGTCAATTTCCTGGTGGCCCTCTTCATTTACGCCATGGTACTCCTGGCTTGGGGCGAACAGCGCACGCCGGTCACGGCCGTGCAGCATGGTTACTCCTTCAATACCGTGGCCAAGCAAATGGGCTTCCGCGATGGCGACGTGATCGTGGGAGCCGACGACAAAAACTACATGTATCTCGACAACGCACAGCTGTTGCGCGACTTAGGGAGCGCGAAAGTCATCCATGTGCTCCGCGATGGTCGCCCCGCCACGGTGAATGTCGACGGCCGTGTGGATCTGCTCAAGATGCTCAAGGAGCAACCGCCTTTCGTCGCCCTGACTTTGCCTTCGGTGGTGGACTCGGCCATGGCCGGTAGCCCTGCCGCCAAAGCCGGTGTGCGTGCCGGCGACAGCATTGTGGCCCTTAATGGCAAAGCGGTGACGACCTGGAACCAAATCGACGAACAGCTCGGTGTGGTGCAGGATCGCATCACGGCGGCACAGGGCAAGGCCGACCCGAAATGGCTGGCCACGACGCTCGTGGTGAAGCACCGCGGCGCCACAACGGCCGACACACTCCGCTTCGCCCTCACCCCCGAGGGCAAACTCGGACTCTTCAAGCACAACGTGCTCATGGACTATCGCACGGACACCGTGCGCTACAACCTGGCTACCTGCTTCCCGGCCGGCGCTGCCCACGGATGGAAGGTGCTTTCGGGCTATGTGAGCGATTTGCGCTACCGCTGCTCGGCCGACGGCGTGAAGAGCGTGGGCTCCTTCGGCACCATCGGCAGTCTCTTCCCCGCTGCGTGGAACTGGGCCGCCTTCTGGCAACTCACCGCCTTCATCTCCCTGATGCTGGCCTTCATGAACTTCCTGCCCATTCCCATGCTCGACGGCGGATACATCTTTATTACGTTGCTCGAGATGATCACGCGCCGCAGATTCTCCGACAAGGTGATCGAGCGCGTCAACACGATCGGTTTCTACTTCGTCTTGGCGCTCATGGCCTTGGGCATCTTCAACGACGTGGTGAAGTTCATTTTCTAAATTCGGCGATTTCTCCCCCTCGTTTCGTGTCGCGCATCACAACCCTTCGTTGTGGTGCGCGATGTCGTTGAAGCCGATTTGAGCGAAATGGCTGTTTTGGAAAGGAATAAGCATCTTTATTCTTAAAATTGCTTAGTTTGATGCGAATGTGCCTTTCGTTTTTTGTCAAGAACGGCCGAACTGCCTACTTTCGCCCTTGTAAACGGATCGCCTCCCAATATTCTACTTTTGCTCTCGGGTGAAAGAAGGATGGCGCCGGAGGGATTCTATTGACCAACAATAAAAAGATTACGACAATGAAGAAAATCGTACTCGCCCTCGCCCTCGTAGGCGGAACTCTCGCATCTAACGCACAGGTATATCTCGGTGGTAAACTCGGTCTCTGGGGCACCAAAGACGTGAAAACCGAAGTGACGCTCGCTCCCGAAATCGGTTACAAGCTGAGCAACAACACGGCCATCGGTACTTCCATCAGCTATACGCTCGACGATCCGAAGGGAGACAAGAACAACTCGTCGGTATTCGAGTTCAACCCCTATCTCCGTTACACGGCTTGCCGTGTGGGCGCTGTGAGCTTCATCGTTGACGGTGCACTCGGCTTCAACTGGGCTTCTCAGGAAGCAGTTTCCGGCAGCAAGTTCGGCTGGTCGGTAGGCGTACGCCCCGGTCTCTCCGTTGACCTCAACCGCAACTGGAACTTCGTGGCCAGCTTCGGTGAACTCGGCTATCGCAAGCGCAACGAAGTAGAGCAATACGGTTACCGTTTCAGCACCACGGACGTAAACCTCGGCTTCTACTACAACTTCTAAGCCGTAAGGACACAGTTTGAGCGTAAGCTCAAAAGTCGGCATCCCCTGCTTTCCGATGAGGACAGCAGGGGATGCTTTTTGTGTGCGCGATCGTCTGCGCCGCTTGTGCGAGGAATGGAGCGCGCTCCCACCTGGTTGTGCTGTTCTGCCCGAAACTATGATTTTCTCCTGCGCTGTACGTTTGCACGCGTCGCCTCGAGGGCATGCTCTGCGTGCATGTGTAGTGTCACGACGAGGGAATATGGCTCACGGTAAGGGTGAAGAGTGACCTCGCCCCCGAATAGGATGTCCACACCTCCGGCAGTGTGCACAGCCCCCTCGCGTGCGCGCGTACGCGCGCGCCTCAGTCGGTTTTCGATTTTTTCCTTCACCTCTTCACCCGTGTGCGGCAACTTCTTGATTCAAAGAAAGATAGGGGTGAAGGTTTTGTGAGAAAACGGGGTGATTTCCTTCACTTCTTGGGTGTTTCTGCGCAGTTCTCCGTTGATATTCAGGGAAGTATGGCGGAGAAGAGTGTGAACTTGTCGGTGACGGATGATTTGATGAAGAGCGTAAAAGTAAACGAGGTTAGAGAGTTCTTATTCAGATGACGCTATATAAATAATTGATGAACAGACGTATATTGTTGATCATATCTA
>CAJPJR010000008.1 GCA_905369775.1 Prevotellaceae bacterium UBA1746
ATTCAAAGGCCTGATGGATGGCGGCTCAGAATTACTGGCACAAACTTCCAAAGGTTTGTTCTACTCAAAAAATGACGGAAAAAGCTGGCAAAAACGTTCCTAAGGAGTACATGTCTGTACTCAAAACAAAGAAGTTTCATCTGAGAAAACATCTTTTGCTTTTGAGTTTTCAAATGCCTAATCGCTCATTTTTTTGATACACAGAGTTTTCTATATAAAGGAATCTCCTTACTTAATAGGAACTCCCTCCTTTCGCTTTGGCGAGAGGGGGGAGTTTTTTTGGGCAATAACTTAGAGTGATTTCTCACTTTTCGTCATTTCAATAGAGAGAACAGCACCCAAAAACGATCTGAGGAGGATCGGGCGGCCAACGAAGGAGCCAACAAAGTGATTTCCGCGTATGTACAAGATTATGTACGTATTTGTTTGCAACTTCGGTTGGAATCAATATATTTGCAATTGAGAATCAAATCGTTAGTATTATGTTGGTTATTAGTCCAAGTGAATTTCGCGCTAACCTGCGCAAGTATTTCGATTTGGCACATACAGAACGTGTCATCATCCGCAGAAGTAAAGGACAATCGTTCGCGCTTGTTCCCACCCAAGACGACGAACTTACGATTAGCGACCAACTGAAAAAGAAAATCGCGAAAGCCAAAGAAGATTTCAGGATGGGGAAGGGCACCGCGTGCAAAACGCTCGAAGATTCGCTGGAACTGCTTGAAAGTCTGTAAGGATGTATGAAGTAGTCTATAGCGATGAAGCCTTATCATCTATCGCCAAATACAAGAAGTCAAGTCCGCAATCTTACAAGAAAGTCTTGAAGTTGGTGAAGGAACTCCACGAACACCCCAAAACAGGTATCGGGCATCCCGAAGCACTGAAGGGGGTGGGAGGAAATGTCTACTCAAGAGAAATCAACAAAAAGGATAGGCTCGTCTATGAAATCTACGAAAAGAAGATCGTGGTCTATATCATTTCTGTAGAAGGGCACTACAACGATAAGTAACGACAACCCAGGATGGAGCACGACTCCGCCTGCGGTTGTCGTTTTGTTTTGCTGCATATCAGTAAAAAAACACCCCCAAAAACAAACTCCCCCGTGCGTCACTCGACACACGGGGGAATCTTTTTCAATAACGGGCGATCCGTCTTCTTCGTTTAGGCGCGATGGCTTTCCACCCAGCGGCGGGCATTGACAAAGGCCTCGAGCCAAGGCGTGCAGTCATCGGCGCGGCGATCGGCGGGATAGAACGGCGTTTGCCAAGGCAGGAAGGAGCGTTCCAAGTGGGGCATCATCGCCACGTGGCGGCCGTCGGCGCTCGCGATACCCGCGGCGTTGTAATCCGAACCGTTGGGGTTGGCGGGATATTGGTCGTAAGCGTAGGAAAGCACGATGTTGTAGTCGGCTGCGGGACGGGGGAGGCTGAACTTACCCTCGCCGTGGGCCACCCAAATGCCGAGACGGCTGCCCGAAAGGCTGCTGAAGAGCACCGTGTCGTTGGGCGCCACGTCGACACCCACGAAACCGCTTTCGAACTTGTGGCTGTCGTTGTGCAACATGCGAGCGCGGCGGTCGGTGTGTTCGGGGTTCACCAAACCGAGTTCGACCATCAACTGGCAACCGTTGCAGACACCAAGCGAAAGCGTGTCGGGGCGAGCATAGAAGCGGTCGAGAGCGGCTTTGGCTTTCGGGTTGAAGAGGAAAGCACCCGCCCAACCTTTGGCCGAACCGAGCACGTCGCTGTTCGAGAAACCACCGCAGAAAACGATGAAGTTCACCTCATCGAGCGTTTCGCGGCCGGTCACGAGGTCGGTCATCGTGACATCCTTCACGTCGAAGCCGGCGAGATGGAGCATATAGGCCATTTCGCGCTCGCCGTTCGTGCCTTTCTCGCGAATGATGGCGGCGCGCACGCCGGAAGGTGTACGGCGATCGGGCGAAACACCGAGGGTGGCAAACGATCCGTCGAACGAAGCGGGCAAACGCAGGTTGAGAGGTTGCGACTTATAGTTGTGTGCGCGCTGTTCGGCGCAACCGTTGAAACTTTGGAAGGCGTCCATCTCGGCCGATGTGCCGTACCAATCCTCGCGCAAGGCGTCGATGTCGAGCGCAAGTTGGCGATCGGCGCGGCGGAGTGTGAGGGTGCGTCCCTCAACAGGGCGACCGAGTTCGACGGCGGCCACACCGGCTTCGGCGAGTACGGCCAAGAACGCCTCGTTGCGCGCATCGGCCACCTGCACCACCACAGCGGGGTTTTCGGCGAAGAGGGTGTGCGCGAAATCGCTGGCGGGTGAGAGCGCGTCGAGCGAGAGTTCGAGACCGCCCTTGGTGTTGGCGAAACACATTTCGAGCAAGGTCGTCACCAAACCACCCGCGCTCACGTCGTGACCGGCGAGGAGGAGTTCTTGCGACACGAGCTTTTGCACCGCGGCGAACGCACGGCGGAAGGCTTCGGCGTCGGCTACCGTCGGCACGTCGCTACCCACGCGGCCGAGCGTCTGAGCGAAGGCCGAGCCGCCGAGGGCAAGCGGTGCGGAAGAGAAGTCAATATAATAAAGGCGCGAAGCGGGGTCGTTGATCACCACGGGGCGCACCACACGGCGCACATCGCTCACTTCGCCGCCGGCGCTGACGATCACGGTGCCGGGGGCAATGATCTTCTTGCCGTCGGGATATTGTTGCGTCATCGAGAGCGAGTCTTTACCCGTCGGAACGTTGATGTGCAAGGCGCAGCAGAAATCGCTCAACGCCTTCACACCGGCATAAAGACGCGCGTCTTCGCCGGCCTGCGAACGGCACGGCCACATCCAGTTGGCGGAGAGGCTCACGCTGTTGAGTCCGTCGGCGAGCGGCGCCCACACGATGTTGGTGAGCGACTCGGCCACGGCCATCACCGAACCGGCCTCCGCACTGGCGAGACCCACCTGCGGGGCGTGGCCGATGGCGGTGGCGATACCGGCGCGACCGCGATAGTCGAGCGCCACCACGCCGCAGTCGGCCAAAGGCAACTGGAGTTCGCCCTGACACTGCTGATGCGCCACCTTACCCGTCACAGAACGGTCCACCTTGTTGGTGAGCCAGTCTTTGCAGGCCACGGCTTCGAGGCGAAGGACGTTGCGCAAATAGGTTTCGAGCTGCGATTCGTCGTAAACGGCGGGAGCGTATTCGCGCTTCACCGTCACGTCGGTCATCACCGTCTTGGGCGAGTGGCCGAACATCTGTGCGACATCGAGGTCGAAGGGGCGTTTGCCGTCGGCTTGTTCGAAGGCAAAGTGCGCATCGCCCGTGGTTTCGCCCACCACATAGAGGGGTGCACGTTCGCGCTCGGCAATGCGGCGCACGTCGTCGATGTGTTGTTCCTCAATGAGGAAGCCCATGCGCTCTTGGCTCTCGTTGGCGATGATTTCCTTGGCCGAAAGCGTCGGATCGCCCACGGGCAGGCGGCTCATGTCGATGGTGCCGCCGCACTCTTCGACGAGTTCGGACAGACAGTTGACGTGACCGGCCGAACCGTGGTCGTGGATCGACACCACGGGGTTGTGTTCCTCCTCGCAGAGGGCGCGCACGAGGTTGGCGGCGCGCTTCTGCATTTCGGGGTTGGCGCGTTGCACGGCATTGAGCTCAATGCCCGAGCTGTAACGGCCGGTGTCGACCGACGAAACCGAGCCGCCGCCGAGACCGATGCGGTAGTTGTCACCGCCGACCACCACAATTTTGTTGCCCTTCTCGGGCGTGCCTTTGAGGCAGTCGCGCTTCGTGCCGTAGCCCACACCGCCGGCGAGCATGATCACTTTGTCGAAGGCATAGTTCTCGCCATTTTCGGCATGCTCGAAGGTGAGCACCGAACCGGCGATGAGGGGTTGGCCGAACTTGTTGCCGAAGTCCGAAGCGCCGTTCGAAGCCTTCGTGAGGATCTGGCGCGGCGTTTGGTAAAGCCAGGGGCGGGCAGGCATATCGTTCTCCCACGGACGCTGATTGTCCAGGCGGGGATAGGCCGTCATGTAGACCGCTGTGCCGGCAATGGGCAACGAACCGACACCACCACCCATACGGTCGCGGATTTCACCGCCCGTACCGGTCGAAGCGCCGTTGAACGGCTCGACGGTGGTGGGGAAGTTGTGCGTTTCGGCCTTGATGGAGATGACACTTTCGATGTCGCGAATCACGAAATAGTCGGAAGTGTCGTGACGCGTGGGCGCAAACTGCTCCACCACGGGGCCTTCGGAGAACGCCACGTTGTCTTTGTAGGCCGAAAGGATGCGGTGCGGATTTTCTTTCGTGGTGCGTTTGATCATGGCAAAGAGGGCAGAGGGCATTTCCTCGCCGTCGATGACAAACGTGCCGCCGAAAATCTTGTGACGGCAGTGTTCCGAATTGAGTTGTGCGAAGCCAAAGATCTCACTGTCGGTGAGGGGGCGACCGAGTTGTCGCTCCACGCCGTGGAGATAGTCGATCTCGGCGGGCGAAAGCGCCAGTCCTTCCTGCTCATTGTAGGCGTCGAGATCGTCGACGGTGCGAATGGGTTCGGGCGTATGGTTGACGGTGAAAAGCGTTTCGTCCAGTCCGTCGTAGACGCGCTGCAACATCGGGTCGTGCTCCTCCTCGGGTGTGGTGGGGAAGTACTCTTCGATGCGCGAAATGCCGTTGAGATTCATGTTTTGCGTGATCTCAACGGCATTTGTGCTCCAAGGGGTGACCATTTCGCGGCGGGGTCCGACGAAGAGCCCGTCCACCCGATCGCTTTCGATCGGGGTAGCTTCGCCGTAGAGCCAGCAAAGTTTTTTCAATTCTTCGGCGTCGAGGCGATGATCGGCCGCAGTGGCGATAATGCTTCGAACGGGGGTGCTGAAAAAGAAAATCATTTTGAGCAGGTGTATTATGTATGGGGGATTAAATACGATATGCGCGGCAAAGTTACGCATTTATTGTCGGCCGACCGCGCTCCGATCCATATATTTATCCCCGCGTTTTCGGTCGAAAACTCCGCGTTATTTCCGGAAAGTGGGGAAGTTTCTCATAAAAGCGCGGAACTTTGTCGCGCCACACGGGCAAACGCCGCCCGCGGCGCCCTTCTGCCGCGCGGAACGTCCCCAAATCTGCGCCAAATTCCGCCATCGACACAAAAGCGTTGCCTCAGATTTCACCAATCGCCGCATTTGTATTAACTTTGCCCACAATATAGTCATCCGAAGAAACTAATGTCGGTCTGCTCTTCTCCCCGTTTGTCGCTCGGTCTCTCCCCGCTGATTCGTCTCGTGCTCGCACTCTTGCTGTTCGGCGCGGGACAATTCAACGTGCACGCGCAGCAAGACCCGGCCTTCATCCACTATTGGCGCCTCGAAACGCAGTGGAATCCCGCCGCAGTGGGGCGCTCGCCACAACTCACCGTGAGCGGTGCGGTGCAAACCCACGCCAACGGCTACACCCAAGCGGGAAGCACGATGTGGGCAGGCGCCGACTTGGCCTTCCGCTTCGGGGGGGCGGAACACGGCGTGGGGGCAGCCTTCACCAACGACGCCATCGGATTGTTTTCGCACAAGCGCTTCGCCCTGCAATATGCCCTGCATCGCAACTGGCGCGGCGGACGTTTCTCGCTGGGCGTGCAGGCCGACATGCTGCAGGAGGGCATCGACGGCGGAAAAGCCGACCTCAACGACGGTAACGACCCGGCCTTTCCCGCTTCGCAGCTCAACGGTTCGCGCTTTGACCTGAGTGCCGGTGCGGCTTACACCCGTCCGCAATTCGGACTCTCGGCCTCGCTGCTTCATCTCACCGCGCCCACCGTCGAATGGGACGAGACTCACCGCATGAAGGTGAAAAGTTTGTTGAATTTCTCGGCGCACTACAATATCCGCCCCGACGAATCGTTATACACAATAATACCTTCGGCGATGTTGCGCAGCGATTTTGCCGACTGGCGCGTCGATCTCACCCTCCGCGGCGAATACAGCTTCGAGAAACGTCGCCTCTTCGGCGGCGTGAACTACGCCCCCGGTCGCTCTGTCGCGCTGCTTTTCGGCGGCACCCTGCGCGGTCTGGACATCGCCTACAGCTACGAAGCCTTCACTTCCGGCCTGGGACTGGGCGCCGGTCAGCACGAAATTTCTGTCGTCTACCGCCTCCCGGTCGATCTCGGCAAGAAAGGTCGCAACCTCCACCGGAGTGTGCGGTGGCTCTGACCCCGATCGGGGCACGACACCGGCCACAGTGCCGCACTCATCGCCCCGCTTCGCGGCGGGCGGCGGAGACTTCGCCCACCTCGCTCACAAAAACGACTCATTCTCTCCAATATCAAATGAAATTTCACTGCAAGCCTCTACATGTTCTCCCCTCCCTGACACTGCTGCTGCTCACGTTGGCATCGTGCTTCGGCGGGAGCAACACGGCCATGCGCAACGGTGGCGAAGTGACAGGCCAGCGCTCGTCGGTGCCCCTCGAACCCACTCCCTACGGCATGGTCGAAATCAAACGCGGCTACCTCAAAGTGGGCCTTTCGGAGAACGACAGTCTCTGGGGGCTCCCGCTTTCGCAACGCGACATCTCGGTCGATGGCTTCTGGATGGACCAAACCGAAGTGACCAACTCGATGTACCGCCAGTTTGTGGAATGGGTGCGCGACAGCATCCTGCGCGAGCGCCTCGCCGACCCGTCTTACGGCGGAGATGAGTCCTACAAAATCGAAGTCGACAAGTTTGGCGACCCCGTCAAGCCTCATCTCAACTGGAACAAGCCGCTGCCCTGGCGCAAACCCTCCGAAGACCAGGAGCGCGCCCTCAACAGTGTGTACAAAACCCACCCCTACGACGGCACACGCATGCTCGATGTGAAGCAAATGAACTTCCGTTACGAGACATTCGACTACGAAAAGGCCGCCCTGCGCAAGTATCGCCTCGATCCGCGCGAACGCGTGCTCAACACCGACGTGAATGTCGACCCCAACGAGGTGGTGATGATCTCGAAAGACACGGCCTACGTGAACGACAACGGCGAAATCGTGCGCGAAACCATCAATCGTCCGCTCTCTTCGCTCTACGATTTCATCAACACCTACATCGTGCCGGTTTATCCCGACACCACGGTTTGGGTCAATGACTTCCCGAATGCCAACAACTCCATGTATATGAAGAATTACTTCTCGTCGCCGGCCTACAACGACTACCCGGTGGTGGGAGTAACGTGGGAACAAGCCCAAGCTTTCTGCGCATGGCGCACCGAATACCTCCTGCGCGGCATGGGACCTGAGGCGCGCTACATCCAGCGCTACCGCTTGCCCTCCGAAATCGAGTGGGAATACGCCGCCCGCGGCCGCGAAGGCCACACTTTCCCGTGGGAGGGCGCGGCGTCGAAGAACGAAAAAGGCTGCTTCTACGCCAACTTCAAACCCGACCGCGGCAATTACACCGAAGACGGCAACCTCATCACCTCGCGTGTCGGGCAGTATGGCGCCAATGACAACGGACTCTTCGACATGGCCGGCAATGTAGCCGAGTGGACTAACACGGTTTTCACCGAAGCCGGCGTGCAATCCATGGCAGACGTCAATCCTGAATTGCGCTATGAGGCGGCAAAAGAAGATCCCTACTTCTTGAAACGCAAAAGTGTGCGCGGCGGTTCGTGGAAAGACCCGCAGTCCTACATCCGTTCGGCCTGGCGCACTTGGGAATACCAGAACCAACCGCGCTCCTTCATCGGTTTTCGCTGCGTTCGCTCGAAGGCGGCCACCGTCAGCGGCAATCCCACCGACAAAAAGAAATAACTCTCTCATCAAAACGCAAACGATATGCCCGGAAAACTCAATATCGTGACGCGCCTGCAGCACTGGATGGACAGTGTGCCGGGGCAAACCTTCCTCAACTACGCCTATTCTTGGGGCGCCGCCATCGTGATTCTCGGTGCGCTCTTCAAACTCACCCACCTCAAGGGGGGTAATATCATGCTCTTTGTGGGCATGGGCACAGAAGCCGTGGTGTTCTTCCTCGCGGCCTTCGACCGCCCGTTCGACAAAACAGAGATCGGCAAAGAACTGCCCCACGATTTCGAGAGCGACGAGGAGATTGAGCGCGCCGAAGGCCTCACGACCGAAACCGCTCCCGACGTTGCCGCTCAACCCGGCATCGCCGCACCGGCCGCGCCCGCACAACCGCTCGCTGCTGCGCAAGCCACAGCGTTCGCACCCCAATTGGCACCCGCGGCACCCGGCTATGCACCGCAAACCTCGGTCGCTGCCGCAGCAACAGGCGCACTGCCCGAAACCGCCGCGGCACCGGTCACCCCTCTCCCCCAACAGTCTGCCGCCACCGCGCAAGCAGCAAGTGAAACCGCGCAAGCTACAAACGAAACCGTGCAAGTTGCGGAGGCAACAGCCCAAGCAACAGACACCGCAGCCCAACCCGCGGTCGACACTCCGCAAACAGCAGCTCCTTTCGTGGCCGCACACTACCAAACGGCCGAAGGACAACGTGCACTCGAGGAAGGAGCACAGCGTTTGGCCGAGATTGTGCGCCTGGCCAACGACGAGTTGCTGCGCAGAACGCAGGCCGTTCTCTCGCCCGAAATGGAGGAAGCCACGGAAGAATACATCGAGAAACTCCGTACCCTCAACGAAACGCTCGCCAAAGTGGACGAACAAAGCGCCCGCCTCACGCGCGACTCGCAAGAGATGGAGAATCTCAACCGCACCCTCATCGGAATCAACAAAGTCTACGACTTGCACTTCGCTTCTATCTCGCGTCAAGTCACCACCATCGAGGAAATCAACGCCCAGACGCGCGATCTCGCCGCGAAGATCGAAGAAGTGAACCAAATCTACGCCCGCATGGTGCAAACCCTCAACATTATGGGCAACCCCTACGCCGCGATGAGCGCCGCCGGCGCCCAACCCGCAGCAGCCGCCCCCGCGCCCGCAACCGACGCACCGACGCAACCCAATTCAGCTTCCTGATTTTTGCCCATGGCCATTCAAAAAAGACCGGCTTCGCCGCGGCAAAAGATGATCAACCTCATGTATGTCGTGTTGATGGCAATGCTTGCACTCAACGTTTCGACCGACGTACTCAAAGGTTTCACCCTGGTAGGCAACAGCCTCGACCGCACCATCCACACGACGGAGCAGGAAAATAAAGATTTGCTCGACGACTTAGCAGCACAGTACCGCAAAAATCCCGCCAAAGTCAAACCTTGGTGGGACAAAGCCCAAACTGTGCAGCACTCCGCCGACAGCCTTTGCCGTTACATCGACGAACTTAAATGGGCCATCGCCCGCGAAACCGACGGCGCCGACGGCAATCCGAACAACATTCAGCACAAGGACGATCTCGAAGCCGCGGGGGTGGTCATGCTCAATCCCGCCACTTTGCGCGGACGCGTCCTCTACCGTCGCGTGAATCATTTCCGTGATTTCGTCACTTCCTTCATCACCGATCGCCGACGCCGCGCCATTGTCGCCGCCAATCTCTCCACCGACGTGCCCAAAGGCGAGGACAACATCGGCAAAAACTGGCAGGAATACATGTTTGAGTCCATGCCTTCCATTGCCGCCGTCACGATGCTCTCCAAATTGCAGAGCGACATCCGCAAAGCCGAGGGCGAAGTGCTCCACACCCTTGCGGCCAACATCGGCGTGAAGGACATCCGCGTCAACGAACTCAACGCTTATGTTCTCCCGGAAGCCACCACGCTCTTCCCGGGCGACGAGTTTCGCTCGCAAATCTTCATGGCCGCCATCGACACCACCCAACGGCCGGAGATTTACGTCAATGGGCGCCGCCTGAATGCCGACGGACACTACAATTTCCGCGTAGGCGCACCCGGAAGCTACGATTTTCGCGGCTACATCACCATGCCAAACGCCGCCGGCGAGGTCATTCGTCGCGAATTCTCCCAGCATTACACCGTCATCGCCCCACCCACCGGCGCCACCGTGGCCGCCGATCTGATGAATGTGCTCTATGCCGGCTACGACAACCCCATTTCCGTCAGCGCATCGGGCATCTCCTCCGACAAAATCCACTTGAGCATGAGCGGAGGTACACTCAGTGCGAAAGGCAACGGCAAATATGTGGCGCGCCCCGCCCACGTCGGGCAAGAAGTCTCCTTCACCGTCACCGGCGAAGTGGGGGGCAAGAGCCAAACCATGGGTGCTTTCACCTTTAAGGTGCGCAAGCTCCCCGATCCCGCCGCGTTCATCAGCATCGGCGGGGATCAATTCCGCGGCGGCCGCATCGCCAAGGGCAGTATCGTGGGAGCCACGCGCCTCGATGCCGCGATCGACGACGGATTGCTCAACATTCCTTTCAGCGTCCGCTCGTTCGAATGCGTCTTCTTCGACCGTCTCGGCAACGTCCTCCCGCGTCCTTCCGCCGGCGCCTCGTTCACAGAAGCCCAGCGCGACCTCATTCGCCAACTCTCTCGCGGCAAACGTTTCTACATCAGCAACATCCATGCCGTCGGCCCCGACGGCATCGAGCGCACGCTCAGTGGATCGCTCGAAGTCATCATCAATTAAATCACGTCCTCCCCACCATGCAGCACACCGCGCCCCTCTCCCGTCTGCTTCTCCTCTTCGGACTCGCCTTTGCCCTCCACGCCGCGGCACAACCCCCCGCTCGTTTGCGCGAAGCGGGCAACTCCGCCTCGTCTGTCGCCACTTCGGCCGCCGACAACGCGGCGCGTTCGGCCGCTCAACCGGCCGCCGGCAAAGTTTTGGGCAGCATTCGCGAGTTTCCCACCGCCGCCACCATGCCCCAAGACGCCGCATGGCGCCGCGACATCTACCGTGAGATCGATCTCACCCGCGATGCCAACGCTCCGCTCTACTATCCTGTCACGCCCGGCGCGGGGCGCGAAAACCTTTTCGTCTGCCTTTTCCACCTCATCCTCCGCGGAAAGATCAACGCCTACGAGTATACGCCCGACGCCATCGAGCATTTCGACGAAAAGCACATCGTGAAAGGCAAGAAGATCATGGACGACAACCACATCTTCTACGAGGCCAACGACGGCAAGATGCGCGTCAACGACGCCGACCTCCCCTCCGAAGACGTGAAACGCTATTATATTAAGGAAAGCGTCTACTTCAATCAGCACACCGGCACCTTCAGTACGCAAGTTGAAGCCCTCTGTCCGCTCATGGTCAGCGGCGATTTCGGCGACGGCAGCAGTCAAACCACCCCCCTCTTCTGGGTTAAGTATGACGAGGCCGCACCCTATCTGGCCAAACTCTCGCTCATGAGCAGCAATCTCAACAACGCCGCCGAGATCTCGGCCGACGATTTCTTCAACACCAACCGCTACGAAGGCCCCATCTACCAAACCAAGAACCTCCAAGACCGCACCCTCGCACAAATCGCCCCCACCGACTCCGCTCGCACCAAGGTGCGCGAGCAGATCGAGGCCGAGATTCGCACCTTCCAGCGCAATGTCTGGATGGGCGACAGCGTGAAAACCCGAAATGTCGCCGACACCTCCAAGGTGGAAAGCCCCGACAGCGAGCACCGCAAGGTCGCTTCGCGCAATGTGGCGCCCGAAAAGCTCAAAAAGCAGAAGGCCCCCAAACCTCAAACGTCATCACCCCGTTCGTCGGCCACCCTCTCCGTGCGTCGACAGCGTCACTGATTTCTCTAACCTCCCTTTGCCGTTCTTGCCCGAGGCCATTTGTTCCCCGAGCACGACGGCATTTTTTTCGCACCATCATGAAAGTCATCAATTTCGCCGAGCACAACACCGTCATCAACAACTACATTGCCGAACTTCGCGACGTTTCCATCCAGAAAAACCGTGCGTGGTTCCGCCAAAACCTCCGTCGCATCGGCCACGCCATGGCCTTCGAAGTGTCGAAGACCCTCACCTACAGCGAAAAGACCGTAGAAACGCCCCTCGCCCCCGCCCGTGTCAACACCACCGACGACCGCATTGTCATCGGCACCGTCCTGCGCGCCGGACTCGCCCTCCACGAAGGCTTCCTCGACGTGTTCTCCGACGCCGATAGCGCCTTTGTCAGTGCCTACCGCAAGGAGGGCCGCAAAGAAAACATCGAGATCTGCGTCGAATACATCGCCTCGCCCGATCTCAACGGCTGCACCTTCATGCTCGTCGACCCCATGTTGGCCACCGGCGGTTCCTTCAATCTGGCCTATCAAGCCTATCTCACCAAAGGCACCCCCGCCCACCTGCACATCTGTGCCGTGATCGGTTGCGAAGAAGGCGTGCAACGCCTGCGCGAACTCTTCCCTTCCGACGACGTCACGCTGTGGATTGCCGCCATCGACCCCGTGCTCGACGAAAAAGCCTACATCGTGCCCGGACTCGGCGACGCCGGCGACCTCTGCTACGGCGACAAACTCTCTGACTGATCGGCAGGGCGAAACGGTCGCTCCCGCTCGCCCCCACTCCTCCCCCTTCTTTTCCCCCAGGCTCGGTGTGGCGCTCGCGTCACACCCTGTTGTATTTTCCCTCTCCTCATGTCCACCTTCCGTTTCCTCCCCGGCCTGCTCCTCCTGCTCCCACTCTTCGTCTCCTGCCTCAAGGACGAACCCGCAGGCATGGAAGCCGACCTCGTCTCCGTCCGCTTCGACAGCAGCGCCGCCGCGCGTCTGCTCGGTCCGCATGCCGCCACGCTCCACACCGTCGCCGCCCGCGACAGCGACATCGTCTTCTCGCTCGCGTCCGACGCCGACACCGCCCTGTTGCGCTCCCTCTCCCTCACGTTCACCCTCAGCCCCGGTGCCACACTCCGCTGCCTCGACGGCGCAAACCCCGATTTTCGCTTCCGCCGGCGCGTAGCCTACGAAGTCACCTCGCAAGATCGACGCTGGCAGCGGCGCTACACGCTCAGTTTCGTACCCGAAACCGACTTCCCCGATACGTTGAGTTTCGACCATTTCGCCCTCAACGAGCCCGAACACAACTATTATACGTGGTTCGAACCGAGCCCCGACGGTACCCCGCGCAACATTTGGGCGAGCGGCAACCGCGGTTTCTGGCTTAGCCGCAGCGATGCCCGCCCCGAAGCGTACCCCACGAGCGTAAGTCCCGACGGGCGCACGGGCTCGGCCTTGCGTCTCGTCACACAAAGCACCGGCGAGCTCGGTGCCGCCTTCGGCAAACCCATTGCGGCCGGCAATCTCTTCGTCGGCACCTTCGATCTGGAGAGTGCCCTGCTCAATCCGCTCGCCGCCACGCGATTCGGCACACCCGTCAACCGCATTCCCACACGCTTCTCGGGCTACTACAAGTGGCAACCCGGTGCCGTCTTCACCGACGCCCAAGGGCAAAAGGCCACAGGCCCCGCCGCCGACGGAAAAGACGCGCCGCGCATCTACGCCGTGGTCTATCGCAACGTCGATTCCCAGGGACAGCCTGTCGCTCTCGACGGCAGCAACGTGCTCACCTCGCCCTTTGTCGTGGCCGTGGCCTTGCTCGACGATTTTGTCGTGACCGGCGTGGGGCAACACGACCGCTGGCAACATTTCGACCTGCCCTTTGCCACACGCATCCCCGTCGACAATCGCCTACTCGACCGCCACGGCTACAGTCTCACCCTCGTTTTCACCTCCTCGCGCGGCGGCGCCGAATTTGCCGGCGCGGTCGGTTCCACCCTCCTCGTCGACGATTGTCACCTCGCCTTCTGACGTGCGGCGGCTCTCGAGTTTTCCCCCTCCCATCTCTCTTTTCCCCATGCGCTCTCCTCGTTTTTGCTCCTTCCTCCGTCCGCTTCTTCTCGTCACAGCCCTCTTCCTACTTCTCCTCCCCGCAGTCGGCACGGCACAACGCCCCGCCGCCGAAACCGGCGGCCGCTGGTCGCTCCGCCCCGGCGTGGGCTACACCGTCGGAGCCCTCGTTCCCACGCCCCTGCCCGCCGAATTGCGCAGCATTGCGCACTATTCGCCGGTGGGCGGCCTGCGTTTCGGCGCCGATGCGGTCTATCGCACCGGTGGGCGCGTCGATCTCTCGCTCGGCGCCTACTTCACCGATCGCGGCATGGACAGCGAAGTGCGCGTTGCCGGCTATCGCACACGAGTGGTGCGCGGTGCGCAACAGCTCTCGGGCTACTTCTTCGGCACCAACGCCACCCGTGCACGCCTTCGCGGCCTCTTCGTGCCCCTGGCCCTGCGCTATCCCCTCGGACGTTGCACCCTCACCGGCGGCGCCTACCTCGAATGGTACAGCCTCCGGCAGTTTTCGGGCACCGCCTCCGACGGTTATCTGCGTGTGGAACGGCCCACGGGCGACAAAGTGCTGTTCGGTCCGAAAAACGACGGCAGTGCCACCTATGATTTCAGCGACGCACTCAACGACAGCGGCTTCGGCGTGCATCTCGGTGCGGAGTATGCACTGAGCCCTCGCTTCTTGCTCAACGCACAACTCACCTGGGGCCTCACGCCCGCCTTCGACGGCAGTTTCACGGCCGTCCCCACGCCGTTGCACCCCCTCGGTTTCACGCTGGGCGTGAACTACGTGATCGGCGGCGGGCATTGACTACCACTGTCCCGATCGGCTTTTCCCTCTCTCCCCACATCTCGGCGCGCACCGCCCCTCCGCTGCCTGCGTGCCGCCCGTTTCGGAGATCTCGTCCCCCAACGCGACGAGATCTCCGCTTTTGTTTTGCCCGAAACTCCGCGTTGATCAATTGAAAACGGGGGGCTTTCCCCAAAAAATGGGGGACTATGAGAGAAAAGTCGGAGACTTTATTGGCGAAGTCTACAAAGGTTGACAGATTACCTGCAATTAGAAAACACAGCCAGGCTATTTCCGGCTCAATTCCGCAAAGCCCTCTCCTCATACCTCCTATAATAGCATGAATAATAACACCAATCTGCAAATAATCCAATAATCATTTCGTAAATTTGCAGCACAACAAAAAAAGAATCCACACCTCACAACACCAACTTGGCGCTTGCGGATAAAGGCCCCCGACTTCAGTAACAAAACATGAAACTGTAAATATGAAATTTCCAATTCCATTTCTCAGACACCTCCTTTTAGGCGTCTTTTTATTCTTGAGTTTAAGCATCTCTGCGCAGTATTCGTCTGACAACTCATTCATGTTGCGCGCCTTGGTCAAGTATGACCTAGAAGCCAACGGGTTGTACGGCAAAAAAGAGAATCTGATGGTGACAGAAGTCAGTAATGAGGCACAGCCTTACGCCTTCGACAGAAAAACATCCAATCTCTATGTGCTAACTACAAACGGCAATTTCGAAATCACCCTCAACAAAGACTATGCGCGGATTGTAAAAAATAATAGCCGCATTCCGCAATTGCACGGCGAGGAATTGAATCAAGTCATCGACCGAGCCAACGCACAACTCGCTCAACACTTTGCCCAACTCAACCAACAGATATTGGACAAAAGAGCTGCCAATCGCCGCATCGCCATCGCAGATTCGCTGGCGAAAGAACGAGAAATGGAAGAAGCTAGGGCCGCCATCGAGAGAAAAAGAGCGGAATACAGGGCAACCCATCAATGGAGCAAAATTCCAATAGGGGGAAATCAGCTTTCCTGCCAAGAGGAGGATTGCGATAATACCTATCAACGTGACACGGTATTGTGCTTTGCCATCAAAAACGACACAATTCTCTACATAAATAGAGAGGAACTCAATTTAGGCATCAAGGTATATCAAATTCACTACACTAAGATCCCCCAAAGTCTCCAACAAGACGAAGCTTTCAACTACCATTTGCTGGTTTTCAAAGACAGCATCGACGCACATTCGCTAAATATTAGTTCAATTCCAACCCTTACGAAGCAATTGAACGCTATTGAGTACGCAAGTTACATAGATGAATTAAGGAAAATGGCCCCTTACGGTTTCATTGTCAAGTGGTCGTGGGATAATGAGGTAACTGTATCACTCCAACTTAAGTATTTCAACTCCAACAAGAAGCGAATCAAATACATTGAAGTCCATTGGGTTGCAATTAATGACGTCGGTGACGTGAGAGGAAGGGGTTCTTTCAGAGGAACAGGGCCATTAGGTTTCCTCGAATCGGGAAGTTGGGATTGGGATCGTTCGCTCTATTTCGTTGCTGATGATGCGACGACAATGCGAATCACCAAGGTTATACTCACATACATGAATGGAACGAAAAAGATACTCACCGGAGATGCTATTGTCATCGACGATTCGGAATAAAAATCGGCGATCTCACACGAACTAACGTGTGAGATCGCCGAAAGGTTTTAAGGGGATCCTCTCAGACATTCCGCCTTTATGCGAATCACCGGAGAGGAATAGCCGAAGGGAGCCTCCCTCAGCCGCGAATCATGGTGAGGAGCATTTTGAAGCGCTGTTTTGCATTGAGCGCATGGGGAACTCCGGCGGGCATGATGAGCATTTCGCCTGCTTTCACGATGTGCGGCGTGCCGCCGAGGAGGATTTCAGCCTCGCCGTCGAGGATGGTCACCGTGGCATCGAAGGGAGCCGTGTGTTCGGACAGACCTTGTCCGGCATCGAAGGCAAAGAGCGTGAGCGTACCGGCGTTGTTGCGAAGAATCTCGCGAGAAACGACACTTCCTTCTGCGTATTCCACTGAGGTGGCGGGGACGAAAACTTGTCCTTTTTCGATATGTGCCATAAATTATTGCGTGTTGTGAGATGAATAATACGGATGTTCTACATGCAACATTCGTGCCACGATCAGGCAGCTCGGCGAGCCAAGAAGCGACGCGCGGCCTCAGCAGCCACCAACAGGCCGCCGGCGCTCATGATCACGTCTTTGATCACCAAACGACCGGCACCCGAAAGCAAGGGGAAACCGTGTGCGCCCGTGAAATAGGGGAGTCCGTCGTGCGGGTAGGTGGCGCCGTCGGCCAAGTTGGGCACCCAGCACTCGGGGGTGGTGATGAGGAACGAAAGGGTGACGATCGACATGCCAAAGGTGAGCAGTCCGCCGAGCATACCCACGCGCGGGCACCAGATGCCCAGGAGGACGAGCGTGCCGATGGTGCAAATCATCAGTCCCAAGCCGATGGAGAAGACATAGGTGCCGTTTTCCTGATGCCACTTGATGTTGTCGGGCTTCACCTCGCCCTCTTTGTTCATGTGCACCTTATATTCCTTCACGGTCTTGCCTTTGTCGTTGACCGTGGTCTTAGAAGAATTGTGATAGAGGAAGCTCATGAACGGACTGTTGCTGACAAACGGAACGATGCCGTCGGCTTCGTACTGGCAAACCTTAAGTCCGCCAATCCAAGCCATGACCAAAAAGATGGCGATGCGGAGATAAGTGAAGAAATGGCGTTCGAGGGAGACGAGGATCCCGGCTGCGAAGGTGAAGAGTTGGTTGATCATTGATGGAAAAGGAATGAATGTGATGGAAAATTGATAATACGTTCTCGCGAGTTCCCGGCGGCGGTGAAGAAAATTCGGTGCTTTCTGCCGATTTCCGGAGGGAATTGGGGCGAAATGGCCAAGAATTCATCGCGAGCGACGCAAAAATAAGAAATCGGCCGATGACAAACAAATTTTAGTTCGTCATTTCACGGTGCATTAGCAAAATAAAGTACCTTTGCAAGCATACAATATATCAAACAACCCACTGCATGAAACGCTTTTTCCGCCTTTTCCTGCTCACGCTCCTGGTGTGTGCCCCGCTTTCCCTCTTTGCTCAAAGCGGCGCCCGTTACGGCTATCTGAACCGTGCCGCCGTCATCGCGCTGTTGCCCGAAACCGCCCGCGTGCGCGCCCAACTCGATTCGCTCCGCGCCAAATATGAAGCCGAAGCGCGCTACAACGAGACGGCCTTCCGCCGCCAATATTCGGAATATCTGCAGGTGCAGAAAAATTTGCCCGAGGCCATCCTGCTCAAACGTCAGGGGGATTTGCAAATGGCCATGGAACGTGGCATCGCTTTCCGCCGTGAAGCCGAAAATCTGCTCAAGAAAGCCGAAACAGAACTCATGGGGCGCGTCGGCGAACAGGTGGATGCTGTGATTCGCGCCATTGGGGCTGAGCGCGGCTACGACTTTGTGGTCGACACCTCGGCCGGTACGCACCCTTATCTCAACCCCCAAAAGTCAGAAGACATCACCCCCTACGTGAAAGCCCGCTTGCTCAACGCACAATGATCCGCGTGCGGCATGCGCTCTTTCCCTTCATTTCGCTCAGCCCATGATCGGCGTTTTTGATTCCGGCTACGGCGGCTTGTCGATTCTGCGACAAATCCGCCGCCGACTGCCCGACTACGACTACCTTTACCTCGGCGACAACGCGCGTGCCCCCTACGGTCCGCGCTCCTTCGACGTGGTGTATCGCTACACCCTCCAAGCGGTGCAGGAACTCTTCGCGCGGGGCTGCGAACTCGTCATTCTGGCTTGCAACACCGCGTCGGCCAAAGCGCTCCGCTCCATTCAGCAACAGGATCTCCCCCGCCTGGCCCCTGATCGGCGCGTGCTCGGTGTGATTCGCCCCACGGTGGAAGCTGTCGGCACCCTCACACGCTCCCGCCACGTGGGGATTCTCGGCACACAAGGCACCATTCGCTCGAAAAGCTACGAACTCGAGATCGCCAAGTTCCATCCCGACATCGTCGTCACGGGACAAGCCTGCCCGATGTGGGTGCCGCTGGTGGAATATGGGGAATACGCCTCGCCCGGCGCCGACTATTTCGTGCAGCAACGCCTTCAACAAATCCTTTCGCGCGATCCGCAAATCGACACCCTCGTGCTGGCTTGCACACACTACCCGCTGCTGATGGATAAGATCGTGAAATATCTGCCCGAAGGCGTGCGTGTGCTCGCACAAGGCGACTATGTGGCCGCCTCGCTGGAGGATTATCTGCGACGCCACCCCGAAATGGACCAAAAACTCACGCGCAACGGCACATTGCGCTTTCTCACCACCGAAGACACCGAGAAGTTTGGCGAAAATGCCGCCGTCTTCATGCCCCACACCGAAGGGACAGTCGAAAAAATCGTACTTTAACCTCTACACATCATGGCCAAAAAGACCACCGGCACCCGCCTCAACAAAAAAGAAGTGCGCAATCGCCTGCTCGTTGTCTTCGAGCACAGCGCCGGCGCCACTTATAGTGTGAAATCGCTCTTCCACGCCGTCGGTGCCGTGAACCATCCGGCGAAAATGCTGGTGCTCGACACATTAGCCGACTTGGTTGCCGACGATTATCTGACAACTGACGGCACAGGCCACTACCGTCACGCAGAACGCGACGTGCAAATTATAGAAGGTGTGTTCCGTCGCAAGCGCAACGGGCACAATGTATTCGTTCCCGACGATGGAGGAAAAGATATCCTCGTGACAGAACGCAACGCCCACCACGCACTCGACGGAGATCACGTGCGTGTCACCATGTTGGCCCGCCGCCGCGGACACACTCGCGAGGCAGAAGTGACCGAAATCATCCGCCGCGCTCGCGAAACCTTCGTGGGACGCCTCCATGTAGAGCGCAATTACGCCTTTTTGGTCAACGAACGCGGACTGGCCACCGACATTTTTATCCCCGCCGACGCCCTCCACGGCGGAAAAACCGGCGACAAAGCCGTCGTTAAGATCACAGATTGGCCCGAAGACAGCAAGAGCCCCGTGGGCGAAGTGGTGGATATTCTCGGCGCCGAGGGCGAAAACGACACCGAGATGCACGCCATCCTAGCCGAATACGGACTTCCTTACCGCTATCCGGAGGCCATCGAGCGCGCCGCGGAGCATCTCGAGCCGGGCATCACGCCTGCCGAAATTGCGCGCCGCGAAGATTTCCGCGCCGTTCCCACTTTCACCATCGACCCCCGCGATGCCAAAGACTTCGACGATGCGCTTTCCATACGCCCCGTGGGCGACGGTCGATGGGAGGTGGGTGTGCACATCGCCGACGTGAGTCACTATGTGAAAGAAGACAGCGCGCTCGACCGCGAAGCCTACGATCGTGCCACAAGTGTCTATCTTGTCGACCGCACCATCCCCATGCTCCCCGAGCGGCTGTGCAATTTCATCTGTTCGCTCCGCCCCAACGAGGAAAAACTGGCCTATTCCGCCATTTTCGAAATGAACGAACGAGCCGAAATCCTCCAATTTCACATCGCAAAAACGGTCATCGAGAGCAATCGCCGCTTCACTTATGAGGAAGCGCAAGCCCTGATTGAGCGCAACGGCCAGGCCTCTGCCGACGATCTCGCCCTGCCGGGCGACCACCCCGCGGTGGATGGTTCGGCCGAACACCCCGTCGGCGAATGGGCGGCCGAGATTTTGCTCCTCGATCGCCTGGCCAAACAGCTCCGCGCCCGCCGTTTCAAAGCCGGTTCCATCGGGTTTGACCGCCCCGAAGTGCGCTTCGACATCGACGAAAAGGGGCATCCCGTCTCCACTTACGTCAAGATTGCCAAAGATGCCAACAAGTTAGTGGAAGAATTCATGCTGTTGGCCAACCGCTCCGTGGCCGAACACGTGGCCGTTGTCCCCAAGGGCAAACAACCGAAAGTGCTGCCTTACCGCATTCACGACGTGCCCGATCCCGAAAAGCTCGAGAAGCTGCGCGGCTTCGTGGCCAAATTCGGCTACAAAGTGCGCACCGAAGGCACAAAAACCGACATTTCCCACTCGCTCAACGACCTGCTTGGCGAAGTCAAGGGCAAGAAAGAGGAAAACGTCGTGGAACTCGTGGCACTTCGCGCCATGATGAAAGCGCGCTACTCCGTGCACAACATCGGACACTACGGCCTTATGTTCCGCCACTACACGCATTTCACCTCGCCCATCCGCCGTTATCCCGACTTGATGGTGCATCGTTTGCTCGCCAAATACGCAGAAGGCGGCCGATCCGTCAGCGCGAAAAAGTATGAAGAGATGTGCGAACACTGCTCAGAGCGCGAGCAAGTGGCCGCCACCGCCGAACGTGCGTCCATCAAATACAAACAAGCCGAATTCATGGCCGACCGCATCGGCCAAGAGTTCGACGGTGTCATCTCGGGCGTGACGGAATTTGGCATCTACGTCGAAGATATCCTCACCAAGTGCGAAGGCATGGTGCCGCTGCGCGACCTTTCTAGCGACTACTACGAATTCGACGAAGACAACTACCGCCTGGTGGGTCGCCGCACGAAGCGCATCTACAATTTGGGCGACAAAGTGCGCTTCCGGGTGGAGCGCGCCAACCTCGAACGCCGACAACTCGACTTCTCGCTGGTGGAAGACGAAGGCTACATCGCTCCCGTACCCAAAAAGGGCCAACGCCCTTCTTCGCGCCACGCCGCTGAGCACACCGGCGCCCCCGGTCCCGAAGCCTTCGGCCGCAAAAAAGCCAACAAGAAGGCGCCCGCAGCAAAAAAGAACAAGAAGAACAACGCAAAGAAGAAAGGCGGGGGCAAAAAACGCAAGTGATCGGCCGGATTTCCCCCCGTTATTCGGCGAAAGCCCCCCGCAAAATCAAAAAACGCCCCCACTTTTTGTAACTCTACTGCGAAAGCTGTAATTTTGCATATTACAAGATTTCAAAAACTGCCAATTCTCAAGACAATGTCCGAACAAAACGTACGCGTACGCTTCGCCCCCAGTCCCACAGGCCCCCTGCATATCGGCGGCGTCCGCACGGCTCTCTATAATTACCTCTTCGCTCGCCAACACGGCGGCCAACTAATTTTCCGTATCGAGGACACCGATTCTGCTCGCTTCGTGCCCGGCGCCGAAGACTACATTATCGAATCGTTTAAGTGGCTCGGCATTCAGTTTGACGAGGGCGTAAGCTTCGGCGGCAACAAAGGTCCGTACCGACAAAGCGAACGCCGCGACATTTATAAGCACTATGTCGACCAACTGCTCGCCGAGGGCAAAGCCTACATCGCCTTCGACACGCCTGAAGCCCTGAACGCCGCCCGCGAAAGCATCGCCAATTTCCAATATGATGCCTCCACGCGCGGGCAAATGGAGAACTCGCTCACCCTTTCGGCCGAAGAAGTGGAAGCCCGCATCACACGCGGCGACCAATATGTGGTGCGTTTCAAAATCGAGCCCGGCGAAGACGTGCACGTCGACGACATTATTCGCGGCGATGTGGTCATCAATTCCTCGATTCTCGACGACAAAGTGCTCTACAAGAGCGCAGATCAACTGCCCACTTACCACTTAGCCAACATTGTCGACGACCATCTCATGGAAATCACCCATGTGATCCGCGGCGAAGAGTGGCTTCCTTCCGCTCCCCTCCACGTTCTGCTCTATCGCGCGTTCGGATGGGCCGATACCATGCCGCGCTTTGCCCACTTGCCCCTGCTGCTCAAGCCCACCGGCAACGGAAAGCTCTCGAAACGCGACGGCGACAAGCTCGGCTTCCCCGTTTTCCCCCTCGAATGGCACGCTCCCGACGGCACAGTCAGCAGCGGCTATCGCGAAAGCGGCTATCTTCCGCAAGCCGTGGTCAACTTCCTCGCGCTTCTCGGCTGGAATCCCGGCGACGACCAGGAAATTATGAGCATGGATGAGCTAATTGCCAAGTTCGACCTCACCAAATGCTCGAAAGCCGGCGCGAAGTTCGACTATGTCAAGGGCTGGTGGTTCAACCGCGAGTACCTTCTCGCCACCCCCGCCCTCGAATTGGCCCCCGCCCTCGTCGAAATTCTCGCCTCCCACGGCATCACCGCCACACCGGAGCGCGCCGCCGCCGTGATCGACATGCTCAAAACCAAAAATGTGGAGTATGTCGACGCGCAGAGCGGACAAACCAAAAAACGCAACGTAAGTTTCGTCTCCGACCTCTGGCCTTTGTGCGATTTCTGCTTTGTTGCGCCCGTCAACTTCGACCGCGAAGACAAATTTGTCAAGAAAAACTGGAAAGAAGACTCCGCCGCCGTGATGCGCGGCGTGGCCGAACGCCTCTCCGCCCTCAACGATTTCTCAGCCGAAAGCCAGAAAGCGGCCATCGACCCCTGGTGTGAGGCCGAAGGCGTGAAACCTTGGAACGCTTGGCGCGTTGCGCTGGTCGGAACCGGCAAAGGTCCCGACATGTATGAGCTTTCCGCCTTCCTCGGCAAGGAGGAAACCCTCCGCCGCATCCAGTTTGCCATCGACACCCTCTCCTGATTTTTATGTATAGCTTCGGCATTTACATTTACGCCCTCCTCGTGCGCCTTGTGGCGGCCTTTGGTCACCGCAAGGCGCGCGCCATGGTACGCGGTCAGCACCGCACCCGCCGCCAACTTCGCGAACAGATCGACCCCAATGCCCGCTATGTGTGGTTCCATGCCGCCTCACTTGGCGAGTTCGAACAGGGGCGGCCGCTCATCGAACGCCTGCGTCACGAGCATCCCGAGCGCAAAATTCTCCTCACCTTCTTTTCTCCCTCGGGATATGAGGTGCGCAAAGACTACAAAGGCGCCGACATCGTCTGCTACCTCCCCTTCGACACCCCCACCGCCGCCCGCCGTTTCGTCAAACTCGCGCGCCCCGAAATCGCCATCTTCATCAAATACGAGTTTTGGCGCAACTACATCGACGTACTCCACCGCAACGGCATTCCCGTCTACTCCGTGAGCAGCATTTTCCGCCCCGGACAGATTTTTTTCCAGTGGTACGGTCGCAGTTACGCCCGCTGTTTGCGGCGCATCACCCACTTTTTTGTTCAAAACCGCCTTTCGGTCAAGCTGCTCTCGCGCATCGGGGTGAAAGACAACGTCACCGTGACGGGCGACACGCGTTTTGACCGCGTCATCGACATCCGTCGCGCCGCGCGCCCCCTCCCGCTCGTCGAACGCTTCGCCCAAGGGCACACCGTCCTCGTGGCCGGCAGCACATGGCCCCCCGACGAGGAGATTCTCCTCGACTACGTCAACCGCCACCCCGACTTGCGTCTCGTCATCGCGCCCCACGTGGTGAGTGCCGGCCACCTGAAAGAAATCGAGAGCCGCATCACCCGTCGCAGCGTCCGCTATTCAGAAGCCACCGAGGACAGTGTGGCCGATTTCGACGTGCTCATCGTCGATTCCTACGGCCTGCTCTCCTCCATCTACCGCTACGGCAGCATCGCCTACGTGGGCGGCGGTTTCGGCGTGGGCATTCACAACGTACCCGAGGCCGCTGTCTACGGCGTGCCCGTCATCATCGGCCCGAACAACAAGAGGTTCACCGAAGCCCAAGCCCTGTTGGCCAACGGAGGTTGCCGCGAAATCACGTCGGCCGCCGATTTCCAGGCTCTGCTCGACGACTATCTCGCTCACCCCGCGCACGCTGCCGCCGCAGGAGCCGAGGCCGGCAACTACATCGCCGAGCATGCCGGTGCCACCGACAAGATTTATCACCACATCTTCGGATAAATCACCCCCTGCTCCCCACTCTCTCCCATTTTCGCCCGCCGCGCAACGGCCGGAACCCCACACCGGCCGTTTTGTTCGCACCACACGCAAAAAGGTTCCCGACTTTCGTCTCCTCTCCCCCATGTCTCACACCATCGCCCTCATCCTCGCCGGCGGAACCGGCAGTCGCTTCGGCAGCACCCGCCCCAAACAGTTCACATCGGTGGGCGGGCGCACTGTGCTCGAACATAGCATCGCCGCCTTCGAGGAGGTGCAGGCCATTGACGAGATCGGCATCGTGGCACACCCCGACCATCTCGACGAGGTGCGCAGCATTTTGCAACAACACCCCCACCCGAAAATCACCCACGTGGTGGCCGGCGGCAAAGAGCGCCAAGACTCCACAATCAACGGGATGCGCGCCTTTCTCGACGCCACCGGCCGGCTGAAAACCTCGACGCGTCCGAGCTCCGGAGCCGATTGCGCACCACCGCCTTCGGAGTTTTCCGACGCGCAACGGGGAGCCGACGGGCACGACGCGGCGATGGCCACAAAAACACCCCCATTTTCAGCCGAAAACGGGGAACTTTTCGCAGAAAATCTCGCACTTTCAGCTCAAAACGCGGAAGCCGTCCACGTCCTCATCCACGATGCCGTGCGCCCGGCGGTGAGCACCGCGCTCATCGAGCGGGTTTGTGCCGGCCTGCAAAGCCACGCCGCAGTCAATATCGTCCTGCCCGTGGTCGACACCCTCATTGAGGTCGACGACAACGGGCACACGTTGCGCCTCACCGACCGCTCACGACTGCGGCGCGTGCAGACTCCCCAAGGTTTTCACGCGCCGGTGCTCCTCGAAGCCTATCGCCGCGCCCTGCAAGACCCGGAGTTTCGCGCCACCGACGACTGCGGTGTGGTGCTGCGCTACTGCCCCGAAGTCGAAATCGCCCTCGTACGCGGCGAAGAGCGCAACTTCAAACTCACCTATCCCGAAGACCTCGGCCTGCTGGCCCACTACCTCACGCACTCCCAACCATGAATCTCACCCCCCTCGTCCGTACTTTCTTCTCGCGCCGCGTGGCCGCCATCGACAGTTACGCCGATCGCGCCGAACAGCTCCAACGCACCGTCCTGGCTCGGCTGGTGCGCAGTGCCGCCCGCACGGCTTGGGGCGAACGCCACGGCTATGACGGCCTGCGCTGCTACGAAGATTTTGCCGCGCGCGTGCCCCTCACCGACTACGAAGCGCTGAAAGGCGACATCGACCGCATGCGCCACGGCGAACGCGACATCCTTTGGCCCGGTCGCGTGCGTTGGTACGCCAAATCATCGGGCACGACGAACGACAAGAGCAAGTTCATTCCCGTGAGCGACCGCGGTTTGCAGCACCTCCACTACGCCGGCGGTCGCGATTCGGTGGCTGTCTACCTGCGCAACCGCCCCGACAGCCGCCTGTTCACCGGCCGCTCGCTCATTCTCGGCGGCAGCCACCAGCCCAACTACGATTCCCCCTCCTCGCGCGTGGGCGATTTGAGCGCGATTCTCAACGAAAACGCTTCGCCCTTCGTGCGTCTCTTCCGCGTCCCCTCGAAGACGACGGCGCTACTCGAAGATTTCGACCGCAAACGTGAGCTCATTGCCGAAGAAACCTTCGACAAGAACGTGACTTCTATTGCGGGGGTTCCTTCGTGGATGATGGCGGTGATCATGAAAGTGCTCGAACGTGCGGGCGCAAAAACGCTCGATGAGGTGTGGCCCAACCTCGAAGTTTTCTTCCACGGCGGCGTGGCCTTCACCCCCTATCGCGAACAGTACCACCGGCTCATCCCTTCCGCGCGCATGAGCTACATGGAAACCTACAACGCCTCGGAGGGTTTCTTCGGTCTCCAGACCGATCCGGGCGATCGCGCCATGACCCTCATGCTCGACTACGACGTGTTCTACGAGTTCATCCCGCTCGAAGAAGTGGGCACGTCCCATCCCACGGTGCTCCCCCTCTGGGAGGTGGAAGCCAATCGGCACTATGCGCTGGTCATCAGCACTTCATGCGGCCTTTGGCGCTACCAAATCGGCGACACCGTGCGCTTCACCCAAACTTTCCCGCACAAGTTCGTGATCAGTGGGCGCACCAAGAGTTTCATCAACGCCTTTGGCGAAGAACTGATGGTGGACAACGCCGAGCAAGGGCTGAAAGCGGCCTGCAAAGCCACGGGGGCTGAGGTACGCGAGTACACCGCGGCACCGGTATTCATGGACGCCGCAGGCAAATGCCGCCACCAGTGGCTCATCGAGTTCGCGCAAGCGCCGGCCGACCTCGGACTTTTCGCCCACGCCCTCGACGAAGCCTTGCGCGCCATCAATTCTGACTACGACGCCAAGCGCTATAAAGACATCACCCTCCAGCAACTCGAAATCGTCACGGCGCGACCGGGACTTTTCGACGACTGGTTGCGCAGCCGCGGCAAACTGGGCGGACAACACAAGGTGCCGCGCCTTTCCAATCACCGCAATCTCATCGAAGAGATCCTGGCGATGAACGCCTAACTCCCCCGATCGCGCGGCTCCCTTCGGGATTCACCCCAAAAACTTCTCGCTTTGAAAAAACTTCCCCTCCTCCTCGCCGTTCTTCTCGGCCTCTTGGCCTTCTGGACGGGCTGCGCCAACCAAGGCAGCGGGCCCGACGGCGGTCCCTACGACGAGACCCCGCCGCACATCGTGAGCATGAGTGCTCCGGAAAAGGTGGGACGCAACAAAAAAGTGAAGTTTAGTCTCACTTTCAACGAACTCATCAAGGTGGACAACCCCTCCGAGAAAATCATTGTCTCGCCGCCGCAAATCGAACAGCCCGAGATCAAAGTCTCGGGACGCAAAATCACGGTCGAACTCCTCGACTCGATGATTCCCAACACGACCTACACGGTCGACTTCTCCGATGCCATCACCGACAACAACGAGGGCAACCCGCTGGGGCAGTACACTTATATTTTCTCCACGGGGGCAACGACCGACACCATGCAGATGTCCGGCCACATTCTCAACGCCGAAGATCTCGAACCGGTGAAGGGCATACTGGCAGGCCTACACTTTGACGCGTCGGACACGGCTTTCACGCGCAAACCCTTCGACCGCGTGGCGCGAACGGACGCCGACGGTTATTTTTCCATCAAGGGGGTGAACGCCCAACGCAACTATCGCATCTATGCCCTGCAAGATGCCGATGGCGACTTCCGCTACACACAACCGACCGAGCTGATCGGTTGGCTCAACACTCCGCTCACCGCCTCATCGCGCCCCGATGTTCGCTACGACACGGCGTGGGTCGACAGCACACGCTACGATTCCATCCGCACCATCCACTTTACTCACTTCCTGCCCGACGACATTGTGGTGCGGGCCTTCAAAGTCGACTATCGGCCGCGCCACTTTCTCAAATACACACGCGATGTGCCCGAATGGTTCACCCTCTTTTTCACCGGACCTTCGCGACAGCGCCCGCAACTGCGCGGACTGAATTTCGATGCCGCGCGCAGTCTCTTCCCCATCGCCAACCGCGACAACGATACCCTCACTTATTGGCTGACGGACACCACGCTTTTGCATCTCGACACACTGCGATTGGCTTGCACCTACGATGATTGGGACGATTCGCTCAAGGTGGCGCGCAGCAAAACGGACACACTCGAAATTACCCCCAAGACCACCTTCGCCAAACGCCTTGCGGCAAAACAAAAGGAACTGGCCAAGTGGGAAAAACAGCGCGAACGCCGACACAAACGCGGCGACTTCACCGACGAAACTCCGCCTCGCGAGTATCTCGAACCGAAAATTTCGTCGGGTAGTCCCCTCACGCCCGATCGCAACGTGACGATTACCTTCCCCGAACCTCTGGCGCAACTGCGCGCCGCCGGTGTTCACCTCCGACTCAAGGAGGACACGCTCTGGCACGACGCACCTTTTGCGCTCGACAGCGTGCCGGGCAATCCGCTCGCCGCCACTTTGCGCGCAGAATGGCGGCCCGCGCAACACTACAAGTTCGTTATCGACTCGGCGGCCGTGCGTTCCATCTACGGACTGGTGAACAAGCGCACAGAACGCAACTTCGAAATCGCGAAACTCGAGGATTTCGGCACGGTCTTCGTCACGCTTCACCACGCCGACACCAGTGCTGTGGTACAACTCCTCAATGCTTCGGGCAATGTGGAGAAGGAAGTGCACATTCGCGAGGGCCGCGCGGAATTTTACTACGTGCGCCCCGGAAATTACTACTTGCGCTGCTATCTCGACCGCAACAATGACGGCAGATGGACCACCGGCGACTGGATAACCCACACCGAACCGGAACCGGTCTACTATTCTCCGAAAGAAATTGAGGTGAAAGCCAATTGGGACCTCAATGAAGATTGGGATGTGACCGCACTTCCACTCGATAAACAGAAACCTGCGAAACTCATCAAGCAGAAAGGTTCGAAAAGCGTGGTGAACATGCACCAACGCAACCTCGAACGCCTGCGCAAACGCGGGGAATAACCGCCGCCGCTCCCTGCGCGCGAAAACAATCGCCCACCCGCGGCTCTGTTTTCGCGCGCTGTGCGTTTCCGGCTCCCGGCTTTTCCGCCACGCTCCCCGCTTTTCACCACAAAACACGCAATACTTATGCTCCGACTCGTCATCGACGACAAAATACCCTTCATCCGCGAGGCCGCCGCTCGGCTCGGCGAATGCAAATTCCTGCCCGGTGCAGCAATCAGTGCCGACGATGTGCGCGACGCCGACGTGCTCATCACGCGAACCCGCACACAAGTGAACCGCGCCCTCCTCGAAGGCAGCAAAGTGCAGCTGGTGGTCACGGCAACCATCGGGCACGACCACATCGACAAGGACTATTTGGCCCAAAAAGGGATCGCGTGGCACAACTGCCCGGGGTGCAACGCCCACAGCGTGGCACAATACGTGCGCAACAGCCTTTGGATCGCAGCCGCACAGGGGTGTTTCGACGAAAAGTCCCCCACTTCCACCCCAAACTCAGGCTCCGACGCCCAAATTTCTAAACATAATTTCGATTCGTCAGAATTTTTCTCCTTATCATCGGCACAGCGCTGCGCAAATCTCAGCGGTTTGACTGTGGGACTGGTGGGCGTGGGCCACGTCGGGGGAGCCGTAGCCGAAATCTTGGAGGCCGAGGGCTGCCGAGTGCTGCGTTGCGACCCGCCGAAGGGCGAACCGCACACCCTCTCCGACTTGGCGCGCGAAGCCGACGTGATCAGTTTGCACACTCCCCTCACCCGCGACGGAGCAAACGCCACGTATCATTTGGCCGACCGGGCATTTTTCGAAAGTCTGTGCCGCTGTCGCGTGTTCATCAACGCGGCGCGCGGCGAATGTGCCGACACCGCGGCCGTAGAATGGGCCTTGTCGACGGGAAAGATCTGCGCTGCCGTAATCGACACGTGGGAAAACGAACCGCACCCCGCCCCCTCGCTGCTCCGCTCCGCACTGATCGCCACGCCCCACGTGGCCGGTTACAGCGCCGACGGGAAAGCCAACGGCACACGCATGAGTCTTGAAGCCGTGGCGCGGCACTTCGGGCTCGCCGCCCGCTTCGACATTCAGCCCCCCGCCTTGCCCGCACACTTTGTCTACGGCCCGCTGCCCGAATCCCTCGCCCGCTCACTGCCCGAACGCGCCCTTGCGCAACTTCGGCTCTACAATCCGCTCACCGACACGGAGCGGCTGCACGCCAACCCCGACCAATTTGAAGCCCTGCGCGGCAATTATCCTTTACGTCGCGAAAACGAGGACTAAAAAAACAGCAAAACGCAGCAAAATACAATCTTGATCCGTATATTTGCAGCAATTTACCCTGACTATGCCCTCATTACCGGCAATGTGGGCCTCCCAATCGCCAAATCGCCTCATGAGAAAGAACAAATCGGCCCGCGGCGGGCGTCTGGACTCCGTGACAGCTTGCATCAGCACGACGATGGTGCTCATCCTTGTGGGCACCGTGTTGTTTTTTGCCGCCGTCGCCGACAATCTCAGCCGTTCGCTGCGCGAAAACTTCACTGTCGAGGTGCTACTCAACGACAGTATCGATCAACACCAGGCCTATCAACTGCAAACCTGGCTCAAATCGCAGCCCTACACGCGTCAAGTGGTGTACACCTCGAAGGCAGAAGCCACGCGCCAGCAAGGTGAAGCGCTCGGCCTGGACAATGATTTTCTGGGCAGCAGTCCGATTCCCGCTTCGTTCGAGATTCACCTCAAAGCCGACTATGCCGACACCGATTCGCTCCGGCGCTACATGCCGCGCCTCAAGCAAAACACGTGTGTGAGCGATGTAATTTATCCCGGCGACCTGATGAAGAACGTCAACGGGAACATTCGCAAAGTCAGCTTGGTGCTGCTCATCGTGGCCTGCCTGCTCGGCTTTGTCAGTGTCGCACTGATCAACAATACCCTGCGCATGAGCGTTTCGAAACGCCGCGAAGCCATTCAAACCATGAAGCTCGTCGGCGCAAAATGGAGTTTGATTCGCCGGCCCTTCCTGCTTCAAGCCTTCTACATCGGACTCGTCTCCTCGCTCACGGCCGACCTGCTGCTGTTCGGCGGCATGCTCGGTCTGCGCAGTTGGGACGAAGACGTGATTGTGCTCGTGACGCCGACCGTGATGTCGCTCACCCTCATCGGTGTCCCCATCATCGGCATCCTGCTCACGGTGATCTGCGCCTATTTCTCGGTGAATCGCCACATCGGCATGCGCCGCGACGATTCGTTCCTCTACTGATTTCCCCAACCACACATCCGCTTTTGTCATGCAAAACAAATCGCTTTTCGCGTTCACACGCATCAATTTCATTCTTCTGGGCATAGCCCTCCTCATCATCGTCGTCGGTTTCGTTCTGATGAGCGGGCCGGGCAGCACCGACACGCACTTTGAACCCTCGATCTTCGACCAACGTCGCACCGTTGTGGCACCGATGGTCTGCTTTGTGGGCTATTTGTTTGTGATCGTTTCCATTCTCTATCGCCCGAAACACCGTGAAAAGGCCGACCAATTCGCAGGCGAAAAAAACGAATCGGATGAATTGGAAACCGCAAAGCCGTCGTTCGAATGACCACCCTCCAAGCTCTCATCATTGCCATCGTGGAAGGGCTCACCGAGTTCCTTCCCGTGAGCTCAACCGGGCACATGATGATCGCCGAAGGGCTGCTCGGAGTCGAAATGACCGACTTTGTCAAAGCCTTTACCGTGATCATCCAGTTCGGCGCCATCCTTTCGGTTGTGGTGCTCTATTGGCGTCGGTTTTTCAATCCGCCCACCGATCGAGAAGGTGGCAGTTGGTGGAGTCGCATCTGGCCTTTCTATCTGAAACTCGTGGTCGGCGTGCTCCCCGCCGTGGTGGTCGGCGTGACACTCAAGAAAGTCATCGACCAAAACCTGGAGAGCGTGCAAATGGTGGCCATCATGCTCGTGGTGGGCGGTGTGTTCATGCTCTTTTGCGACCGTTTGTTCCGCCACACCTCCGAGGAGACGCCCCTCACCTTCCGCCGTGCCTTCGTGGTTGGGCTGTATCAGTGCATCGCCGCCCTGCTTCCCGGCACCTCCCGCTCCATGGCCACCATCGTAGGCGGCATGCAGCAGCGCCTCAGCCGCAAGAACGCCGCCGAGTTCTCCTTCTTTCTGGCCGTGCCCACCATGTTCGGCGCCACCCTCAAGGAGATCTATGACCTGATCAAGGACGGCGGCGCCGATGTCCTCACTTCGGGCAACCATCTTACCGTGCTCATCTTGGGCAACGTGGTAGCCTTCGTCGTCGGCCTCGTGTCGGTGAAATACTTCATCCACTATATCACGCGCTACGGCTTCCGCGCCTTCGGATGGTACCGCATCGCGGTGGGTCTGCTCATCCTTTTGCTCCCGCTCTGCGGCATTTCGCTGCAAACCGCGCAAGAGCGCAGCAACCCTCTCCCCACACCGACCGAAAACTCCGCAACGGCTCGAAAAAACGCCCCCGTTTCTGCGAAAAAGCTCCCCGCTTTCGTTCAAAAGTCCCCACTTTCCGCCTCATGAACTTCCTGACCGGACAAATTCTCGCCTTCGACAAACCACTTGGTCTCACTTCCTTTCAATTAGTGGCCAAGGTGCGTTGGCTACTGACGCAAGCCATGGGCGGCACCAAGCTCAAAGTGGGCCACGCCGGGACACTCGACCCGCTCGCCAGCGGGGTGATGATCGTTTGCACCGGTCGGGCCACGAAAAAGATCGACGCACTGCAAGCGGGTGTGAAGGAATACGTCGCCACCCTCCGGCTGGGTGCCACGACACCGAGCTTTGACCTCGAACACCCGATCGACGCCACCTACCCCACCGCACACATCGACCGCGCCCTCGTCGAAACGACGCTAAAAGGGTTTGTCGGCGACATCATGCAGGTGCCTCCGGCCTATTCGGCCTGCAAAATCGGCGGCCGCCGCGCCTACGAAATGGCACGCAACGGCGAGGAGGTGCCGCTCAAAGCCAAATTGCTGCGCATCGACGAGATCGAACTGCTCGATGCTTCGCTCGACGGCGATGCCCCCTCCCTCACCCTGCGCATCGTTTGCTCGAAAGGCACCTACATCCGCGCCTTGGCTCGCGACATCGGGCAGGCCCTGGGCAGCGGCGCGCACCTCACCGCCCTGCGCCGCACGCAAGTGGGCGATGTGCGCGTGGAAAACTGCCTCCGCCTCGAAGACTTCGAACCGTGGCTCGCACAGCAAACGATCGAAACCGAAATACCTCAATAGAAATCCCGAAGCCCCGCTCGTGTTGCCCCCGCGCACCGGCCGAAAGGGCTGCAATAGCATAACGCCGCATGAAACTATCCCAATTTAAGTTCAAACTCCCCGAAGAACTCATCGCAGAATATCCCACCGAACACCGTGACGAGTGCCGCATGCTCGTGCTGCATCGCAAAACGGGCGAAATCGAACACCGCGAATTCAAAGATTTCCTCGAATACTTCGACGATCAAGACGTGTTTGTGTTCAACGACACGAAGGTTTTTCCCGCCCGTCTCTACGGCAATAAGGAAAAAACGGGAGCGCGCATCGAAGTCTTTCTGCTGCGCGAACTGAATCGCGAACAACGCTTCTGGGATGTGCTCGTGGACCCCGCTCGCAAAATCCGCATCGGCAACAAACTCTATTTCGGCGAGGACAATTCGATCGTGGCCGAGGTGATCGACAACACCACCAGCCGCGGACGCACACTGCGCTTCCTTTATGACGGCGATCACGACGAGTTCAAGAAGTCGCTCTACGCCTTGGGCGAAGCGCCGCTCCCGCACGAAATCATCAAACGCCCCGCCGAGCCCGAAGACCTGGAACGTTTCCAGTGCATCTTCGCCCGTCACGAAGGCGCAGTCACCGCTCCCACGGCCGGACTCCACTTCAGCAAGTCGATGCTTAAGCGAATGGAGATCAAAGGTATCGAGTCGGCCTTCATTACCCTGCACTGCGGTTTGGGAAGCTTCAACCAAACGGACGTAGAAGACCTGACCAAACACAAAATGTCGAGCGAAGAGATGCACGTCGGGGCCGAATGCTGCGAAATCGTGAATCGCGCCAAAAATGCAGGGCACAAGATCTGTGCCGTGGGCACCACTGTGCAGCGCGCACTCGAGACTTGCGTGAGCACCGAGGGACGCATCAAGGAATATGAGGGATGGACGAGCAAATTTATCTTCCCTCCCTACGAATTCAGCGTGGCCGACGCCATGTTCTCCAACTTCCAAATGCCGCTTTCCACCCTGCTCATGCTCACGGCCGCCTTCGGTGGCTACGAACAGGTGATGCACGCCTACGAAGTGGCCATCGAAGAGAAGTATCGTTTCGGAACGTTCGGCGATGTAATGCTCATCGTCGACTAATTCAGCCCGCACAGTCATGGATCTCTACATCGGTCTGGGCTCTAATCTCGGACCTCGCGAGGCCAACATCCGCCGCGCCATCAGTTTGCTCTCTTCTCTCGTCGGTCCGCTGGTGCGCACCTCGGGTTTGATCGAGACAGATCCGGTGGACATGGACTCGAGTCACAAATTCATCAACGCCGTCGCCATTTTCGAGACCCGAATGCACCCAACAGAGCTGATCCGCAAGACGCAAATGCTGGAGAAGTCGCTGGGACGCGAGCAGAAAACGAAAAATGGTGTGCATCTCGATCGCACCATCGACATCGACATTCTGCAATACGGCGACTTGCGCATCGACGTTCCCGGTCTCACGATTCCCCATCCCCGTATGCTCACACGCGAGTTCGTGTTGGGGCCGTTGGCCGAGGTGGCACCCGAAACAGAAAGCGTGTTGCAACCGGGATATACGTTCGCGCAACTCTACCGGCAGCTGCTTTTGAGCAAACAGCACCTCCCAAATGCACAAGAAGGGCAAGATCCTTATCTATTTGAGGAACTGACCGGCGTCACCCCCGAGGAGTTCGAACAACTGAAGGGCATTTTCGCCCAACTCACCGACCGCCCGCTCAAGGCCGACGCCTATGTGGGCCTCATCACCTCGGAGCAAGCGCATCTTTACATCGCGCGCTCGGTGCTTCTCCCCCACCAACCGATTGTGGGCATGTGCACTTTGTGCGTGGGCCGGTGCCTTTCGAGCTGTAAAGGGTGGATCGAAGACGTGGTCGTGGACAAAAATCATCGCGGCTTGGGACTCGGCAAACGTTTGCTCCGCTTTGTGCACGAACGCGCGAAGGAACTCGGCGTCGGCAGCCTCATTCTCACTTCCGCGCCCCGCCGCGTCGAAGCCAATGGGCTCTACCGCTCGCTCGGCTACGAACTTCGCGACACCAACGCCTACCGTCTCAATCTCTAAATCCGATGGAATCCATTGCGCTCGACGACTATTTGCTCGAACACATGAGTCCGGAGCATCCTTATCTCCATCAACTCTATCGTGCCACCCACACTCGCCTGCTCCGCCCCCGCATGGCGAGCGGTCCGCTCCAAGGTAAACTGCTCACCCTCCTCTGTCGGTTGCTCCAACCGCGCACCGTGGTGGAAATCGGCACCTATTCCGGCTATTCTGCCCTCGCCATGGCGGCCGGAATGCCCGAGGGCAGCCGGATTTTCACCTTCGAAATCAACGACGAACAGGAAGATTTCACTCGCCCGTGGCTGGAAAACAGTCCTTGGCGGGCGAAAGTGGACATCCGCATGGTGATCGGCGACATTTTGCAGGCCGAAGAGCAAGTGCCGGAGGGCATCGATCTGGCCTTTGTCGACGGCAACAAGCGCGACTATCTCGCGTACTACGAATTTCTCCTCCCCCGTTTGTCGCCCGGCGGGTGCATGCTGGCCGACAACACGCTCTGGGACGGGCATGTCCTCGAGCCGCAACGCGACGACCCGCAGACGCGCGGCATTCGCGCCTTCAATGATCGCGTGGCCCGCGACGAACGCGTCGAAACCCTCATTCTTCCGCTGCGCGACGGGCTCACGCTGCTACGCAAACTCCCCTAATCGCACCTCGGCACTCCGCGGAGGGTGCACACTTTCCCACGATCAACACACAGACCCCACAATGGAAACAACCCGCCAACATAAAATCGCACGACTCCTCCAAAAGGAGCTCAGCGAAATCTTCCTTCTTCAAACCAAAGCCATGCACGGTGTGCTCGTCAGCGTGAGCAAAACCTACATTAGCCCCGACATGAGCATCTGCCGCGCCTACCTAAGCATCTTTCCCTCGGAACGCGGCGAAGAAATCGTGCGCAACATCAACGCCAACGCCGCCACTTTGCGTTTCGAACTGGGAAAACGCGTCAGACATCAGCTGCGCATCATTCCCGAACTCAAGTTTTTCATCGACGACTCCCTCGACTACGCCGAAAACATCGACCGCCTTCTCAAACTCTGACCCCATTTCGCCATGTTGCTCAACGCTTTCATCGCCCGGCGCTACCTTTTCTCGAAGAAAAGCCACAACGCCATCAACATCATCACCGCCATTGCCGTGATGGGCATCGGAGTTGCCACCGCCGCCATGATCTGTGTGATGAGCGTCTTCAACGGTTTTCGCGATTTAGTCAGCAGTCTTTACACCACCTTCGACCCCGAACTTGTCGTCGTCCCCACGAAAGGGAAATTTGCCCCCGTCGACGATCCGCTCCTCACGGCCGTGCGTCGCAATCCCGCCGTGCGCAATGCCTCGGCCACCCTTTCCGACAACGCCCTCATCCTCTTTCGCGGTCATCCGCTCATTGTCACGGTCAAAGGCGTGGACAGCAGTTTTGCCGACGTGGTGCAACTGCCGCACATCCTACACGGTTTGGACAAACACCCCTTCGTGCTCCAGGCGGCCGGCGTGCACTACGGCATTCTCGGCAACGGTCTGGCAGAACAAATCGGAACGCTCGATTTTGATAAGCTCCAAATTTGCGCGCCCCGAGGCGGCGAGCGCATCAACCTGGCCAATCCCATCGAATCCTTCTCCACCGGCGATCTTTATGCGGGCGGCCTGTCATTTGCCGTGGGCCAACACAAATACGACGACACTTATATTCTCACATCGCTCAACTTCACGCAAACGCTCTTCGAGAAAGAAGGGCGCCTCTCGCGTTTGGAACTCCGCCTGCGCCCCGGCGCCGACATCGAGCGCGTGAAAAACGAGCTACGTCGCACAGTCGGTGAGAAATACCAGGTGCTCGACCGCATGGAACAGCAAGCCGACGTGTTCAACGTGATGAAAGTCGAAAAGTTCTTCGCCTATCTCTTTCTCACCTTCATCATTCTCCTCGCCACCTTCAATGTTGTCTCCTCGCTCTCCATGGTGATCCTCGAAAAGCGGGACGACGTGCGCACATTCCGCCACCTCGGCATGTCCACTTCGCGGGTGCGCTCCATTTTTGTCACCGAAGGCAGTTTCATCGCCCTCATCGGCACGCTCTCCGGCGTGGGACTCGGCGTGGTTCTCGTCTTGCTTCAGCAACAATTCGGCCTCATCCGCATGGGCGACGGGAGCAATTTCATCACCCCCACCTATCCCGTGAGTCTGCGCCTGAGCGACACGCTCATCATCTTCGGCACTTCGCTCGGTGTCGGGTGCCTTTCGGTCTGGTACACCGTGCGCACACTCAGTAGTCGGTTTCTGCAAGGCTGAAATTGCCTTGTTCACCTAAAAAATTCCCCACAAATCCCAGCCCGCCGCGCGAAAACGGCGGGCTTTTTTTGTCTCGGCTGCGAAATGTCCGTACTTTTGTGTGCTTAATTGAATCAACACTCCCTAAATGCAAGACATTCGCAACATCGCCATCATCGCCCACGTAGACCACGGCAAGACCACTCTCGTGGACAAGATGTTATTGGCCGGAAACCTGTTCCGCGCCAACCAACAAACCGGCGAACTCATGCTCGACAACAACGATTTGGAACGCGAGCGGGGCATCACCATCCTTTCCAAGAACGTATCGATCAACTATCGGGACACCAAGATCAACATCATCGACACTCCGGGCCACTCCGACTTCGGCGGTGAAGTGGAACGCGTGCTCAACATGGCCGACGGCTGCCTGCTGCTCGTCGACGCCTTCGAGGGTCCCATGCCGCAAACGCGCTTTGTTTTGCAAAAGGCCCTGCAAATCGGCCTCAAACCCATTGTCGTCGTCAACAAAGTCGACAAACCCAACTGCCGCCCCGAGGAAGTCTATGAAATGGTGTTCGACCTCATGTTCGAACTCGGCGCCACCGAAGAGCAACTCGGCTTCCCCGTCGTTTACGGCTCGGCCAAAAACAACTGGATGGGCGAAGACTACAACCACCCCACCGAAGACATCCACTACCTGCTGGACAAAATCCTCGAATACATCCCCGCCCCCACTCGCCTCGAAGGCACTCCCCAGCTGCTCATCACCTCGCTCGACTATTCTAACTACACCGGCCGCATCGCCATCGGGCGTGTGCACCGCGGCACGGTGCGCGAAGGCATGAATATCACCATCGCCCACCGCGACGGCACCTTCGAGAAAACGAAAATCAAGGAGCTCCAAACCTTTGAGGGCATGGGTCGCGCCAAAGTCTCGGCCGTGGAAAGCGGCGACATCTGCGCTGTGATCGGCCTTGAGAACTTTGAGATCGGCGACACCATCTGCGACTTCGAAAACCCCGAGCCGCTGCCCACCATCGCCATCGACGAGCCGACCATGTCCATGCTTTTCGCCATCAATGACTCTCCTTTCTTCGGAAAAGAGGGAAAATTCTGCACCTCGCGCCACATCAACGAGCGCCTCGAGAAGGAACTGCAGAAAGACCTCGCCCTGCGCGTCGAACAAGGCGCCGACACCGACAAATGGGTGGTGAGCGGCCGCGGTGTGCTCCACCTTTCGGTGCTCATTGAGACCATGCGCCGCGAAGGCTACGAACTTCAAGTGGGCCAGCCCCAAGTCATCTTCCGCGAAGTGGACGGCGTGCGCGAAGAGCCCATCGAAGAACTCATGATCAACGTGCCCGAAGAATTCGCCTCCAAGATGATCGACATGGTGACCCGACGCAAAGGCGAAATGACCTCAATGCACAACATGGGCGAGCGCGTCGACATCGAATTCAACATCCCTTCGCGCGGCATCATCGGCTTGCGCACCAACGTACTCACCGCTTCTCAGGGCGAAGCCATCATGGCTCACCGTTTCAAGGAGTACCAACCTTACAAAGGTGAGATCTCTCGCCGCAGCAACGGCTCGATGATCGCTCTCGAAGGCGGCACTGCCTTCGCCTACGCCATCGACCACCTCCAAGACCGCGGCAAGTTCTTCATCTCCCCCCAAGACGAAGTCTACGCCGGCCAGATCGTAGGCGAACACATCCACGAAAACGACCTGGTGATCAACGTGACCAAGGCCAAACAGCTCACCAATATGCGCGCATCGGGCGCCGACGACAAGGCACGTATCATTCCGCCCACCGTTTTCTCGCTCGAAGAAGCGCTGGAATACATTCGCGAAGACGAATACGTGGAAGTGACGCCCAAGTCCATGCGCATGCGCAAAATCATTCTCGACCACAACGCGCGCAAACGCGCCTCACGCCAAGACTGATTCCCCTCCCACACGCCGGCCGCCGGCGCATACCTCTCACTCCCGCCCCATCCACAGCGATGCGGCGGGAGTTTTTTGTGCCGCCGTGGGCAATCATCGTCTCGCAACCCGCCCCTTGTGTTGAAAAACGGGGAACTTTTCTCCCTAAATGGGGAACTTCCGCCCGAAAGTCCCGCGTTTTTGCGCCAACCTCCCGCACATTTCCACTCGCACCGCCCCTCGGCAAACTGAAAACGGAGCGATATCTTTATTTTTACGCAGAAAAACACGCTACTCCCCAATCAAAGTAAACAAATGCGCGAAATAAATGCAGTCTAATCGCCAATTTGTCGAAAAAAGCAGGTAAAGCCCTCACTTTTCGGGGGAAAGTCCATTCATTTCGTAGACAATATTTTAGCCATTATACGCTTGAAATGCCAAGTCTACATCGAAAAACCAAAGTGCAAAACCCACTTTTTGTAATCTACACTTGCTCATTTCAATAAAAGCACCTATATTCGCAGCACATAATCTTCTACTTTGTTCATCAAAACAAAACAACATGAAAACAAAGAGCCCTCTCCCGGTAGCGCACCGCCCGTTTTGGTACCAATCTCTCGCCAAATGCGCTCTGCCCCTCTCGCTGGGTCTTCTTTTTGCCGTCGGCGCACAAGCCACCACTGCGCCCCATGAAAACAACCGTCCGGCACAAAGTGCTCAAAAGCCGCAGCCCCTCCAGCAAGTGACGGGCACCGTGGTGGACACCGAGGGCGAAGCCTTGGCCGGAGTCACCATCCGCGTGAAAGGCACTGCGCTGGGCACCACCACCGACGCCCAGGGTCGATTCACACTCCGCGCCAAACAAGGCGCTGTGCTCCAAGTCTCCTACATCGGCTACGAGCGTCAGGAGGTGACAGTGAGCGGGGCGAAACTAAATCTCACCCTCCAACCCAACGACAACTCGCTCAACGAAGCCGTGGTGATCGGCTACGGCACCGTGCGCAAGGCCGATCTCGCCGGATCGGTGGCCGTGATGGACTCCAAGGCCTTCAAGGACCAACCCATCACCCGCGTGAGCGACGCTTTGCAGGGACGTGTGAGCGGCGTGCAGGTGGTCAGCAGCGGCATCCCGGGCGGCAGCGTGAAGATTCGCGTGCGCGGCACCGGTTCGATCCACAACAGCAACGAACCGCTCTACGTGGTCGACGGCGTGGTGAGGGAAACCGGGCTCGATGGCATCAACCCCGACGACATTGCCAGCATGCAGGTGCTCAAAGACGCCTCATCGACGGCCATCTACGGTAGTCGCGGCGCCAACGGCGTGGTGCTCATCCAAACCAAAAGCGGTAAGGCAGGCCAAACGCTCGTCACTTTCGACGCCGCCGTCGGCATGAGCAACGCCACCCACATGCCCAAAATGATGGGCACCCGCGAATATGCCGAACTGCTCACCAAATATAAATTCAACGGCAACGCTCCCGACGCACTCAAGCCCTTCCTCGACGGCACTAAACCCGGTATCGACTGGGAAGACATGATGCTGCAAACGGGGGTGACGCAAGATTATAAGCTCTCCCTCAGTAAGGGCAACGACGACACGCAGTTCTACGTGTCGACCAACTACATGAAACGCGAAGGTGTCGTGGTGGGCACCGAACACGAACGCTACAGTGCGAAGACCAACGTGCACACCAAAGTGTATCCTTGGCTTGAACTCACCACCGACATCCAGGCTTCGCGCGTACAGGGCCACGGCAACGGCTTTTTCGGCATGAACATCAGCAATCCGCTCGTGCACATGCTCAGCTATTCGCCCACGATGGACATGTACGAACCCGATGGCATCACCTTTGCACACGATCCTTACAACAGCATCAGCTCGGACAATCCCTACGCCCTGCTGACTGCCGTGAAGAGTGAGCACATGATGCACACGGTCAACGGGCGTTTTGATCTGAAATTCAACATCGGTCACGGATTTACCTTCACCACGACCAACGGCCTTGACTATCGCGACGCGAAAAACTACGGCTTCCGCCCCAAACGCATGGGACTGGGCAAAAACAGCATGAGCAACGGCGATCACTTCCACCTCATGTTGCAAACCACAAACAACCTAACCTACAATAATAAGTGGGGCGATCACGCCCTCACTGTGACCGCTGTCTATGAAGCCACGAAGAGCGAAAGCCGCAACATGAACATTGGCGGCAACGATCTCAAGGCCGAATCGGTGGGATATTGGGATGTGAACAACGCCGCCGTCCGCACCGCCGGCAATAGCTACGAGGCCTATGCGCTTCTCTCGGGTGTGGGCCGCGTGATCTATAACTATGCCGACCGCTACATGCTGACCGGCACGTTCCGCGCCGACGGTTCGAGCCGCTTCACCAACAAGAAATGGGGCTACTTCCCCTCTGTGGCCGTGGCATGGTCTGTGCTGAACGAAGACTTCATGCGTTCGCTGCGCTCCACGGTGAGCACCCTGAAATTGCGCGGCAGTTACGGTGTGATCGGTAACCAAAACATCTCTCCCTACTCCACACTCGGACTGCTCACCCCCATCGGCTTCAATTTCGGCGGCAAGTCTGACTTCACGGGCTACCAATCTAATGCGATAGCCACGCCCGATCTCACTTGGGAACGCACCCATCAGGCCGACTTCGGCTTAGATCTCGGTTTCTTCGGCAACCGCGTGGAACTGAGTGTCGACTTCTTCTCGAAACACACCTACGATGCCCTCCTCCGTCGGCAACAACCGGGCTACAAAGGCGGACAAGGCTACTGGGTGAACGCAGGCGAAATCACCAACAAGGGTGTCGATGTGAGCTTGACGGAACGCATTCTCCAAACCACGGACTGGCAATGGACTGCGACGCTGAATCTCTCGTACAACAAGAACGAAGTGGTGAAACTCACGGCCGAAGAACCCATCCTCTACGGCGCTTCTCCGGCCGGAGGTTCGGTCGATCCGGTCTCCATCGTCAAGGAAGGCGAAGCCGTCGGCACCTTCTACGGCTATGTTTGGGAAGGGCTTGACGAACACGGACGCGACAAATATGCCGACCTCAACAAAAACGGAAAAATCGATGCCGGCGACCGCCGAGTCTTGGGTTGCGCCAATCCGGACGTAACTTTTGGCTGGAACACCACCATTCGCTACAAACAATGGGAGTTCAACGCCTTCTTCAACGCCGCTTTCGGCGCACAGCGCCTGAATCTCGCCCGCTTCATGATGAATGCCATGCCCGGTGCCTCCATGTTTGTCACCGATCGCGACTATGCGAAGAATATGTTCGTCACCGGTGCTTCGGCCGAAGCCAACCGCGGCAAGACAATGCCCGCCCTCGACGCGAAAGACAACTTGAACTACGGCAACTCAAGCAAGTGGGTGGAAAATGCCGACTACTTCCGCGCCGAAAACATCAGCATCGCCTACAATTTGACGAAGGCGCAAACCAAATTCGCCGACATTCGCCTCTCCTTCAGCGTGCAAAATCTCTTCACCATCACGGGCTACAAGGGCTCCGATCCCGCCGGTTTCTCGTTTGGTAACGCCGATTACGAAAATGGTGTCGACATGGGCGGCTATCCCTTCCCGCGCACCTTCACTCTCGGCGCACGTTTCACCTTCTAAACCCGACCTCCATCATGAAACGCCATATTCTTTTCGCTGCACTCCTCGCCACCACGCTGCTCGGCACCGCGGCTTGCTCCGATTTCCTCGACGAAGAACCCAAAGGACGCCTCACTCCCAAGACGTTCTACTCCACCCAAGACGAACTCGACATGGGAGTTAACGCCCTGCTCGCGCAAGTCACGCAATCGCAGTCGTACACCAACATGCAATATCCCCAATGGCAAGGCGACGACATCACGGCCAATCCCGGATCGAACAAGCAAGCTTGCGCACAACTGGACGCTTTCCGCGCCTCGGCCGACAACAAAGGGGTGGTAGCCGCGTGGAATCAGCATTTTAAGATCATCCAATTGGCCAATGACGTGATCGAAAATGCCCAACGCACGAAGACCACGGAGAAAGAGCGCAACATCGCGCTCGGGCAAGCCTACTTCTGGCGCGCCTACGCCTATTTCTATCTCGTACGCGTCTTCGGCCCGCTGCCTGTCAGCCTCAACAGCTCGTCAGACGGGGGAAAAACGAAATTGACAGACGTCGAAGGCGTGTATGCCCTCATTGTCGACGATCTGACCAAGGCCGAATCGTTCAATCTCCCCACCTCCTACAAGGGCGAGCCCCGCAACATGTTCGGTTGCGACGTGTATGTGACGCAACAAGCGGTGAAATCCACCTTGGCCGCCGTCTACATGGCCATGGCCGGCTATCCGCTCAACAAAGGACAGGAGTATTACGCCAAAGCCGCCGACGAAGCAGAAGCAGTGATCAAGGGAGTGGAAAACGGCACCTACAATCACAACATGGACCCCGAGTGGAAGAATGTCTACTCGATGGGCAACAACTATAATAAGGAGACTATTCTCGGCATCAACAACTCTCCCGACCGCAGTTGGTCGCGCGATTCGGAACTCACCAGCACGATGCTCTTCGAGAGCCTGAAAGGTTGGGGCGACGCCTGGGGCGAAATCGCTTTTTGGAAGCGCATGCCCGACGGACCTCGCAAGCGCGCCACCTACGATCCCCAGATTCTCAAGGAAGAACATCTCTATGATTGGTGGGCAACGACCGACGGCAAACCGATTCAAGCCGACAAAAGGAATGCGGTGATCCCCGAATATCACCCCATGTTCTCGCTCTTCACGGTCAACAAGGACGACAAAGGACAGCCCATTGCCGCACCTTACGACTACACCAAGGAGAAATGGCGCGGCATGATCAACGATTTGCGCCACCGCGTGATCCGTTATCCGGAAGTGTTGCTGTGGTATGCCGAAAGTGCCGCCCGTGCCGGCAAGAGCGACCTCACGCTGGCCAAGGAATGCCTCAAGAAGGTGCGCGCCCGCGCCGTCGAACCCTCGGAAGTCAACGTGGTTGATGGCGTACAAATCGACGCCATGAACGCCGAACAGCTGGCCAAAGCCTGCTGGGACGAACACGGATGGGAAGTAGCGGGCCACTGGCTGTCGCTCGTCACGCGCCGCGCCGACCAACTGCGCATGGACGATCTCAAAAACACCTTCGCCCGCCGCGTAGCCAACGCCCCCATCGAGGTAGCTCCCGGTTTCACAGCCACCGAAGCCGTGACTGTCAGCGGCACCTGGACCCCCGACATGAACTATGCGCCTTATCCGCTCGGCGACACAGAAAAGAACGGAAACCTCAAGCGTTGATGAGCTTAGGGAAGTGAATGTGGCATCTCCTCTCACGGGGAGATGCCATGATTCGCTCCTCATTCTCATCGCCCACAGGCCTCCCTCCCTGCTGCAACGGTGCGCGCGCGCTGCACTTAGCCGGCAAAACGATGCGCCCCTGCTCCCAACCGGAGAAAGCCCCCGACCGGCCCCGCACTCACACGGTGTTCGCAAGAAATCATCCCCGTTTTTCGCCCCATCCGGTCCCTTTGCGAACGGGCCAAATGGGCAACACACAACCGGTCGCCACTACGAGAAAAAAAACATTGTGACACGAGCGCGTCTCAACGTCGAATCCATCCTTGCCCCCAATAGAAAACAAACCAATGCCCCAATTAAACGAAATCAAAAAGAAGGCCACCGAAATCGGCGCCATCGATCAATCCATCGTCGACCTACTTGAACAAGAAATCCTTGCAGATCAACAGGTGTCGCTCGAGGAAGCCAACTTTCTGTTCGCGCTCAAGAAACAATTCTCCACCCACCGCAACTCCCCCAATTGGCAAACGTTCTTTGTCCACTCCATCACCCGCTATTTACTTGAGGACGAAGATTCGCCGGGCGTGGTCGACGATCGCGAAGCCCAATGGTTGCGCGCGCATCTGCAAAGCCAAGGCGAACTGGACGCCATCGATCGGCTCCTCCTCACCGAACTGCGCACGCGTTCCATCAGCTTTCCCACCATTCTGAACTTCAAAAGTAGGAAGACACTCCTTTTCGAACAATTCCTCTACGGCACTCGCTTTACCACCTTCCTTGCCGTCGTAGGTTCGTTGGTGGCTTCCATCGTGCTCTTCGTCAAAGGCACGATCAATATCATCCGCGGCGTCTACTATTTCGCGACCCATGTCGGCAGTAACCAGATAGACGACCATCATTTGGTGGCCGAATTCGTATCGGCCATCGACATTTTCCTTTTCTCCACCGTTTTGTTTATCTTCGCCTTGGGCATCTACGAATTGTTCATCAACAAGATCGACATCGTCAACCGCAACAAAGAAGACCGCCCCGGCTGGTTGGTGGTGAAAAGCATCGACGACCTGAAGACCTCCTTGGGGAAAGTCATCCTGATGATCCTCATTGTCTCGTTTTTCGAGCACTCGCTGAGCATGAAATACGATTCAATTCTCCAACTCCTCTATCTCGGCATCGGCATCTTGCTGATTTCGGCCGCACTCTACCTCACCCACAAGAGTTCGCACCACTGATCACTCCGCGCACCCCACGATCGCCGCGCACCTCCCCCAAGGTCTGCTCAGAAAGCCCCGCGCTTTTTGGAAATAAGTGGGGGCTTTCGCAGAAAACTTCCGCGTTTTTCGCTGAAAATCACCGACATGCAGGGCACAAATAGTCAACTTCAATTTCTAAATAGACAATATCTGTTTGTCTAAGTGGAGGAAGTGCCTATCTTTGCAGTGTCAAAACAAAAAGACACGGCAAGAAAGCCAACCATCGTCGAACATAGACTCAAAAATATCATCATATGCAACCCATCATCAACGCACAAGCTCCTGAATTCAAGGTTCAGGCATTCCATAACGGATCTTTCAAAGAAGTAAGCAACGCCGACATCGCCGGCAAGTGGGCCATCTTCTTCTTCTATCCCGCTGACTTCACCTTCGTGTGCCCCACGGAACTCGTAGACCTGGCCGAACACTATGCCGAATTCCAAAAGCTCGGTGTGGAAGTTTACTCGGTAAGCACCGATTCTCACTTCACTCACAAGGCATGGCACGACACTTCCGACAGCATCAAGAAGATCAACTACCCGATGTTGGCCGACCCCACGGGCGTATTGAGCCGCGGTTTCGGTGTCTACATCGAAGAAGAAGGCATGGCCTATCGTGGCACGTTCCTCGTTAACCCCGAGGGTCAGATCAAGGTCGCCGAGATCCAAGACAACAGCATCGGCCGCAATGCCGAAGAACTCCTGCGCAAGGTAGAAGCTGCGCTCTTCGTAGCCACTCACGACGGTGAAGTATGTCCCGCCAAGTGGAAAGAAGGCCAAGCGACGCTCAAACCCAGCATCGACCTCGTAGGTAAGCTCTAAAAAGCTTCACACACACGTTAATAGGTTTTCATTTTGTAGGTGTGGCGGGCGTTCATCTTTTTAGATGAGCTCCGCCACTTTTTGCAATTTCCCAAGACAACGCATATGCTTGACCAAGCTCTTCTCCAACAAGTTCGCTCGATTTTTGCCGAACTCAACGCGCAGTTCACACTCGCCCTCCACACCGACAGTGCCAACCCGCATACTGCCGAATTCAAAGCCTTCTTTTCGGACTTTGCCTCCACTTCCGATCACCTCCACCTCGAAGAGCACGAAGCCGCCGGGCATTTCGAAATGAAGCTCCTCAAAGACGGTGTCGAAACCGGCATTGTGTTCCGTTGCATCCCCGGCGGACACGAGTTCACCTCGCTGCTCCTGGCCGTACTCAACGCCGACGGCAAGGGCAAAAACCTGCCCGATGAGATGCTCGTTCGCCGCATTCAAGCCCTCCGCGGCCCGATTCGTCTCACCACCTACGTCTCTTTGACCTGCACCAACTGCCCCGATGTGGTGCAATCGCTCAACCTCATCGCCCTCAACCACCCCGATTTCACGCAAGAAATTGTGGACGGTGCGCTGTTCCAAGACGAGGTGAACAAGCTTCACCTGCAAGGTGTGCCCGCAGTGTTCAGCGGCGACGAGCTGGTGCACAGCGGTCGCGGCGAACTCTCCCGCTTGCTCGATGAACTCGAGGAGCACTTCGGCACAACGGAGTTGCCCACCGAGAAAATTGAGCGTTCCTACGATCTCGTTGTGGTGGGCGGTGGCCCCGCCGGCAGTGCCGCAGCCATCTACTCCGCCCGCAAAGGCCTGCACGTGGCCATCGTGGCCGAACGTCTCGGCGGACAAGTCAACGACACGGTGGGAATCGAAAATCTCATCTCCGTTCCCAAAACCACCGGCCCTGAATTGGCACAACACCTCGGCGAGCACATCGAAGACTATCCCATCGACCTCTTCGTCAACCGCAAGGTGGAGGAAGTAAACTTCGACGGCGAGGTGAAAGAGCTGCATGTCAAAGGCGGCGAAGCCTTCTTGGCCAAACAAATCGTGATTGCCACGGGCGCAGGCTGGCGCAAACTCAACGTCGAAGGCGAATCGACCTATCTGGGCCGCGGTGTTCACTTCTGCCCCCACTGCGACGGTCCTTTCTATAAGGGAAAACGTGTGGCCGTTGTGGGCGGTGGCAACTCGGGCGTGGAAGCCGCGATCGACCTCGCGGGCATTTGCTCGCACGTCACCCTGCTCGAATTTGCCGACCACCTGCTGGCCGACGAAGTGCTGCAGGAAAAAGCCAAGAGCCTGGACAATGTGGAGATCTTCACGCTCTCGCAAACCACGGCCGTGCTGGGCGACGGACAAAAGGTGACAGGCATTCGCGTAAAAGACCGCAACACCGACGCCGAACGCGAGATCGAACTCGACGGCATCTTCGTGCAAATCGGCCTGGCTCCCAACACCCAGCAGTTTGCCGAGGCACTTGAACTGTCTCCCCGCCACGAAATCGTGGTCGACGCCACTTGCCGCACCTCGAAAGTGGGTGTTTACGCCGCCGGCGACTGCACCACGGTGCCCTACAAGCAGATTATTGTGGCCATGGGCGAAGGAGCCAAGGCAGCGCTCTCGGCCTTCGACGATCGCGTGCGCAACAAAGTTTGATTTCTCTCCGAGCGTGATTTTCTCACGCGTCCCCTCGAGCACAAAACAACGTGCCAAGTCAGTGATTCACCGACTTGGCACGTTTTTCGTTCGGGGCGCTCTTTCTTATCCGGCAGTTTTTCGTAGACTTTCCCGGTAGGCGCTGGGCGTCATGCCGGTTTCGCGCTTGAAAAAACGGGAGAAGGCCGCCGCTCCCGGGAAGTTGAGCCGATCGGCCACCTCGTAGTTCATCATTCCCTTCGTGTTGAGCAGAATCTTCGCCGCTTGCACCGTGGCACGGTTGACCCAAAACATCACGCTGTTCCCGCCGGTCTTCTTGATGACGGCCGACAAATGGTGCGGCGACACGTGGAGTTGCGCGGCATAGAAGGGAATGTTGCGCTCACGCGCACAGTGTTTATGCACCAATCGCTTGAACTCCGCAAAGAGTTCGCGGGGGCGTGCCTCGCGTTCCGGCCCGTCTGGTGTCTGTCCGTCTCTGATTTCTTGCACATCGGCCACAAGGGTTTGCAGCAAACTCCGCACCGTTCGGCGCCGGTAGGGAGACACGCGCATGAAGTCGCGCAACAGCATGATCAAATGCACCACGCGTTCGAATTCCTCGGGCGATGCGGAGAGAAAAGTGTCCTCGATCTCTTCGTTATCCTTCCGGAAAATGACCACCGCCACGCGCGCATCGTCCGAAATGTGCTTCATTTCGAAGATGGTGTCGCTCGCCACCAGTGCAATGCTTCCCTTTTCGAAATGACTATCCTGAAGATTGACGCAGAGATCGGCTTCCCCTTCGAGCAAAAGCAGGAGCCGCGGCTCGAACGCCTGGTATATTTTCTGTCTTTCGAGCAGCGAACTGTGCTGCAAATGCCCACCGATCACCAGCACGGCCTCCTCTTTTGCCAAGATTTGTCCCGCACATTCCGACAAACTGTCGAGATTTACGTCATTTACAGAGATCTGCACTAACGAATTGGGCTGTTTCATGTTTTGTTCCTCCTTGTTTGGTGTCCACAAAGCTAATATAATTCTTCCGCACCCACGATTTGGAAGCACAACAATCGTACAATTTGTATATAACTTCACCGCAAATGGTAAGTACTCCCCGCCCGAATCGCCCTATCTTTGCAACAACAAAGAAAAAGTCCGACGTGCAAAAGACAAACCGGACAAAAGTAAACACGTATGCGAAAGAAATTACTACTCCTCTCGGTCCTGGCGGTACTTTTCCCCGCAGTGCGCGCACAGAGTTTGGAGGAATGTCGCCAAGCCGCCGAACAGAATTACCCAATCATTCGGCAATACGATCTCATAGCCCGCACCACCGAACTCACGGTCAGGAACATTCAGAAGGCATGGTTCCCGCAAATCAGCGTCACAGCCCAGGGCAGTTACCAAAACAAAGTGACAGCGTGGCCCGAAAATCTGCAAGGATTGTTCGCCCAGATGGGGCTTCAGCTGCAAGGATTGAGCCGAGACCAATATAAAGTGGGCATCGACGTGCGTCAAACGCTCTTCGACGGCGGCACAATCGGCAGCCGGCGCGAAATTGCGCGGGGAGAAGGCGCAGTGCAAGCGGCACAAACCGAAGTGGATCTGTACAAAATCGGGCAACGCGTGCACGAAATGTATTTTGGCCTCCTGCTGCTCGACGAACAACTCCGTCTCAATGCCGATGTCAACGCCCTTTTGCGCTCAAACGAGGCGCAACTCGCCGCCATGCTCAAGGGCGGGACGGCGTCGGCCGGCGACTTCGAGAACGTGAAAGCCGAGCGGCTGAGCGCCGAACAGCAACAAACGGAGCTTTTGTCGCAACGGCAAACGCTGCAACGCCTGCTGAGTCTTTTTTGCGGGATTCCGGTCGACAGCATTCGCCGGCCTGCCGTGCCCAATCTGCCTTCGGGCGAGAACAAACGCCCGGAGCTTCGCCTCTTCGACCGCCGACTTCAACTCACCGATGCGCAAGAAAAAGCCGTCGACGCCCAACTCTTGCCGCAACTTGGGCTCTTTGCACAAGGCTATTACGGCAATCCGGGCCTGAATCTCTTCGAAGACATGATGAAACGTAGGTGGAGTTGGAACGGCATCGCGGGACTAAAACTCACTTGGAACCTCAGTGCGCTCTACACTCACCGCAATGAGAAGTCGAAACTGCGGGTGCAACGCGAACTCATTGAGAACGCTCGCCAACAATTCCTCTTCAATAATCAACTGGATGAGACGCAACAGAGCGAAAACGTCCGTCGATTCCGCGCCATCGCGCAACGCGACGGCGAAATCATCGCACTTCGCACCGCAGTTCGCAAGGCTGCGGAATCGAAATTGGCGCACGGCATCATCGATGTCAACGGGTTGCTTCGCGAAATCAACAAGGAAAACGCCGCCAAGACCCAACAAGCCATCCACGAAATCGACATGCTCAAAGCCATGTACGATCTGAAATTTAGTCACAACGAATAAATCAGCAACAGACAGGTATGAACAAAATGTTATGTCTGACCGGATTTCTCCTCGCCCTGAGTTCTTGCGGCGATCGTGCCAAGAATTACGACGCCACGGGCACTTTCGAGGCCACAGAAGTCACCGTCACGGCCGAAGCTCCGGGTGAACTCCAAGATTTCAACGTCGAAGAAGGCCAATGGCTCGAAAGCGGCACGAAAGTGGGGCGAATCGACGATCGGCAATTGGTGCTGAAACGCGAACAGCTGGAAACAAACAACGATCAGTTGACCGCCACTTACCGACAACTCGAGGCCAACAAACAAGCCACCTCCGACAAAAAACTGGATTTGTCGAAACAAGTGGCTGCACTTCGGCAGCAAATCGCCAATCTGCAACGCGAACGCCAACGTTTCGCGGAACTGTTGCGCGACGGTGCCGCGGCACGCAAGCAAGTGGACGACATTGACTACCAAATACAGGTGGCCGAAAAACAACTTGCCGCCACCGAAGAACAAATCTCGGCGCAAAACAACGCCTTGTCCCAACAAGACAAAGCCCTCGCCGCGCAACAAGCGGAGGTGAATGCGCGGAAAGCCGGCGTGCGCTCCCAACAAGCGCAGATCGACGACCAAATCGCACACGCCGACGTGCGGGCCGCCGTCTCGGGGACGGTGTTGGAAAAATATGCCGAGCGGGGCGAATTTGTGTCGGTGGGCAAACCGCTCTTCAAAATAGCCGACACGCAGACAATGTACCTCCGGGCCTACGTCACTTCTGCGCAGCTGAAAACCGTGAAACTCGGACAGAAGGTACAACTCACCGCCGACTACGGCGGCGGAGCGGCGAAAACCTACGACGGCGTGGTCACTTGGATCTCCAACCGCGCAGAGTTCACCCCCAAAACCATCGTCACCGACGACGAACGCGCCGATTTGGTCTACGCCGTCAAGGTGCGATTTCGCAATGACGGCTACGTAAAGATCGGCATGTACGGCAAAGTAAAGTTTTGAAGCCCCTTCTCCGATGAATGCTATCAACGTCAATCAGTTATCTCACCGTTACGGCGCCGTGCAAACGCTGCACGAGGTCAGTTTTTCGGTGGAAAAAGGTGAGTTGTTCGGACTCATCGGCCCGGACGGTGCAGGCAAAACCACCTTGTTCCGCATTCTCTGCTCCTTGTTGCTCCCCTGCGAAGGAAAAGCCACGGTGGACGGCTTCGATGTGGTGCGACAAATGAAGGAAATACGTCGGCGTGTGGGCTACATGCCCGGGAAGTTTTCGCTCTACGAAGACCTCACCGTCGAAGAAAACCTGACATTTTTCGCCACACTTTTCGGCACTTCCGTAGAAGAAAACTACGACTCGATTCGTGCCATCTACACACAAATCGAGCGCTTCAAGGCGCGAAAAGCCGGCGCCCTCTCGGGCGGCATGAAACAAAAGCTGGCCTTGTGCTGCGCACTCGTCCACCGGCCGAGCGTTCTCTTCCTTGACGAACCCACAACCGGCGTCGATCCGGTGAGTCGCAAGGAGTTTTGGGACATACTCGACGGCCTGATGGAGCGCCAAATCACCATCGTTGCCTCCACTCCCTACCTGGACGAAGTGCGCAGATGCCACCGCGTGGCCTTCCTCTCGGAGGGTCGCATCAGAGGCATCGGTGCACCCGACGACATCCTCACGGAATTTCGCGACATCTTCAATCCGCCCGCATTGCCCCACGCACCGACCGACAACTCCTCGGACGAAACGGTCATCGAAGTGGAACATCTCGTCAAAGCCTTCGGCGATTTCCGCGCCGTCGACGACATCTCTTTCAGTGTGAAAAGGGGCGAAATCTTCGGTTTCCTCGGGGCCAACGGCGCAGGCAAGACCACTGCCATGCACATGCTCACCGGACTCAACCAGCCCACCGGCGGGAAAGGCCGTGTGGCGGGCTACGATATTCGCACCGAACACGAGCAAATCAAGCGCCACATTGGCTACATGAGCCAGAAATTCTCGCTCTACGAAGACCTCACCGTGGCCGAAAACATCCGTTTGTTCGCCGGAATTTATGGTCTGAGCGACAAAGAGATACGCCAAAAGACCGATGCGCTGCTCAGTCGCCTCCGATTCTCCGAACATCGCAACACGTTGGTGGCGCGCTTGCCGCAAGGATGGAAACAAAAACTGGCCTTTTCGGTGAGCATCTTCCACGATCCGCGCGTTGTGTTCCTCGACGAACCGACCGGCGGGGTAGATCCCGAGACGCGCCGCCAGTTTTGGGAATTGATCTACGACGCCGCTCGCCGCGGCATCACCGTTTTTGTCACCACCCACTACATGGACGAGGCCGAATATTGCGACCGCATTTCGATCATGGTGGATGGTAAAATCGAAGCCCTGGGCACTCCCGCCGAGTTGAAGCGGCGTTTCGATCAGCCCGACATGGACCACGTGTTCACCCTCCTGGCGCGTCGCGCCACCCGCAGCGCCGACTGACCCAACCGCTCCCCGCACACCCGGCACTCTCCCACATCGCCCGACGCGCTCCCGCGCACCCCTTGTCCGCAAGTGGGCGCAGGCCGATCACACCGCGGCAGCATTTCGCACCACCTACGCCACCTTCTCATTTTTCCACCCGCCACATGAAGCAATTCCTCTCATTGGTCATCAAAGAGGCCAAACACATCGTTCGAGACAAGCGCACCATGCTGATGCTCTTCGGCATGCCGATTGTTCTGATGCTCCTTTTCGGGTTCGCCATCACCAACGATGTGAAAAATGTGCGCACAGTCATTGTCACGAGCCGGGCCAATTACGCCACCCAACAGGCCGTCGATCGGTTGAGTGCTTCGGCGTATTTCACCGTCACGCGCGCCGTTGCCACCCCGGCCGAAGCCCGCCGGCTCATTCAAGACCAGAAAGCCGACCTGGCCGTGGTGTTTTCTGCACATTTCTCGAGCCTTCGACCTGACTATCAGCTCATTGTCGACGGCGCAGACCCCAACATGGCACAACAATGGTCGGCCTATGCCGGCGCGGTGCTGACCAATCCGTCGGGAGGCGCGGTGAACACCAAGTTGCTCTACAACCCGCAAATGAAATCGGCCTACAACTTTGTGCCCGCCATCATGGGCATGCTGCTTATGCTCATTTGTGCGATGATGACCTCCATCTCCATCGTTCGCGAAAAGGAGAAAGGCACCATGGAAGTCCTACTCGTTTCGCCCACTCCGCCGCTTGTCATCATCGCGGCCAAGGTGGTTCCCTACCTCATTTTGGCCTTTCTCATCCTCATCTCCATTCTCCTCATGTCGGCTTTCGTGCTCCACGTGCCGGTGCGCGGATCGCTGTTTTGGATCTTCGCCGTTTCCACCCTCTACATCCTGCTGGCACTCTCGTTGGGGCTGTTGGTTTCGAACGTGGCCCAAACGCAACTCGTCGCTCTCCTGCTGTCTGCCATGGTATTGATCATGCCTATCATCATGCTCTCGGGCATGCTCTTCCCGGTAGAATCGATGCCGCGGATCTTACAATACCTATCGGCGACCATCCCCACGCGCTACTACATCAGTGCCATGCGCAAACTCATGATCATGGGCGTCGGTGTGAAGCAAGTGCTCAACGAAATGCTCGTGCTCCTGGGCATGTTCGTCGCCCTGCTCACCCTTTCGCTCGCCAAGTTCAACACCCGATTAGCCTAAACCGCCATGGCACTGCAACATTTGCTCCGAAAAGAGTTCATTCAGATCCGTCGCAACTCGTTCATCCCGCGGCTGATCCTGTTTTTCCCCATCATGGTGATGTGCGTCATGCCGTGGGTGATGAACATGGAGGTGAAAAACGTGGTGGTCGACGTGGTGGACAACGACCGAAGCACGGCTTCTCAACGCCTTGTGCACGAGATTGCGGCCAACAGCTACTTCATATTCCACGGCCAGCAGCCCACCTATGCCGCCGCGCTCCAAGACATCGAGCAGTCGTCGGCCGACATTGTCGTGGTGATCCCTCCGCAATTCGGGCGACAGCTTGCGCTCGGCCAAACACCCCAAGTGCTCATTGCGGCCAACGCCGTCAACGGCACCAAAGGTGCGCTGGGTTCGAACTATCTGTCGCAAATCGTCACGGCCAACGTGCAACCTTCGGCCGCCGCCCTGCGCAACAAAGCCTCCACACTCTTCCTTTTCAACAAGCAGCTGAACTTTAAGCTCTTCATGATCCCGGCGCTCTTCGCACTGATCATGATGCTTGTCACCGGCTACCTGCCCACGCTCAACATTGTGAGCGAGAAAGAAGCCGGCACCATCGAGCAAATCAATGTGACCCCCGTGAAGAAATGGGAATTCATCCTCGCCAAACTCATCCCTTATTGGCTCATTGCCTTCTTCGTGATCACGGTTTGCCTTACCTTGGCGTGGGTGGTGCACGGCGTTACGCCGGTGGGCAACGCGGCACTCATCTACTTATTGTCCATGTGCTTGGCCATGTTCTTCTCGTCGTTCGGACTCATCGTTTCCAACTACTCCGACACCATGCAACAAGCCATCTTTGTGATGTGGTTTTTCGTCATGATTCTCATTCAACTCTCGGGCTTGTTCACCCCCACCCGCTCGATGCCTGCCGCCGTCTACCTCACCACCTACCTCAATCCCGTGAGCTACTTCATCGAAGCCGTGCGCACGGTCTTCATTCGCGGGGGCAACTTCGGCAGCATCGCCCACCAAGTATTGGCCCTCGCCGTGATCGATCTGTTGATGGGCACCTGGGCTGTAATCAGTTACAAGAAAAACCGGTAAGCCCGCCGTGCGACACAAAAAACGCGAGACTTTCGGCCGAAAGCAGCGCACTTTGCGCGAGAATCCCCCACTTATTTGTCGAAAACGCGAAGGCAGCAGCCCGAAATAGCAAAAAAACAGCCCGAAGACCAGTCTGTGAGCCGGTCTTCGGGCTGTTGTGTTGAGTGGAAGCGCACTGCTGCGCTCAGATGGTGCGGAAAGTCGGCGCCGGGTGGCGTCGGACGACCGTTTGTGCGCCTGCATGCGCCATTTGGTCGGCTCCGCGAGGTCAATCTCCGTCGCTGTCGTCCGGTCCGTTCTCTTCTCCTGCCGGCTGGTTCACGGAACTCGGAGCGGGTTCGGAGATTTCGTCGGGACGAATGTGCGGCGTGGACAATCCGTCGGTCAGTGCGCGGCAAACGCGGTCTTGGAACCTGCGTCCCTCGGCCATGTTACGCACCCCTTGATTGATGATCGAAAAACAAAGTTGGTGCCCGTTAGCCGCCAACGCGTAACCGGAGAGAGAACTTACGCCCTCGACCGATCCGGTTTTGGCGCGCACATTGTCTTGCGCAGGGGTGTTGCGATTGCGTGTGCGCAGGGTTCCGTCGCGTCCCATAATGGGGAGCGCCGCATAGAGGTGCTGATAGATCTCGCCGTTGCGGTAGGCGTAGCGCAAACTCAGGACAAGCAATTCGGGGGTGAGGTAGTTGTAGAGCGAGAGTCCGCTGCCGTCGACAATTTGGTATTCGTCGGGGCTCACGTTCCAGCGGGCTATCAGCTTCGACATCTGCGCCACGGCATCGCGATAGTTGGCATAAGGGCGCCGCGAAAGGGCCGCCATTTGGAAAAACATGCTCTCGGCACAGAGATTGTCGCTCTCTTTCATCATCGGTCGCAGCACTTGGTCGATGGTGTGGGTGCGGGCGAGCCAAACCGGGGCCGCTGTGGGTGCCACACCGGTGCGCACAAAGCCGCCGACCGTGATGCCGGCCTGCGAAAGGGCGCGCAGGAGGTTGTCGGAGAGCTTGTTGCCGCGACGGTAAAGGAGAGGCGTGAGCGGTCGTGCCTTGTCGTCCCAACACCATCCGCGTCCCAAAGTCGCCGTGTCCTTCATCGTGGCATCGAGCACCACATCGCCCACAATTTTTCGCACGCCGTGTCGCCGCAACTCTTCGACGATGGAGCGCAAATCGTCGTGTGCGAAGAGCGGATCCATGCCGCCGCGGATGTAAACATTGCTCACTCGACCCGAATCGTCGGGTTCGCCGCTGGCTTGGAGCGTGGTGGCGAAACGATAGTCGGCACCGAGCAAATCGAGTGCGGCGACCGCCGTGATCACCTTCATGTTGGAGGCGGGACGCAAGCGCTGGTGCAGTCCGTGGGCGTAGAGTGTGCGGTCGTCGGTGAGATCATAGACACAGATTCCCACTTGCGACCGATCGAAGAGGGGGTCTTTCAGCAGAGTGTCGAGACGGCCCACGATGGTGCGGGCGAAAAGGTCGGCCGATCGCTGCGCCGTGGTGTAACGCGTGGGATCGACGGCGGGAGTGGTCCCCACCGTGTCGACCGCCGTACGTGTGGTGACGGCAAGTGTGGGGGAAATATGGGCCGCTGCACGGGGTGCACCGAAGATGAAGAGAGAAAAAGTGAGGAGACCGAAAAGAAAGGATCGGGTCATGGGCGAAACAAGAGAAAAGACTGGGTTTTGCAGAGTGCAAAGCCAAAGAAAGCATTTGAAACGAGTGTCGGTTTCGCGATGTTTCCACACTGGTTTCAAATGCTATGGAGGAAAGACTCGTGATGAGAGTCCGTGATTATTGCTGCTTGATGCCGAGCTTTGCCTTGAGCTGCGCGGTGATGTCGGTGGAGAGGGCCTTGTTGATGGTCACACCTTGCACCATGGCTTCGTCGATCGCGTAGACATAGTTGCCTTCTTTGAGGACGAGTTCGAGTGCAGCCATGATCTTGTCCTGCACGGGCTTGAACTTGGTTTGCTGTGCTTGGCGGAAAGCCTGTTCATTGTCTTGCACGCTCTGCTGAATCTTGGTTTGCAGATCCTGCAACTCGGCTTCGCGACGCTGACGGATGTTGGCGGGCGTTTTGTCGTTGACTTCCTTCTGGTATTTATCCAACTTGGCTTGGAACTCCTTCTGCATCGTTTCGATGTCGGTCTGGTACTGCTTGCCGAGCGCCTCGAGTTCGGTTTGCACTGCCTTGGCGGCGGGGTAAACAGAAATGACTTGCTGGGAGTTGAAGTGGGCAAATTTCTGAGCGAGGAGACTGAGAGGTGCCATCATGAGCACCATGAGGAGCAATTTCTTGAGCATCTTGTAATGTTTGATGTTAGGTTTGGGCAAAAGTACGACATTTAGTTGGAATAGCCTAATTTGGCCAATACTTCATTGCTGATGTCGATGGCGGGGGAGGCGAAAATGATACCGGCTCCCTCGCTGGCTCGATCGAGAATGAGCTGAAAGCCTTTGGCTTGCGCCACGGCCTTGACGGCGTTGTACACTTCGTCTTGAATAGGTTGGAGCAATGCGGTGCGCTTCTTGTAGAGTTCGCCTTCGGGTCCGAAATATTTTTTCTTGAGGTCGGCGGCGGCCTTCTCTTTCTTCACGATTTTGTCCTCGCGATCTTTCTTCTGTGCTTCAGAAAGGAAGACAGCTTCGTTCTGATAATTGCGATAAAGGGTCTTGGCTTCGTTGTCGAGGGCTTCGACCTCGGCCTGCCATTTCTTGGAAATCTGGTTGAGTTGTTCGCCGGCACGCTCGTAAGCGGGAATATTGCGCATGATATATTCCATGTCGATGAGTGCAAATTTCTGCGCATGGACGCTGACGAAGCTGCCGAGGGCGATGAGTAAGAGAATGAGATACTTTTTCATACGACTGTGAGTTGGTTGATGGGCAAATATAAATGTTTGGCAGGTAGTAAGGAAGGTTGTGCTGAACAAATGACGGCTCCGCACATTATTTTAACCTTTTATTGTCGTGAAAATGCCTCGATAGACGACAAAGGTGCATTTTTCGAGACCGTCGCGGCGTGTCTTCTTCAGATACTCTTCTGGGCGTGCGTGAGTCGGTGCATGGAAGGCGGCACGGCAGCTCGAATCTCGTCGACAAGTAGGCGGCGCATCGATTCGCGCACGAAATCTTGCGCGGTGAGCAGCACGATTTCTCGAGTCGGCACCGGGACGGCAAAGGGACGCACCAGGCGTTTTTGCTCTTCGGAGAGTTGAAACGTGCTCAACTCGGGGATGAAAGTGGCGCCCAAACCGCTTTCGACCATGCGCATGAACGTTTCGATGCTGCCGAGATGGTAACTCCGCTGACTGCGACGCGCAGATTTCAGATGACAGAAGTTGACCAATTGGTCGCGGAAGCAATGCCCTTCGTCGAGTAACCAAAGGGGCACTTCGCGCAAATCGGCCGTTCGAATGGAATCGCGATCGTGCAATTCGCTGCTGGGGGAGGCGTAGACGAAATATTGCTCGAAAAAAAGCGTATCGGCATTGAATTCCTCCAATTCGCTGAGCTGGGCTACGATGGCCGCATCGATTTCTCCTTTAAGCAGCGCCCGCTTCACATCGGCGGTCTTCATTTCGCTGATTTGCAAGTCGATTTGAGGGTATTTTCGCGAAAACTCCGGTAGGAAGCGCGGAAGCAGATAAGGCGCGATGGTGGGCAAGACGGCCACACTGAATTCTCCGCAGACCGTGCTCTGTTGCTCGTCGACTTGCTCGCGCAGACGACGTGCCCCGTTGAGGAGTTCGCGGGCTTGCTCCACTACAATCCGCCCCACCACGGTGGGCACCACAGGTTTACTGCGCCGATCGAAGAGTTTGGCTCCCAGTTCGTCTTCCAATTTCTGGATCATCGAACTGAGCGTGGGTTGTGTGACGTCGCAGGCTTCCGCGGCCTTGAGAAACTGGCCGTGATCTGCCAATGCCACGACGTATTCTAATTGTTGTAGTGTCATTGCCGGAAATGATAGATGTGGAGCAAAGTTACGTATTTCCAAGGGGAAAACGCTACAGACTAAGGGGGCAAACGCCCATTGCAAAGGCAAAATCACAAAGCGATGAGCCTACTCGCACTGCAAGGACACAAAAGAAGCGGCACCTCCCGTTGGGGAGATGCCGCTGTGTGGAAAGGTCACACTTTAATCGAGCGATTGCTATCGATTAGAGCTGGGGACCTGCAGCAACGAGTGCCTTGCCGGCTTCGTTGGTCGTGTACTTCTCGAAGTTCTTGATGAAGCGACCTGCGAGATCCTTCGCCTTCTTCTCCCATTCGGAAGGATCAGCGTAAGTGTCGCGAGGATCGAGGATTTCGGTGGCAACGCCCGTGAGTTCCGTGGGGATCTCGAAGTTGAAGATGGGGAGTTGCTTGGTGGGAGCGCTGAGAATAGCACCGGAAAGGATGCCATCGATGATACCGCGCGTATCGCGGATCGAGATGCGCTTGCCCGTACCATTCCATCCCGTGTTCACGAGATAAGCCTTGGCACCGCTCTTTTCCATCTTCTTCACGAGTTCAGCAGCGTACTTCGTCGGGTGGAGTTCGAGGAAGGCCTGACCGAAGCAAGCGGAGAAAGTGGGAGTGGGTTCCGTGATACCACGTTCGGTACCGGCGAGCTTAGCGGTGAAGCCGCTGAGGAAGTAGTACTGCGTCTGACCTGCGTTGAGGATCGAAACGGGAGGCAGTACGCCGAAGGCATCAGCCGAGAGGAAGATCACGTTCTTAGCGGCGGGAGCAGCCGAGATGGGGCGAACGATGTTCTTGATGTGGTTGATGGGGTAGGAAACGCGGGTGTTCTCCGTTGCGCTGTTGTCGGCGAAGTCGATCTTACCGTCGGCAGAAACAGCAACGTTTTCGAGCAGTGCGTTGCGCTTGATGGCACCGTAGATGTCGGGTTCGCTTTCCTTGTCGAGGTTGATCACCTTAGCGTAGCAACCACCTTCGAAGTTGAAGACGCCGTTGTCATCCCAACCGTGTTCGTCGTCACCGATGAGGAGACGCTTCGGATCGGTCGAAAGGGTGGTCTTACCCGTACCGGAGAGACCGAAGAAGATTGCGGTGTTCTTGCCTTCGAGGTCCGTGTTGGCAGAGCAGTGCATCGAAGCGATGCCGCGGAGGGGAAGGTAGTAGTTCATCATCGAGAACATACCCTTCTTCATTTCGCCGCCGTACCAAGTGTTGAGGATCACCTGTTCCTTGGTGGTGATGTTGAAGGCAACGCAAGTTTCGGAGTTCAGACCGAGTTCCTTGTAGTTTTCAACCTTCGACTTAGAAGCGTTGTAAACCACGAAGTCGGGTTCGAAGTTTTCGAACTCTTCAGCCGTGGGCTTGATGAACATGTTGGTCACGAAGTGAGCCTGCCAAGCAACTTCCACGATGAAGCGAACAGCGAGACGCGTGTCTTTGTTGGCGCCGCAGAAAGCATCGACAACGAAGAGACGCTTGTTCGAGAGTTCCTTCTTGGCAAGATCCTTCACAACAGCCCAAGTCGATTCAGACATGGGGTGGTTGTCGTTCTTGTAACCTTCGGTGGTCCACCAAACGGTGTCCTTGGAGTTCTCGTCCACAACGATGAACTTATCCTTGGGCGAACGGCCGGTGTAGATACCCGTCTTCACGTTCACAGCGCCGAGTTCGGTCACTTGACCCTTTTCGTATCCTTCGAGGGTTTCCTTGGTTTCTTCTTCGAAGAGCTGTTCGTAAGAAGGATTGTGTACGATTTCGGTAGTACCCGTGATGCCGTACTTTGTGAGATCTAATGCTGCCATTGAATCAAATGTGTTTGATATAGGAATTTGTGTATGACTTCTGCGATAGCAGCCGAGGAAAACTTGCATTGCGTGCTATTCACTAATGCAGCGCACCTCTGACTTGCGAAACAAAAGTACGAAAAAGAACAGACGTCGGCAAAGTGTCGACGCCCTTTTCTTATATGAAGCACACATATTTCGTTCTGAACCTAAGAAAAGGATGAAAACACCGCAAATATGTCATGTTTGCTTTTCAAAAACAAGACAAAAACAGTGCGTGAAGTGAAAGATCAGCAGAAAATCTCCTCAATGAAATGCAGATTTTCCCTCAAAAACCACGCTTCTCACCGCTCACGCATGCCGAAACGTCCTCCTCCCCCCCGGCAGAATCCCTTCTCCCCAACATGCTCCTTTACTCCCCCATCGCACTTGCCCCCCAACCGTCTAAACACAACAAAGCCCCGAGTCTCTTTCGAGTCTCGAGGCTTGTCTTGTAAAATGGCGGCGACCTACTCTCCCGCGGGTGTGCAGTACCATCGGCGCGGTCGGGCTTAACTTCTCTGTTCGGAATGGGAAGAGGTGGAACCCCGTCGCTATAACCACCGGAAATATCTCTTGAACACGCATCATCACATAGGCTTATGCTTTGCACAGCGCTATGTCTTACGCCTTTCGTAGATCATTTCAAAAGTAAGCGACAGCTTTAAGTAGATTCTGCTGCGCTGAAAGGAAAGTTTCGGGCGATTAGTAGTGCTCGGCTTTGACGTCACCGTCTTTACACCTGCACCCTATCAACGTTGTCGTCTACAACGACCCTCATAAGGAAATCTAATCTTGTGGCCGGCTTCGCACTTAGATGCTTTCAGCGCTTATCCGATCCCGACTTAGCTACCCGGCGGTGCGGCTGGCGCCACAACCGGTAAACCAGAGGTCAGTCCAACACGGTCCTCTCGTACTAGTGTCAGAGCCACGCAAATTTCCTGCGCCCACGATAGATAGAGACCGAACTGTCTCACGACGTTCTGAACCCAGCTCGCGTGCCACTTTAATGGGCGAACAGCCCAACCCTTGGGACCTTCTCCAGCCCCAGGATGTGACGAGCCGACATCG
>CAJPJR010000009.1 GCA_905369775.1 Prevotellaceae bacterium UBA1746
TGATCGCATTGGTCATACTGGCTTTTCAGCTTGCTCTGTTCTTGCTCGATTTCGCTAATACGGGCGTTGTTCGAATAATATCCTTCCTCTACATCGTCATACTCCTCATTGTATGCATACTGCTCTTTGTTTTTTTCCAACTCATCGAACTGGTCACTGAGTTGCTGCTTTTGATACTCGTAGTACTGCTGTACGGCGTGAAGGAGGTTTCTGTAACCGGCCTTGATGTCGTTTTCATCAATTGAGGGTTGTGCCACGTGGCGGTTGGTCATAATCGTACCGTTGTTGTCGACGAAGAAACCGGTGCCGGACATCCACGAACAGTTGTTTCGGATCTCATTGACGTCGAGCGTGACGTTCTCCAAATCTCCGTCTTTGTCCAAATCAGAAAAGAACATGGACTGGCCGTTGGGAAGTTTGATTTTGTAGTAGTACTTGTTGAGAATGAGCACTACCCCACTTTTGTTCTCGTCGAAGAGTTCGGCCTGCGTCAATTCGCGTTTGCAAGACGCGAACAACAGCAAGAGTAAGGCGAATAGGGGGAGAAGACGTTTCATACTGTTGAATTTAAGACGGGTGTCAAGGTGTTCATTGAAAGGATTTGAATGTTGGCGCAAAGGTACAAAATATTCTATCCTCTCCTCTATTTTAGAATAAAAAATAAGCTCTATTTTCTCACCGACCGGGCCCCCGTCGCGCGCAATTGGGTGCCCGATCAAACGAAACACCGCGTCCCCAATAGCGATGGGGACGCGGTGGAAGATCTGATCGGTGCAGGAACGGGACGAAACCGTCGCTGCGCTCCGTGCCGCTGAGGGGAAATTCAATAACGGCGCATAGTGGTGGTTTCTTCCTGTCCGGTGCGGGCATTCACGAAAGTGACGGTGGCCTTGTTGCCGGACAAGGAGAGGAGTCCGCGCGTGGTGGCCGTTGCCAAGTCGATGGTGTCGAAGCGTTGCCCGTTGAGCGCCACGATGCGGTCACCTTGTTGGATGGGCAATTCCTTGTTCCACACCACTCCGGCCACGATTTTCCCATCGAGGGTGGCGGTGGGAATCACTTCCCAATCGGCGAGATAAACATCGGCCGACGTTTTGCCGTCGTGAGGGAGGAAATAGAAGGTGCGTCGGCGGAAGTCGATGGCGACATCGCCATATTCGAGCAAGCGCGCTCCAATGCGCGAATCGTGTCCGCCTGTGGTGACAGCGGCGACGTTGCGAAAATCGAAACCGGCCAGACGGAGATGCGGCACCTTGACGCGGTGTTTGAGTGTGGGCGGTTCGATGCCCGAAGCCCCCATGGAAAGTGAACCCATGGCCGAAGCCTGCGTGCGGAAGGCGCTGCCGGCTTGCGACAGTCGCGCGTAGTTGCGCACCGAGGGTTCGTAGAGAGCATGTGCCCCGAGGTCGAACATGACGGTATCGACCACCGCTTTGTCGAGTCGCACCTCGATCATGGGCACGTAGGGATCGGGCAGGAGGGGCGTGGCGTGCGAGAAATCGAGTCCGAGGCTATCGGTGAGTGTGGTGAAGACAAAGGTGCGGGTCGCGCGGCTGAGTTTGACAATGCCCATTTGCATGAGATTGTAGCCCAGGATGCCGTCAATACCAAAGCGCTCGGTGGGACTGCCCTCGGGCCAGCACATGGCGGCGACATTGCGGAAGTCGACACTGCCGAGTCGAAGGGAATCGAGCTGAGCCATGCGTGCTGTGACGGGGCGGCCGTTGGAATCTTGTCCGGTTTGTGCCTCACCGAGTGTGATGTGGGCACGGCGAGCAAAGGAGTAGCTCACGCAACAGGGTGCACCGGTGTCGAGGAGGAAGCGACCTCGGGTACCGTTGACGGTGACATCGACCATGAATTTGCCATTTTGCTCCACATAGGGCACGACGGCACGAAAACGCTGTGCAGTGCCGGCGAGGGGCAGCAGGGCGATGAGCAGAAGGAGAAGGCGGAAGATGCGCATAAGAGATGGATTGAAAGAAAAACAGCGGCCACTCCCCGTGGGGCCGGAAGCGACACGGGGAGCGGCGTGAATGGAGGGGAAGGCAGATCAGCGAGTGGGAACTTTCGCGATCTCATCGAGCAGGCGTTCGGTGGGATAGTAGCCCACGATGCTGCCTACTTTGGTGCCGTCGGGGTTGAGGATGAGCATGGTGGGGAAGGAATTGATGCCGAACTGTTTGGACACGGCCGGTCCCTCTCCCTTTTCCATGTCGATTTGGAGATTGACGAAACGGGCATTGAGCACTTTGCCCACTTCGGGCTGCGGGAAGACTTCGCGAGCGAGTTTCTTGCAGGGGCCACACCAACTGGTGTAGCAGTCCACGAAGACCTGTTTGCCTTCCTTGGCAGCTTTGGCCAGGGCATCTTTGAGCGAGAGCTGCTCGAAGTTCACTCCGTCGTGCTTCTCGAGTCGATCGGCGAGGAACCCGAGTCGTTTGCCGGCTTCGCCGGGGTTGCGGGTTGCCGCTTCTCGGAGATAGGCCACGACTTGCTTCGTCTGTTCGGCCGTCATGTCGGGAAAATCGAAGGTGAGTTCGTAGGACGGGCGATCGTAGCGGAAGGCATCACCCTTGGCGCGCATGTAGTCAAGCAGTTCGGCGATGCGCTTTTCTCCGCGCAACTGCGCCAATTTGCAGGCAACATAAACGACGGAGGTGTCGGGAACGTTGGCACGGCGGGCATCGATTTGCAGTCCGAGCACGGCATCGGCGTTGTAGGGGGTGGAACCGGCGGCATAACCGGCGGCTTCGGCGTAGAAGAGACTCTCGACGAAATCATTGACCTTCTGTCCGTTGTTTTTCACGAACTCCTCTTTGTTGTCGAGCAGATTTTTGTAAAGCGGACTTTCGCGATCGGTGATGAGTTTGGAGACGACGAACCAGTTTTCGGCTTTGGAGTAGTCTTTGGGTTTGAGTGTGGCCACGTATTCTTGCGCCACCTTGTCGAATTGTTCTTTGTAGTCAGCCAGATTAAGATCATAGAGATAGGCGAGGAGCGTCTTTTTGTCGCGCTTACCTTTCTTATAGGCGGCTTCGAGTCCGGGGAGAGAAGTTTTGGGCGAGAGGGCGCGCATGACATCTTCTTTGAATTCGGGCAATTTCTTACCGCCCACAATGCGCAAGAGGATGTTGCCGTCGGCATCAAGCACGAGGAAGTGGGCAAAGCGACGAATGTCGTAGCGCTTGGCGACGGCTGCGTTGGCGCGCTTGCTCACGTCGATGTAGAGATTGACGAAATTGCGGTTCATGTAGTCGGCAAACTCGGCATCGGAGAAGACGTATTTGTTCATGCCGTGGCAGGGAATGGCCCAGTCGGCGAAGCAGTTGAAGAAAATGGGCTTTTTCTCGGCGCGGGCACGGGCCAGGGCCTCATCGAGCGTGTAGACATAGTTGAGTTTTACGTCGGCTTTGACGCGGTCGCCGTACATGCTGGGTTCGGGTTGTGCGACGACGCCCAAAGGAGCCAACGCGCCTGCTGAAAGACAGAGCGAAAAAAGGAGATGACGGAGAGACATATAGAAAATAGTCTATTCAAAAGGAGTTATCGGAAAAAGAAAAACAGCAGATACTCGAAACCGACGCAAATCGGCGGCTCCGAGTATCGGCCGAGGCGATGTGCCACGAGGAGTCTCACTTGAGATCCTTGACACAACGCACGCTGTAGAGTACGGGACGGTAGTTGTTGGCTACTCGACTGGTGCCACGCCACACTTTGGTGGTGAAATGATCGGAGAGTCGGACGTAGGCAGCCGGAATGGAGTCTTGCAACATGGTAGAGGTGGCGGTCCAGAAGTACCAGGCCTTGCCTTTGTTCTCGTAGAAGTTGCCTGCCTCGCGCTGGTAGAGGTTGCCACCGGTGCGGCGGGCGTCGAATCCGGTTTTTCCTCCCACGCTGAGCAAGGTGGCGAGTCCCTCGCCGCGCCAAGCCTCGTTGCGCTCCACCTCACGAGCGGGCAAACCGAGTGTACGTTCAAGCTGTTTCCAATCCTCGTCGGTGGGCAGGCGCCATCCCTCGGGTGCTACGCGTTGTGCCTCCGCAAAGGTATAGAGAAATCCGTTTTTCGCCACATAACCGCCGTTTTCTTTTTCGGTCTTTTCGAAATTGGCCAGTCCTGCTTTGTGCCGGGCCTCAGGAAGTTCGGCGTATTTGAGGAGTCGCACGGTGAGCGTGTCGTCAAAGGCAGGGTTGAGGTACTTGATGTTCTCACGCACTTCGGCCACGGTCATGCGTCCGCGCTTGAGCTGCTTGAGGAAACCTTCGACCCAGGGCGCGATGGGAGTGCCATCGACCTCCCAACCGTTGTATTTCGGATCGTGGAAGAGATGATCGATCACCTCGATAATGGCGGCGTCGTCGGGCACGATTTTGGTGAGATCGACGGGACGTTCGTCCCAGGTGTAAGCTCCGTCGAGGCTGTACCCGTTGGGCGCGTAGCGCAGATTTTCGGCCATCCAAAGTTGATTGCCGATGCGCACGGTACGGTAGACGTTGTTGTCGCGGGGGTCGGTGAAGTTCTCTCCGGGTTGCACCGCGGAGAGATTATATTGCGTCGCTTTCGGTTCGTCCTCGCCGCACGATGTCAGGCAAAGTGCTGCGGCGGAGAGGAGAGCGAAACAGAGAGGTTTGAAGATAGACATAACGATGGGGAGATGAATGGGTGAGGTCACCCGGTTATTGTTCGTTCAGACGATTGTAGTCGAGGTTCACCCCGAGTTCGCCGGTGACGAAGCGGCGCAGGATTTCGTACTTGGCCATGACAACCGGGAGATGTCCGTAGCGCTGACGGAATCCGCCGTCGCCCAACCAAAGCATGGCCTTGATGAAGTATTCGCGGTCTTCGTCGGCATCGCGGGGGGCGAATGAACCGGTTTGATTCCAACCGCGGATGAAGCCGAAGGCACCGATCTCATTGAGCATTTTGTCGCGAATCTCGATGGCTTCGTCCTCACTTTCGACGGTGGGGGCTCCGCTGCCGAGGTCCTTGAGCAAGAGCGTCACCAGGTCTTCGTGATCAAAAGGTGTGTAGGGCGGTTGATCATAAAGGGCATTGACCGAAAGGACGTAGCTCTTCTTTCCCATCTCCATCACGGTGGGGCAAGGCGAGGTTTCGTTGAGTCGTTTCCAATCGAGGTCATACCATCCTTTTTGACTGCTGACATCGGCAAATTCTCCGCAGAGTTCGCGGTTGGCCTTGATGCGATCGCTGACCATGCTGTTGACGATTTCGGCGATTTGGGCTTTGACCGAATCAGGCTGGGTGATGTCTTTGACCTGTGCGAGCACCAGGGTGCGGAAACCCACGTGGTAGACGGGTTTCTCAACCTTGTTGGCCGAAGAGACGGTGAGGGTGTCGGCCAGCAGGACGGAGAAGGGGCGCATGGGCCGGCTGATCTTGGCCAGATAGGCATCGACGAATTGCAAGGCGCGGAGCTGCTCTTCGGGGGTGCGGAGGTAATTGTAACGATATTCGACTCCTCGGCTGTAGCCGAAGAAGGTCCAATTGAGATCGACCGTTTCATAACGTCGCGACGCACTGTCGGCAGGCGATGCGCCGCCGTGCACGGCCACGGTGTCGTTGAAATAGACGGGGACACCATATTTTTTATAGATTTCGTAGCGGGCATGCTGTACGGGGTCGGCAGCATTGTCTACCACTTGGAAATCGCGCTCAAAGGTGACAGCGGGTGTGATGCTCTCTTCGCTTTTGCAGGCGAAGAAAAGCAACGGCAGGAGAAGAAGCAGGAGCTGTTTCATGAACGATGTAGCTTAATGGGGAAATGAGTGATGAAGGTCGAGCCAGCATTAGGGAGCGGGGCTCGGCGTGGGGTTGTCTTCGTCGTCGGCAGGGAGCACGGGCAGCGGTTTGGGCTGCTTCACCTCTTCGCGCTTGGGACGAATATTGTTGGGCATGGGCACCTTGTCAAATTCGATGACCGAGAGCGGGATGGAGAACGTGTGCGCAGGATCGCCGGCGGGGAGCACGAAGGTGTGCGTGGTCAGGAAAGCATTGGAATTGGAGTAGGCATTGAAGACGTGCACGATGCTTTTCTGCTGCGGACGCGTGGCATTCACGGCATAGCGGCGCAGATCGAACCAGCGTTGTCCTTCAAAACAGAATTCGCGGCGACGTTCGGCACGGATCTCCTCGACCAGTGCCGCTCCGGTGAGCGGCGTGGGCGTGTAGTCGGCGATGCGTCGCTGCTGCAAGCGGGCCAACGTGGCAGACGCCTCAGCATCTTTGCCCTGCATGGCCTGTGCTTCGGCCAAGTTCAGGTAAGCCTCCGATGCACGCAGCAAGAAACCGTCGGAGATGTGGTTCTCGCCCGTGACACGCTCATATTTATTGGAGAGCGAGATACTATCGGACAGGCCGTTGACGGAGAAAAAGACTTGTTTGCGCACGTCGGTGTCGACGTAGGAGTCATACAAATCGCGCGTGACGCAGAAATCTCCCGGTGCACCGGTGAGCGACGTACCTTTGTCTTGCGCGGCCACATAGTTGGCACCTTGCGAGAAGAGAACTTCGGGGTTGTTGCGGGTGAGGAAGGGCTTACCCATCTGGAAATCGGTGAGTGCTGCCAGTTTCACGCGCGGACTTTCCACCACGCGGCGTGCGGCTTGCTCCGCCTCGGTCCAACGCTGCATGTACAACAAGGTGCGGCTGAGCAAAACACCCGCGGCTTCGGCCGACGCCCGGTGCAAACGATAGCGATCAGGTTGGGGCGAAAGGGTGAGCTGTTCGACCGCCAAGTTCAAGTCGGCAACGATCTGCGCATAAACTTGTCCTGTGGTAGCACGTTCGAACTGGGTCGGTTTGTCCTTGTCGTGCTCCACATGCGGTGTGAGCTTGAGGGGCACGCAGAGATCGGTCGCGGCCGAATCAGGACGATAGGCTTTTCCGTAGAGATTGGCGAGCGCCAAATAGAACTGGGCGCGCGCAAAGTGTGCTTCGCCCTTCACCCGGTGATAGAGTGCTTCGTCCTCTTTGGTGGCGTGCGGCATTTCGTCGACAATGTCGATGATGTTGTTGGCGTGACTGATGCGCGAGTAGAGCGTTTTCCACGTCGCATCGTCGCCCGCCTTGTTGGTGGCACCATAATTATAGCGCACATCTTGTTGCCAAGTGAAGTAACCGTAGAGGGGTGCCAGCGTGTTTGTCCACGCCGTGTTGGCGATGTTGCCCTGCTGCGAGGTGCCGGTGGTGTTGATGTCGTCGTCGAGTGCATTGACGAAACCATAAACGCCGGCATTCATGCCTTTATTGACTTCGTGGCTGCGAAGATAAACGTCGCCGACGAGCAGTTCGTTGAGATCGGTGACGCTTTTCGCCACCACGAGATCTTGCGAGTATTGGTCGAGGAAGTCGTCGCAGCTCACCGTGGTGAGCGCGAGCAGGCCGAGACCGAGAGAAAAGATATACTGTTTCATGAGGTGTGGCGAATTAGAAGGTGATGCGTAAACCAAGTGTGTAGGACGGACGGAGCGAGAGTGCTGTTTGGATCGAGAAACCGTTTTGCGTGGGATCCTGTCCTTTGAGTTCCGACGACTTGAGGGTGAAGATATTCGTCACCGAGAAGTCGAGCGCGAGGTTGGAGAAAGGCATTTTCTTGAGTTGGCGCTGCGAGAACTGGTAGCGGAACGTGACGTTCGACAGGCGGAGATAGCTTCCCGACACCACGCGCACGTCGGCGTTGTCGTACATCGACCAATAGTTATCGGCGAAAGATTTGAAGCCTTTGAGTTCGCTGTTCGACGAGTTGCTCCAGTGGTAGCGATTGCGCTGGTACTCCGGATCGCTGGGGCTGATGAGCGAGGGATAGTCCGTATGGCGCTCATCGCCGGGTCGGCGCCAACGGTCCACAAACTCCTTGCGCACATTGTTTTCCGACGAAACGCCGTCGAGAATATCCTTATAGAGCGCGAATTTACGGATCTTGTTGCCGAGTGCATAGTTGAAGCTGGCAGCCAACGAGAGTTGTTTGTAGCGCACGGTGGTGTAGAACGATCCGCTGAGATTGGGTTCGCGACTTCCGCTGCGTGCCATGAGGAGCTGCATGATGCGGTCGAGCGTTTTTCCCTCGAGCAGATGCTGGCGATCCTTGTAGTCGTCGAAGAGCGGCAGTCCGTTGGTCGGATCGAGTCCGAGGAAGCGATAGCTGTAGAAGGTGCCGATGCTCTGTCCGTCGATCACCGCCGTACCGTTGAGATAGTCGTTGAGCGTGTAGTCATTGATGGATTTCGTTTCAATGCGGTTGTGCACCACCGAGTAGTTCGACGAAATCATCCACGACCAGTCGCGCGTTTTGATGGGATAGGCCGTGAGGTTGATGCTGAAGCCCTTGTTGTAGAGGTCGCTGCCGTTCATCACGTAGTTGTCCACCCCGTTGACCGACGAAACCGGGGTATTGTTGAAGGCGTCGTGCGTGTGTTTGTAGTAAGCTTCGACGCCGAGCGACACGCGATAGTCGAAGAGCGCAAGGTCAAAACCGGCATTGAATTGGTCAGTTTGCTCCCAACGCAGATTGGGGTTGGGGAGTGCAAAGACGCGTGCCACGTTCTCGCCGTAGTACGTGTCGACACTTTCCTGTCGGAGAAGCAGGTTGGGCGTCTGGTTGTCGACCATGTTGCCCGTCTTACCGTAGGAGGTGCGGAAACGCAGGTCACTCACCACGTCATAGCGGCGGAGTGCCAACTCTTTGAGGTTGAGCATTCCCGAAGCCGACCACACGGGCAAGAACTTCTCGTTGCTGCGCGAACCGAACTTGTTCGACGCATCGAAACGCGTGTTGGCGCTGAGCGACAAGAGACTGCCGTAAGAATAGGAAAGGATGGCGTAGCCGCTGAGACGATGCGTTTTGTCGGCCTTGATCGAAGGGGTGTTGCTCGCCAACCACTTCGCGTAGTAGGGGAACTTCTGCACCTCCTCGGCCGTCATGTTCACATATTTCAGTCCGCGATCTTTATAGAAACCGCGCGTGTTGGTGCTAAACCCGTCGGTGTTCGACGTGTTCATTTCGTAACCCAGCGAGGCGCTCACCAGGTGTTTCTTGTCCGCTCCGAGGGCATGACGCAAGTTGGCCTGTGCGCGCAAGGTAAAGTTTTCGCTCACGTTGCGTCCCGAATTATACACCCCACCGTAGGGCAAATCGCTCTTTCCGTACTGTCCGGGGATGGGATCCACACCGTATTCACTGTTGCGGAGCTGCGCTACGTAGTTCGATTTCTCGCCAAACCACGTGTCGTTGTCGCTCGTGTTGCGCTGATAGGAAGTGGTGAGGGTGAAATCGAGGAGTTGACGGAAGCGATAGGTGAGATCGAGCGCAGCCATGATGCCGTTCGAGGAGTAGTTTTTCTCCGTGTTGTCGATCTCGTTGAGAATATTGTAGCGATATTTATATTGTCCGTCCTTGTCGGTGCCCACGTTGTAGGCGTGGCGCTGATAGTAGTAGTACGATCCGTCGTTGTTGAAGGCGGGCAGCGCACGGGTGGTGCCGTAAGCGTAGCCCAGCGGATCAATTTCGCCGGGGAGCTGCTCTTTCTTCTGCACATTGGCGTTGAGTCGCACATTGGCCTGGATCACTTTGGCAATGCGCGTCTGCATGTTGAGCGAAGCCGTGTAGCGATCGTTGCGATGACGGAGCTGCACACCCTCTTCTTTGTTGTAGCCGAGCGAAGCATAGTAGCGCGCGGTCTCACTTCCGCCCGAAAGCGAAATCGTGTGGTTGTGGTTGAACGTATCGTGGGTCAACAGTCCGAACCAATCCGTGTTGGCCGTCTCGGCCTGACGCGCCTCAGCCACGAAGGTGTCATAATCGATCTGTCCCGTGACGTAGCGGTGATACGCCCCCTCATATCCCACCATGGTCATGTGGTTGGGGAATGCATAGTGGAGGTTCACCAAGTCTTGTCCGAAGCGCACGCGCTCCTGCGAGTTCATCAGATTGATATTGCTGTCGGTATATCGCGGACGGGCGGTGTATTTGAACTGCGCATTGTAGGTGATGCGGGGCGGTCCCGGCTCACCTTTCTTTGTTGTCACGACAATCACACCGTTGGCCGCACGCGTTCCGTAGAGTGCAGTGGCGGCGGCATCTTTAAGCACGTCGACACGCTCGATGTCTTGGGGGTTGAGTCCCGAAATAGCGTTACCGATGTAGTTAATGTAGTCGGGGTCGTTGAGCTGTTCGTTGGTCACATCGACAGGATCCGACAAGGGAATTCCGTCGAGCACCCACAGCGGTTCGCGATTGCCGATGAGGGTCGACGTACCGCGAATGCGCATGCGCGCCGTCGCACCGACTTCACCGGAGTTCTGCATGAACACCATGTCGGGCACGCGCCCTTCGAGTGCCTGTTCGAGACTTGTCATGCCGGGCATGAGGATCTCGTCCATTTTTAGCGAGGTGATCGAGCTGGTTTTCTCGCGTGTGCTGATCGTGCCGTAGCCCGTGACCACCGCTTCGCCCAAGCTTTTGGAATTGTCCTCGAGCATGAAATCGTAGTGCATCACGCCGGCTTTCGTTCCCTTCACCTGGCGTTGCATACCGATGTAGGACACGGCCACGCTCAGTCCCGCAGTGCTCAGACCGGCAGGGAGATTGATCACATACTTACCGGTCTCGTCCGTTTGAACGGTCCAGGTCTTTTTGCCTTGCTTCACTCGCACATAGGCGCCCACGAGCGGATCGCCTTGTTTGTTGAAGACCATGCCCGTGAGCTGGTTGGCTTGGGGAGTCGTGGGCTGCTGAGCCGCTGCGGGGAGCGCAAAACTCAGCGCCGCACTCATCAGAAGACTCCCGACTAGCACTTTCGGGTGAGCTGATTTCCTCATGTATCGATGGTTTAGGGTGTTTTTATTTAAGAAAACCGCAAGATAAACAGCGGAGCGATGGCATATTCCCAAAGAATACACAGAATATTCAATTTGAAACGCAACGCCCACTGCAAAAATACAGACTTCGTGACAATCCGCCAATGTTTTACTTGTTTTTCTACGTCGTAATATTTTCCTTTGTCTCGTTTTCGACACTATATAATTGCGAAATTACCAATTTCGCATACTCCTCGTATGCAAATGCAGGCAGAATAACAAAAGAACGCCCGACCTTCGCAAAGAAAGGTCGGGCGTTCTTCTTCTCCGGCGGCAGGTCGGTTCGAGATCCTGCGCGATGACGCGCTACACATCGGGGGAAAAGGCGGAAAAGCTCCCGTGAAATTCGAAAAAATGGGGAACTTTCGTCGTTCCCTTCCCTTTTAATGCGCGGGCAGCTCCAACAGCCGGCGCACCAGTGGGAGCACCACGGCCGAAACCACCGCGCCGTTCAACGAGTGCTCCCCGTCGAACACCACCAAATGTTCCTTGCCATAGTGTTTGGCGAAATCCTTCTGGTGATTCACCCGCTTATCGTGCTCTCCGAACAAGCCCCACACGCGCGCCTTCTCGGCAGCGTCGATGCCCTTGAAGAGTTGTTTTTCCAACTCACGGAATTGGTCGATCATCGTGCGATCCACCTTGAAGTCTTTGGCTCCGTCCTCGCGTTTGTTGTAAAATTCGCGATGTCCCATGCCGTCAAACGTCAGCCGCTTCGCCATGGAGAAAGCAGGATTGATGAGCACGCGGGGAATGCCTCGCAACATTTCGCCGTAGAGTCCGCCCATCGACGCGGTGACAATGAGATCGGGTTTTTCATCGGCCACCAGTTGTCGGAGAAACGGCATCGCCTCAGCCGGCATGACGGGGATGTCAGGTGCCACCACCGTCACGTCGTCGGCATAGAGTTGGTCGCGCAGCATGATCGCCGTGCCGTTGTGCCCACTCGAGGCAAAACCATGGAGAAAGAGTATTTTTTTCATCGTGTTCGTCTTGTTGTCGCAACCCGCCCGTGCGGGTCTTTGCGCGAAGTTATGCACTTTCGGGCGAGCACGCAAGGGCAAGCACGCAAAAATGCCCCCGCACGACAAAGGCGCACCCTTCCCTCACGGAAGCATGCGCCTTCTTCATGAGTCACCTTTTCGGCAAAGGCAACGCGCGTTGTCGTCGGTCAACAATATAACCCTGTGATACAACCATCGGCCGGGCAATCAAAACGACAAACGCATCCCGGCAAAGTAACTGCGGGGAGCCATCGGGCCGTAGATGTAAGCCGAATCGCGGGGATGGCCGCGGTCGAAGTCATCTTGATAGGCATCGAAGAGGTTTTGCACCCCGGCGTAGACTTGCGCTTTGTAGTAGCTGCGAATTGGTAAGGTGTATTGCACCTTGAGTCCGCATTCGAAGAAGACGGGCGTCTTGAACGTGCGCGGACCGAGCACCGTCACATTGTCCTGTCCCTCGCCGCTCATCACGCGGTCGTGGCGCACCGTGGCCGAGGGGCGACCTTCATATTCGGTCAAGCCCGTGGGCTTCGTCAAGTCATCCTCGCCGTTGGCATCCTTGGCGTAGTCGGTCGGAATCAGGTGGCCGGCCAACATCGAGCCGGTGAGATTGCCCGTGAGCGAGATGTCGAGGTGCTTCATCGGCGTGAAGGTCGAAACGAAATAACCGTACACATCGGGCGTGCGATAGATGCGGCGCGTGGTGTAGGCGTCGTTTTCGTCCCACTGCTGCACTTCGTTCCACTGACTGCGGTGGTACGTCACGCCGGCCTGCAGCGCCCAATACTTCGGCAGCGTGAGACGGCCTTCGAGGCTAGCGCCCACCACCTTCGCACCCGAAGAGTTGGTGCGGGTTTTCACGATCACACCGTCGCGTTCCGCCTGCGTGAGGTTGAAGGCATCGTGCAGTTCGGTGTAGAACGCCTCGGCCGTGAGGTTCAACTGCCAGCCGCCGCCCAAGCGGGTGTACCAGTCGGCCGAAAGGCTGAAGCTGTTCGAACGCTCCTCGTGGAGGTTCTTTGCATTCTCGATCAAGATCAGATCACCGCCGGCATTGGCCACGTGCAAGTCCTCGTCGAAGATTTGCGGAGCTCGGAATCCGGCGCTGTAGTTGGCGCGCAGCACCCAATCGGGGGTCGGGTTGAAACGCACATTGGCACGCGGACTCAAAATGGCGTGGTCGAGCAGCGAATGCTTGTCCAAACGGCCGCCCACAAGGAAGCTCCATCGTTCCGTCTTCCACTCGTTTTGCAGATAAGCAGAAGTGGTGTGCACGTTCTGTTTGAGGTAGTTTTTGCGAAATCCGCTCTTGTCCTCCAAATCGTCGTGGTTGTATTCCACGCCCACGGTGAATTGTGAGGGCATGAAGAGCAGGCGGGCAAAGTCATAGGCATATTGCGCACCGAGCACGCCGGTGTAGCCCTTCGTGCGGCCGTAGCTCACCAGTCGCTTGTTCATCTCTTTGCTCTCTTCTGTAGTGAGAGGAGACGTTTTGGCCTTTTCGAGGAAGTCCGACACGAGCATTTCACCGCCGCCGTAGTAACTCTCGCGCTGCACCTTCATGAACGAAGCGAAGGCATTGACGCGATGGCGGGTGTCGTCGGAGATGAAGCTGTAGCTCAAACTTCCCGTCAAGTTGTTGTGACGCAGTTGTTCGGCTATGTGGGCATTGTGGGGCTCATTGTCGAAGAGATCGCCGCCGCGGCGGAACTCGCGCGTATTGTGCAGCTCTGCTGTCAACCGCGAAAGTTCGCTCAGGCGAGCAAAGCCGCGCAAGCCCACGTTGTTCCCGTCGAGCTTCGGCATTTCCGAATAGCCGTCGCCGTTGCGGTCATAGGGCGAGCGGTGGTGCAGCTGCCCGAAGAAGGTGAGGCCGAACTGGTTGTCGTCCGTCACATAGGTGGCATTGAGGTTGGTGTTGTTCTCAAACGTGTTCAGCCCGCCGAGTCCGCGAATCTCATGCGACACCGCCGCCGAGGAAGCCGTGGGATCTTTCGTGATCACATTGATCACCCCGGCAATGGCCGACGAACCGAAGAGCGCCGAACCGCCGCCGCGCATCACTTCGACGCGCTCGATCATGTTGGTCGGAATTTGTTCCAAACCGTAGATACCCGCCAAACTACTGAACACGGGGCGCGAGTCGATAAGCACCTGCGAGTAGGGGCCGTCGAGCCCGTTGATGCGCACTTGCGAGAAACCGCAGTTCTGGCAATTGTCTTCCACGCGCACGCCGGGTTGGAACTTCAGCGCCTGCGAGAGGAACGAACTTTGCGTGTTGTCAAAGATTTTGGCATCGAGCACATTCACCAGCGTCGGGGCCAGTCGCCGTTTCGTCACATTGCGCGTGGCCGACACCACGACATCGCCGAGTGTCACCCCTTGCGGCACGAGTTCGAAGTCCGACACCAGCGTGGCATCGGGGGTGGCGGTCACTTTGTGCGCCTGCGGTACGAAACCGGGCACGTCCACTTCGACCTGCAAGGCGCCGATAGGTAGATTCTTGAGCATGTAGTGCCCCGTCACGTCGGTCGACACCGAAATGTGGTGGCCTTTCACCGTCACCAAGACGTGGGGCAGGAACTCGCCCGTGGCGGAGTTGCGCACATGCCCCACGATGTGTGCCGGCTGGTCGTCGGGAGCGGCCAACACCGTGCTCGAAACCGTAAAGAAGGCGAGCAACAGAAGCAGAAAGAGGGAAAATACTTTTCTCATATTCTATTTTATACCATTATGTTGTGGCCCCTTTCCGCCTTTCTCTGTGACGGTGGTAGCCCGAGTGTTATTTTCTCACTGCAAAGTTCCTTTATTTTCACGACTTCTACAATACCTATAAAAGGGTAAAAAAGACATCCGTCCACGCGCCCTTCTCTTCCGTGCTCACTGTTTCACATCGCTAAATACCCACTTTTGGGTATTGTGCACGTCACATTTATTTCAGTCGCACGCGACTTTGCAAATTCTTTCTCCCCTGCCAGAGCCCACCTTTCGCACCGAACCCCAACAAAAAGTCCGACGCTCGCAGCAGCGAACATCGGACCTTTACTGTGCCTGTGCTTTATTGCTTTCCGGCGAGGCGTGTTGGCATGTCGCGGCATGCCGAGACGAGATTAGTACAGCGGTACTTCGGCAACCAAGCTGCGGCCGTCCACGAGTGTCAGCGTGAAGCGGAGCTTAGTGCAACCTTCGGCCGGCTGCTCCCACACCAACAGGCGGAACGAGGGCGCGTACAAAGAAGGCTCGGCCTTTGTTTTTAAGAGCCAATTGCTTTTTACGCTGAACGTATCGATGCGTTCTGCTTCGTAATGCTCGTGGAAAATGCCCTCCCTTGTGCGGTAGTTCACGTTCTTTCTCTTGCCCTGCAACAAGGGACAGGAGTAGTTGCCCAGGTCGCGTGGCTTTCCTTTGCTGTCGATCCCGACCACCGAAAGTTCCTTCACCCCGAAGAGCCGAGGGGCAATGCCGATAGATTGGTGGAAAAGCGCATCGAGATCAGCATTGAACTGTGCGTCGCTTTCTTTTTGTCGGTAGATCGTGTCGCCGACGGCCAGCACCTGAAAAGAATAAGCCGACACCGACGGAAGGCTGTGACGACGAAATATGGTCTTGCCGTCCATCGTAACGTGGAGCTGTCGGGGCAACATCGGGACGACACGTCGGGGTTCGCTCACACGAAGGCCGGTCGCCGTTGTGGAAACAACGTGCTCGAATGCCTTGCCATCGTAGACCTCGGCCGCATGAATGAGCGAGTCGGTGCTGATGAGCCCCGTGCGCTGCGTCGGTTCAGCATCGTCTTGGCAGGCAGTAATGCAAAGGAGTCCGCCCAAGACGAGTAGGAGAGAGAGCGAAAAGAGGGAATGGATGAGTTTCATGATCTGGCAGGATGGTCAAGGATGGACGTTTGTTCGTCGTAGTGCTGCAACGAAGTGGAAAGTTTGGTGCCGTCTTCCAATTCGATTTCGAGCAAAAGCCAAGCATAGGCTCGTCGAAGCTCAACAGGAAAATGGAAGTCTACCACCGGACACAGTTCACCGAAGATTTCGGGACGCGCATTGGCAGCATCCAAGAGGAGGTCGCCCCTGTGGCTACCGTAGTATTCGCACAGCACGAGCTGCCCCGTCTGCTCTTTGTAGTGAAGGGGCTTCTCGGCCTTCTCAAATCCCGGAAGGTGCAAGGTGACTTGTTCGTCCACCGCCTGTCGACTGCCGTCTTTCTGCACCCCGTAGACGTGCATGCCCTTGATGCCGAAGAGTTTCGGCGCGGTGCGTACGCCAAGCCCCAGCGTAGTGCGGCAGCGTTTGGCGAAATCGTCCATGAGGTCGCGGTGCACCGCAACGGTGTCGCCGACGATCAAAACGCGCACGGTGAGTATCCCTCCGGAGAGCGAAGGCAAGAGGGGGAATTTGGCAAAATTGCGAATCTCGCGGTTGTCCAAACTGAGCGGAACGACCGGAAGCCGCCACGCATAGGGCGCGTCAATTTCAGACGCGTCTTTTTCGGTGATTAGCGGGAAAGCACTTGCGCGTTCTCGCAAAGTCACCTGCGGCGCAGCGCAAAGTGCCAGGCCTACCATCCAAAAGAGGACGGACAGAACAAACGAGGTGGATCTCATGAAACAAGTTCTTTTTAGGGGATTTCAGAAAGGGGGATAATTAAACTTCGGCACAAAGATAGAGAAAAGATTCAAGACAACCTAAAACAGCGCGCAAAGCATTCAATATTTTCCAACCATAATCCACTTTGAAGCATCCATAAGTCCCTCGAAACCGCAAGCCTCAGCCTACCCTCCCTCAATGCTCCTGTTCGCACTCCTCACCCCCCCAAATGAGACAGAAGAAGGGCGTAGTCTGACCTCCAACAAAAAGTCCGACGTTCACAGCAGCAAACGTCGGACTTTTTTACGGCGCCGGTGCATAACTACATTGCCGGCAAAGCATGTTGGCGTGTCGCGGTATGCCGAAGCGAGATTAGCGCAGCGGCACTTCGGCAACAAGAAAGTTCACAGCCGATAGCCGATGCCGAGATCAAGCACTAAATTCAAATTGCGCCCACGCTCCCACCCGTCGACAATGGGAGAGCGATAGAATTTCCACTTTGGCAAACCGAGTCCAATATACGAGAAAGCGGTCCATTGCTTGCCCAAACGAAGGTTGTACCCCCAACCGGCATTTAAGCTGCAGGAAACCACATAGTAGTCGTCATATTTCGCTGCACCGAACAAACGAGCATTGTTCCAGGCAAGGTCTGAACGCAATGCCAAGTATCCACCGGCATTTCCGGGACGTACCCCGGAATAATACCAGCGTCCTTCCAATTGAAACGTCGGGACGAAGCCACCAAATTTCATGTTCGGATTGTCATAAACCTTTCTTCCCCATTCGGGGTGAAGGTCAAAATGCCCTACCAAACTAAACCGTGAAGCAACACGTTGCTCGTAGCTGACACCGGCGTAAAACAGTCCCAGTTCTGCACGCCACCCACTTTCCACCGTTGGCGCCGCATCTTGCGCGGCGGAACGAATAATTCCAAGGCAGAGCAAAGCCGTCAGGAAAAGAGACTTCTTGAAGAAGAGGAAATTCTTTTTCATAAAAGACGAATTAAAATACCCTGCAAAGATACTAAAACATACCAACCCACACAAGAGCTAATACAAAAAAACTTAATCTCCCCCAAGCACAAAAACTCCCCGGGAACTCAACAAGTCAATCGAAGCCCCCACCGCTCCGCTTGTTTTCCGCCAAGGCTCCCGTCGAGTCGTGGCGCTCCTATTCCTTCTCCGCCGCCGCGTCGGTCGATGTGCCCTCTGCTGCAGCTCGGTTCAGGTCGCGCCGCGATTTAGAGAGCGTCACCATCGCCACGCCCGTGAAGATCAGCGCCGCGGCCACCGCGTGCGTCAAGGTCAGCACCGCCAGGCCGAGCAGAATGCTCACCAAAGCCGCCACAATGGGCTGCACATAGTTGTACATGCTCACCACCGTGGGGCGCAACACCTGTTGCCCGCGAATCATGAGCAGATAGGCCGCAAACGTGCCGCACACCACCACGTAGGCCGTCTCGGCATAGGTTTTCAGCGGTACCTCCGCCCACGGCGTCGACAGCACATGCGCACCGGTGAAGGGCCAAATGATGCACGTCGCCGAGAGGAACATCCACTTGTTGACCGTCACCACCGAATAGCGCTTCGCCAATCGGCCGAAGACAGTGAGATAGATGGAATAGGAGAATTGCGCCGCCAGACACAGCAGGTCACCGCGCAAATTGCCCGTCCCGACGCTCGCCCCGGCGGCACGCGCACTCGACCACACCAAGAGCAGCGCCCCCATGCAGCCCAACGCCACCCCGACGGCCTTGCGCCACGTCACGGGTTCGCGCAACACCAAGGCCGAAAGCACGAGGGCGAAAATCGGCATCGACGTGGTGGCAATCCCGGCATTGATGGGCGAGGTGAGACTCAGTCCCACCGTGAAACAACATTGGTTGCCCACCAGCCCAAACACCGCGGCCACGCAGAGCCACAGGATGTCACGCCGCGAAATAGCTTCGCGCGGCACGAACAAGGAGGCTATCCAAAAGAGCAGTGCACCACCCGCCACACGAAACGACACCATGTCGATGCCGTCGAACCCGTGGGTCATCGCGTCCTTGCCGAGCGGAGACATCAAGCCCCAAAAGGTGGCGGCGCCGATCAGACTGAGGTGAGCGGTGAGGGGAACGGAATTCGTGCGCTTTTCGGCACGCGGTGTTGCATTCGACACCGTGGTGTCAGCGGAGGGAGAATCTTTCATGCGCTATTTTCAAACAAACGATTTTTTACTGCTGCGAAGTTACAATTTTCTACACAATGCGCGTTCCTCGTTCGGCGCTATTGCGCCGCGCACCAGTTTCCGCTGCTTAGCGCGGGAAAACGCTCAACGAATACGCGCCGGTGTACTCCGCTTCGTCAAACGACCGCCCCACTCCCTTCCGCCCAACGATCGAAAACGTCCCGCGCCTTTTCTCCGACAGTTCCCCGTTTTCGATCAAAACTCCGCTTGTTTTTCTTCGTCGGCGGCACACCGCCTCACGCCCCTTCACAACCTGCGGCCAACGCGCGCGCGTACACGCGTACGTCAGCAGCTTTTCTTTTTTTGCCTTCACCTCTTCACCCGTAGGGCGCAGTTCATTCATTCTCAGCGCATAAAGTGTGAAGGCTTTTGCGGATTTACCTTCACCGCATTTCGCGGCTTTGCTCCTCCGCCATGGAGCAGCGATTGAGCAAAACGCTCCCTGCGAGAAAGGAGTGAAGGAAAGGGTGAAGGCTTGCGAAGCACGCTCCTTCACCCACAACAAACTGAATCACAAGCACTTGCCGAACTCATTAACAGTATAATACAAATCAAAAACCTTCACACTTAACCCACTGTACAACAAGTAGTTGTGACCGCCAGGTGAAGAGGTGAAGGGAAAAAGCAAGAAAACGCTGGACGCGCGTGCGCGCGCGAGGGAAAAACACGTTGGAACGCTGCCGGACGCGCGAAAAGGATCGCATCCTCCGAGTAAAAACAACCATTTGTCAAGTTCACTTTTCGAAAAACAGACACACTGAATCATTTTTACACAGAAAACGCGTCTGATGTCAAAGCCACATTCAAAAAACGAAGAAAAAGGAGAGGCACAATTCAGGAAAAACCGTAAATTCGCAGAAATCGATCCGCACTTTGCCCATTGCGGTCGCAGCGGCCGCCTCCGTGCTTCGCCCGCGGCATCGGTCGACCGATCTATCTATTTTCACCCCCAAATCACTCCAACACATGAAGCAATTTCTACTTCTCGTTCTCACTGCCCTGCTGAGCCTGAGCGCCGGCGCACAAACACGTACATTCACCGACAAGCTCACGGTGGAGCTCGGCGGAAAATCGGGCACCACCGAACCCCTCACCGCGACGGTCTACCTCACCGAGCACGACGGTAAGGTGGATCTCGAATTGCGCAACTTCGTTTTCAAAGCCAGCAGCGGCGATCCTCTCGGCATCGGCAACATCAAACTCAGCAACCTGCCCCTCACGGACGAAGGCGAGAAAAAGTCGTTCAAAGGTACGGGCAAAGCCACCCTCACCCCGGGTACCCTGCCGGGCATTGCGTTTTGGATGGCCAGTTTTGCGAAATCCGTCGATATGAAAGCCGAGGGTTATGTCACGGCCGACAGCCTCAATTTCGCCCTCGACTTCCAAGTGCCGCGCATGCCGGTGGCAATGAAGGTACGCTTCGGCAACTGGGCCGTGACGGGGCTGCGCACCGCAGTGAATGACGCGCAGACTGCCGCGGTCTACACGCTCGACGGTCGCCGCCTCCAAGCCCTTCCTGCCCGCGGAGGCGTTTACATCGTGGGCGGCCGCAAAGTGGTGCGTTGACCCAACGACCTGCCCACAGCGACAGCCGCTCCGCCGCATCGAGCGGCATCATTCCAACAGCAGAACGGCACCGATGGTCCCCAACTATCGGTACCGTCGCCGTTTCACGACCGATGAAGCGCACAAAAAGAAAAATCGCACAATCTACTCTCGTAAAAGTGAAGGCCGGATTCAGCGGAAAATCGTATTTTTGCAGTGTACCCATCTTCAACTTTTTGCTATTCCGTTTCTCCGCCCCTTATGGCGAGGGGTGCACCCATTGTCGCGGTCGGAAGGAACGCTTTTTAGACTTCCCAATTCATTCCAACACATGAAACATTTTCTACTACTTATTTTCGCGGCCTTGCTGGGGCTGAGCGCCGGCGCGCAAACCCACACCTACACTGACAACCTCGTGGTGGATCTGGGTGGAAAAACAGGAACCACCGCTCCGATCACCGCCACCGTTTATCTCACGGAGCACGACGGGAAGGTGGATCTCGAACTGCGCAACTTCATCTTCAAGGTCGGGGGCACCAGTACGCCTGTCGGCCATATCAAACTCAGCGACCTCACCGTGACTCCCGACGGCGACAAGCAGCGTTTCAGCGGCAAGGGGAAAGCCAAACTCACGCGCGGCGATCTGCCGGGCTACTTCTTTTGGATGTCCTCGCTCATGTCTTCGCTCGATATGGAGGCCGATGGCTATTTCACGGCCGACAGCCTGAACTTTGCCCTCGACTTCACTGTTCCCTTCCAAGGGAAGATGAAAGTAAAATATGGCCAGTGGACGACAACGGGCGTGCAAACGGCAGTGAGTGCGCCGGCTGACGAAGCCGTCTACACGCTCGGCGGTCGTCGCCTCGAAGCGCTCCCCGCACGCGGCGGCATCTACATCGTGGGCGGTCGCAAAGTGGTGCGCTGACCCCATGATCCTTTACCGTGTGCACACAGCCGCTTGGGCTCGCACGGGCAAAGGGGCTGGGCGAGGCGAAAAACGAAGCCGTAAGCTCGCAGTGCACGGGGAACGAAGAGACGCACGAAAGACTTTTGAGATTTATTGTCGCTGCTCGCGACGGCATGTGGAGAGAAGTTCGTAATTTCGCTGCAATAGTTTCCCAATTTCTCGGTTATGTCACGCTTGATCAGACTCTTCTTGCTTTTCGTTTTCTCCTTCGTTGCCCTTTCGATCTCCGCACAGAAGGACAGCATTCCCACCGATCTGCCCAAAGCAGACAATGGCGAGGCGCCGGCGATGCCCATCAGCATCGAGGTGGGGAAATCGTGGTATAAAGGCGACAGCATCCCGGCCGTGATCTTTCCCGCGATCTACAAATACCCGCCATTGGACTTCGCCAATGAAAAGGAACGACAAAACTATTCTCGTTTGGTGCAAAACGTGAAGTTGCTCTTGCCTTTGGCAAAAATGGCGCGGGCCACGATCGTCGAGACCTACGACTACATCCAGACGCTGCCGACGAAAAAAGAACGCCAGGCGCACATCGATGCGGTAGAGGCCGGTTTGAAAAAAGAATACACCCCGATGCTCAACCGCTTATCGCGCTCGCAGGGCCGCCTGCTGGTGAAACTCATCGACCGCGAAACGAACCAAACGGGCTACCAGATTGCCAAAGCTTTTGTGGGGGCGTTTAAGGCGAACCTCTATCAGGGCATCTCGTTCTTCTTCGGGCTGAACCTGAACAAACACTACGATCCGGAGGGCGACGACCGCTACACGGAACGCGTGGTGCGCATGGTGGAGAGCGGACAACTCTAATCCCCCATTCGCACGCTCGCGATGCCCGAAAAGTGCGACGACACACGGACGGCACCGCGCCACTTCCCCCAATGGATTTCCTCAAACACTGCAATCGTTTGACCAAAGCAGTCGAAATATCTCCCTCGGACAGGCGATTTCCTCCCCGCCCGAACAAAAACAGCTCAGCACGTCGATTCGTCACGTGCTGAGCTGTTTGTCTTTGCGGGGGAGTCTTCCGATTTCGGGCGTGGGCAATCATTAGCTCGCGTGCGAAGCACTCAACCTATCATATAATACACAAAACACGCATATTTTCCGATTCATAATATGAGTTGAATGGGATAACCACCCGGACTGAGTAGACAAGCCACGCACTCACAAAAACCAGAAGTGCGCCTCTGCGTGCGTTCTCCCGATCAAAGCGTTTGTGCCAACGACCAACGGTCGGCGAACTGCGCAATCTCTCTTCGCGGAATGCCGATATGTGTGGCCAGAGTGGGCCAATCCTGCAGCGCGGCCTGCACTTCGGCCAAAATGGCATCGGCTGTTTCTCGAGTCAACAGGTAGTCCTTCGCAGCCGCTCGGAGTTGTGAGAAAGCAGCTTGATTGGAAACGGAAGTGATGAGCAAACTTTGGGCAGGATTGAGGGTAGGATTGATGTCGTAGGCGGGTGAGAATGTCCACCCCTTGGGCGTGAGCAAGAAACCGTGGTTGCGGAAGTGATCGTCGCTGTTGCCGACGCAAATGTAGAATGCGACGCGACGATAGAGTTCGCGAAGGTTGCTTTCGACGGCTGTGCAATGCTGGACAATAAAATCGACCAGATCTAAATAACCATGGCCGTCGGCGGCGTTGTTTCCGTCCTGTAACCCGAGCAGTGTCATGGCCGAAGCAAAATGAATGTGCCTTCCATCGGTGGTTCGATCGAAGCGCCGAGAGATCAAAGTGTGGTAGGGCCCGATGGCTTTGAGCACCTTGGTGTCGGCCACCTCGATTCCAGCCTTTCGGGCGAGCAAATGGCAAAGGTGCTCCCACAATTCGACATCATAATCGTCGCTCCGCGAAGGAAACTTGGCCACGCACAATGCGCCGTCAAGGTCTGTGACACTGGCTTTGGGACGCGCTCCTCCCAACGAGGTGCCGGGTTGAATAAGCTGCGCGATCCATTTTTTTTCGGGCAACGCATTGTGAGCTTCACTTTGTTCGATGGCACTGCCCGCCGCCTGCAAAGTTCGAATGTCGGTCAGGGGCGGGATTTTGAGCATGGGATCGCTGTTGATAAAATCCGAATCGGGCGTCTCTTTGAAGCGGAAAGCCCCCATACGCGAATAATCGTCGATGCCCAGAAGGTAATCGAAGGAGGAAAGTCGACGCAGCGGTCGCCGCTGTTCTTGGGCTTGGAGCTGTTCTCTGCGATTCAACAGCGTGCGTCCCCATCGGTCGGGCAGTGCGTCGGAGAAGCATCCGAAAATATCGCGGTCGGCGGCAGTGTATTGCATGCCGGTGTAATTATTGAGATCGGCACTCAAAAATAGATCACGCTGCGTTTGCAGCCATGTTGGAGCAAAGGAAAACCCATAACTGTCTGCGCCGCGAAGCGATTCGTAGCTCAGTTCTCCGACAAGAGCCGGGGTGTGCAGCCAATGCAAGTCGGCATATACCAGCAGTTTGCGCATAGTCTATTCTTTTTTTGAGGCGCGTCGCCGATTGACGAGGGCGATGTCCTGGAGTCGCCGACCGAGTTCGTCGTCTTGGGCGAGATGGAGGATGTCGGCCTCGAGCTGGAGGGCATAGAGCACCCGCAAATAAATGCCGATGGACACGGTGGGGACTCCTTTTTCGATGCGAGAGACGGTCAAAGTGGAACAAGTGGCGCGATCGGCCACCTGTGCCACGGAGAGATTGCGGCGCAGACGCGCAAGCTTGATTTGTTCGCCCACAACCTGCATGTACTGTGCTAACTTTCGCGGCAACTTCGTGCCCATGGTGCGTTTCGACATAAGTTCAACCTATCATATAATAGGCAAAGATACGATTTTATCTTTTTCATAATAGAGGTTGGGAACAGAAAACGCGAAAAGGCGTGGTGTTCTCTCCACAAAAAATGCCCCGGTCGCTTGTGCGCCGGGGCAGGTGAGTGGGCAATTTGAGCGAAAGGAGGCGCAGACACCAAAAAGGGGCGTGCCCGAAAAAGGCACACCCCTTGTGGAGAGCGGAACCGGTCGCCTGGGCGACGGCAATTCCGATTTACTTCTTGATGCTCTTGAGCTCGACTTTGAAAATCAGCGTGGCGAAGGGCGGAATGCCGCGTGTGCCCGCTTCACCGTAAGCCAAGGTGTAGGGGATGACGAGTTCGTATTCGGAACCCACGGGCATGTGCTTGAGCCCCTCTTGCCAACCCTTAATGACCTGGTTGAGGGGGAAGCTGGTGGTTTCACCGCGCTTGTAGCTGCTGTCGAACACCGTGCCGTCGATCAGTTTGCCTTCGTAGTTCACCTCTACCGTCGAAGTGTCGGTGGGCAGGGCACCGTTGCCTTTGCGCACGGCCTTGTAGAGCAGACCGGAGGGAAGCGCGACGACGCCCTTCTGCTTCTTGTAGTTCTCGAGATAGGCGAGATTGGCCTTGCGGCGCTCGTTGAGTTGATAGTCGCGCTGATCGTTCACCACGGTCTTGGCCGAATCGGGCGAGAAGGAAGCGCGACCGGCGATGCCGTCGGACATGCCTTTGAGAATGAGCGATGCGTCGGCATAGTTTGCCGTCTCGCTGCCACCGAAGGTGCGGTTGAGCACCACGACGTTGGCCTTGACCTGCGCTGCGATGTCGGCACCGGTGACGATGGCACGATAGCGGGCAATCTCAGCGTCGGAGAATCGGCCTTCGAGTGCCTGACCGAGGGCAAGGTACTGCGTGGAGTCGATGCCTTGCGTCTGGAGCAGATAAGCCTTCATGTCGGGCACCTGCGCTACACCGTAGGCGTAGGAGAAATGCGTACCCGTGGCGGCCTTGCCGGCAGGGAGGTCAGACTTCACGGCAGCGGGCGTGGTCTTTTTCTTCTTGGGAGTTTTGGGAGCGGCAGCTGCGCTGAGCGTGAAGAGCGCCAACGCCGCGAAAGCGAAATGACGAATTTTCATGATGCGAAAATGAGTTGTGTGTGATAAAATCCGACACTCCCGATGCTACTCAAGAGCAGCATCGGAGGCGTCGGCTATAGTTGTGCAATCGTCCCGAAAAGCGGGTGGTCGTTGCAGCGTTTTATTGCTGAACTTGAACGGGCATTTGGGGTTACCATTCATGCGAGGAGCGGCGGGAGGCATTCTTCACACCCACGAGCTTCACCTTGAAGATCAAAGCCGAGTAGGGGGGGATGGGACCGCTCTCTTGAGCACCGTAAGCCTGATCCCAGGGAATGTAGACAATCCATTCGGCGCCCACCTTCATGTTGGTGAGTGCAGTTGTGAAGCCGGGGATGACACCGCCCACGGGGATTTCAACGGGCTTGCCGTTCGATGAATCGAAAATATTACCGCCGATGAGTTTACCTTCGTAGGAGACCTTAGCGATTTGGTTGCGCTTGAGTGTGGCACCGGTACCGGGCTTGAGTTCCTTGTAGTAGACCCCACCGGGAAGTGCTTTCACACCGGGTTGCTTCGCCATGTTCTTAATGAACTCTTCGTTCTTCTTCTTGCTGTCACCATAGAGTTTCTCATTGAACTTGTCCGTCATGGCTGCCACACGGGCCTGGAAGAACGGATACACCGTCTGCATATTGTAGGCCACGCCTCCCTTGTCGAAGAGTGCGCTCACGCCGTTTTTACCATCGAGCATACCGGCCAGAAACATATCGCCCGAGAGGTGCTTGGTGGAGTCCTTGCCAAAGATCTGCTGTTCGACTTGGAGGAAGAGACGCGACTTGACATTCATACCGGCTTGCATACCCATCTGGTACGCCATTTCCTTTTTGTCGTCGCCGGCGTTGATACCGTCCATCATTCCCTTGAAGAAAGCATCCACGTAGGCCGAGTCAGAACCGGCCTGCATGAGATAGTCTTTGATCATTTCGGGCGTGGGGGCCTGCGACATACCGAGGGCATAAGAAATAGTGTCGTTGTCGCTAGACAGGCTAACCGACGATCTTTTGTCCTGTTTACCTCCGCAAGAGGCGATTTGCTTCTTGGGAGTTTTGGGAGCGGCAACTGCGCTGAGCGTGAAGAGCGCCAACGCCGTGAAAGCGAAATGACGAATTTTCATAATACGAATGATAAGCTGAATGAGTAAAATCCGCCACTTCCGGTGTGGCATGGAGAGCCACACCGGAAGCGCCGAACCACTTACTGAACCTGTACAGGCATTTCCTGTCCCTCGGGCATCTGCGGCTGTGCGCCTTGGGGCATTTTGGGTGCTGCGGGAGCATTCTTCACAGCGACGAGCTTGATCTTGAAAGTCAGCGCAGAGTAGGGAGGGATGGGGCCGCTCCCTTGAGCACCGTAAGCTTGATCCCAGGGAATGTAGACAATCCATTCGGCGCCCACCTTCATGTTGGTGAGTACAGTCGTGAAGCCGGGGATGACACCGTCCACGGGGAACTCAACGGTCTTGCCGTTCGACGAATCGAAGGTCTTGCCGCCAATGAGTTTACCTTCGTAGGAGACCTCAGCGATTTGGTTGCGCGTGGGTGTGGCACCGGTACCGGGCGTGAGTTCCTTGTAGTAAACACCGCCGGGGAGGGATTTCACACCGGGCTGCTTGGCCATGTTCTTGATGAAGTCTTCGTTCTTCTTCTTCATGGGGCCGTAGAGTTTCTCGTTGGCTTTGGCCGTCATGGCAGCTACACGAGACTGGAGGAACTGACCCACCGTCTGCGTATTGTAGGCCACGCCACCCTTGTCGAAGATTGCGCTCACACCGTTTTTACCGTCGAGCATACCGGCCAGGAACATAGCGCCCGAGAGGTGCTTGGTGGAGTCCTTGCCAAAGATCTGCTGTTCGATTTGGGGGAAGAGACGCGACTTGACGTTCATACCGGCTTGCATACCCATCTGGTACGCCATTTCCTTTTTGTCGTCGCCGGCGTTGATACCGTCCTTCATACCCTTGAAGAAAGCATCCACATAGGCCGAGTCAGAACCGGCCTGCATGAGGTAGCCTTTGATCATTTCGGGCGTGGGCGCCTGCGACATACCGAGAGCATAAGAGATGGTGTCGTTGTCGTTAGACAGGCTAACCGACGATTTTTTGTCCTGTTTACCTCCGCAAGAGGCGAGGAAAGTCATGGGCACGAGGAGTGCACCGAGGATAAATTTATTCATTGCGTTGTTTTTGTTTCGGGGAATGGGAGGATTTATTTGCCTTCGATACCGATCAGTTCGACATCAAAGATGAGCGCGGCGTAGGGAGGGATGCTACCACCGGCACCTTGTGCGCCGTAAGCGAGATCGAAGGGAATGAAGAAGCGGAATTTCGATCCGATGCTCATGAGTTGGAGTCCCTCGGTCCACCCGCGGATGACACCCTGGAGGGGGAAGCTGGCGGGTTCGCCTCGACGATAGCTGCTGTCGAAAACGGTGCCGTCGATGAGTCGTCCCTCATAGTGGCAGGTAACGGTGTCGGTGGGTGTGGGTTTGATGCCGAGTGCCGGGGTGAGCACTTCGTACTGCAAACCGGTTTCGGTGACTTTCACGCCTTCTCGCTTGGCGTTTTCGGCGAGAAAGTTTTCGCCGGCTTCGCGTGCGGCCTTGCCTGCGGCTTCTTGCTGTTCGCGCAGGAATTCCTGCACGAGACCTTGGGCTTGCACTTCGGTCATTTCGAGTTTGTCCCCGTTGAGCACTTGTTCGACGGCGCGGGTGAACTCACCGGTGATGAGTCCTTCGATGTTCATCCCTTTGAGGTTGTTGCCAATGATCAGGCCGAGGGCGTAAGAGAGTTTTTCCATAAACTACGGAGCGAGTTATCTTTTTCTTATTGATATTCAGCGAGCAAAGATACGAATTTATCGTTTGCCACGCGGTTTTAGTTACTATTTTTTTCAGTGCGCTGCTCTTCTTCCCGATAAATTTTGTCGATGATGATGCCGGCGAGGGTAAATCCGAAAATGGCAGTGATGTGCGACAACGTACCATTGATCTGTGCTTTGCGGTCGTTCCAGGAATGATGGAGCAAGTCGGCACGTCCCTCCTCGTGGTCGGTGCTTTCGGCCACCGTTGGTTCGGGTTCGGTGATGTCGTCGACCCCAAGATTGGGCAGTACCTCGTCAGAAAACACACAACGGAACTTGCGTTTCGGCCAAGTCTTGGCGCGCTTGAACTTGTTGCGCAGGGCGCGGGCCAGCGGGCAGCCGCGAACGTTGCCGAACTCGGCAATCTGCACGCGCGTGGGATCCATTTTCAGCGCCGCTCCCATCGACGAGACGAACAAGGCCCCGGTCTGCGTGGCGCGCAAGATGAGGTGTGCCTTCTCGGCGAGCGAATCGATGGCGTCGATGATCACGTCGTAAGTGTCGAGCGCGAAGGTCTCGGCATTTTCTGCACAATAAATATCCTGCACCGCGCAGATTTCGGCATCGGGATTGATGCTGAGCAGGCGCTCCCGCACCACCTCTACTTTCACACGCCCCACGGTCGGCACAGTGGCGGGCATTTGGCGGTTGACATTCGTGATGCTCACCCGATCGGAATCGACCAGTGTGAGCCGGCGCACGCCCGATCGCACCAAACTCTCGGCGCACCAACTTCCCACACCGCCGACACCGAAGAGGATGACACGCAAGGCGCCGATGCGTTGCAGCACCCGATCACCCACCAGCAGGCGTGTGCGGTGGAAAATGTGCTGTTCGCGGTCGGTGAAAGCGGAGGAGGGGGCTGAAGAGTCCAAAGGTTGCGACATAAAAATGGGGGTGAATTGAAAGAAATAAGGGAGAAAACGGAGAAATACGGGGGAGAAATCGCGCAAAAGTCAACACTGCACCAACGCGTCGCGCAATTGTGCCAAACCTTCGGAGGCTTTGGCGCGAATGACGTGCACTTTTCGTCCGTCGGGCACCTCCACTTCCTGCGGATCGATGAGGAAGATCGGCGTGCCGGGACGAACACAGCGCACCAATCCCGCGGCGGGATAGACCACCAGCGAGGTACCGACGATCACCAGCGCATCGGCTTCGGCCACCCACTCGGCGGCGCGCTCGATGAGGGGCACCGATTCGCCAAACCACACAATGTAGGGGCGCAACAAACTCCCGTCGCCGGCCTTTTGTCCGGGCAAGATGTCAAGCTGCGGAGGGGCAAGCGTGACGATGTGGAACGGGTTGTTCGGATCGCGCGACGAACAAGCTTTCATCAGTTCGCCGTGCAGGTGCAACACCTGCGAAGAACCGGCTCGCTCGTGCAGATCGTCCACATTCTGCGTGACGATGTGCACATCGAAGTCGTTTTCCAGTTCGGCCAGGAGTTCATGTCCCCGATTGGGGCGCGCTTCGACCAACTGCCGGCGTAGTCCGTTGTAAAACTCATTGACAAAATTCGGATCGCGCTGCCATCCCTCGGGCGTGGCCACCTTTTCCACGGGATGCGTTTCCCAAAGTCCGCCGCTGTCGCGAAAGGTGGCAAAACCACTCTCGGCGCTCATACCGGCGCCGGTGAGCACCACGATTTTTTTCTGCTGTGCTGTCATATCATTTACCCTAAATCAACACTGCAAAAATACGCTTTTTTCAAGCTCTATCTCCCGATCCGCCGCGACAAAGTGCGACGAGAACGCGAAAAAAACGACCCTCGCTCACATTATCGGCAAAGAATGCTTACCTTTGCTTCAATAACTTATTCAAAACCACACTCATGAATTTAGTACGAACGCGTGACGGTCACAACTACCTCACCCCGTTTCTCCTCGTCACCACCCTTTTCTTTTTGTGGGGTTTCGCCCACAGCATTCTCGATGTGCTGAACAAGTACTTCCAAGACGCGCTGCACCTCACCAAAACCGAATCGGCTTTCATCCAAGTTGTGGTCTACGGCGGTTATTTCCTCATGGCGCTGCCGGCCGGCGCCTTCATTCGCCGCTTCGGCTACCGCGCCGGTGTGCTGCTCGGCCTTGTCCTCTACGGCATCGGCGCGCTGCTCTTCATTCCCGGCGCGCAGATCATGACCTTCCCCTTCTTCCTCGGCTGCCTCTTCATCATCGGGTGCGGACTCACCTTCCTCGAAACCTCCGCCAACCCCTATGTCACCGTGCTCGGCGAGCCCGAACACAGCGAACAACGCATCAATTTCTCGCAATCCTTCAACGGTTTGGGTTGGATTATCGGCCCGGTGACCGGTAGTTACTTCCTCTTCAACGACAAAAACCAATCGCCCGACATCTCCATGCCCTATCTGCTCATCGGCATCGTGGTCATGGTCGTCGCCCTCTTGTTCTCGCGCGTTCGTCTGCCCGAAATCACCCCCGAGGAGGACGAACTCACCCAAGCCGAGGAAGCGGCACTTGAAGCCGAGGGCGATCACAATCACAGCGACCTCCATGTGCTGCTCCGCAACGGTGCTTTCCTCTTCGGATGGGTCGGCATTTTCGTCTACGTGGCGGCACAGACCGGCGTGAACAGTTTCTTCATCAACTATGCTGTGGAGAGTGCCGGTATCGATCGCGGCGACGCCGGGCGCATCCTCGGTGTCTGCGGCATGGGGCTTTTCTTCGTCGGTCGCATGCTCGGCAGTTGGATCATGCAATACATCCGCGCCGAACGCCTCTTGGCCATTCTTGCCCTCGTCGCCGCCCACTGCTCCATGCTCGTCGTGGCCTCTCCCGGCCGCGTGGGTTTCACGGCGCTGCTCATCGTCTATTTCTGCGAGAGCATCATGTTCCCCACCATCTTCGCCCTCGCCCTCCGCGGTTTGGGTCGCCGCACCAAAATCGCCTCGTCGCTCCTCATCATGGGCATCGTCGGCGGTGCCGTGGCTCCTCTGCTCATGGGGTTGATTGCCGACCACTCTTCCATGGCCTACGGCTTCATCGTGCCCCTCGTTTGCTTCTTCATCATCGCCGCCTACGGTGGTTTTGTGGTGCGCCGCAGTGCTCGCGCGAAGCACCGCCACTGATTGATCGATCCTCCCCATCATGGCTCACAAGAAAAAGATGAATGCGGCCGCCCTCGCCGCCTATAAAACCGAGAACGAAAACTTTCTCGCCAATCTCCGCGGCCGCACCGGCATACAAGAGTTGCGCTGCGGCGTGCTCTACAAGGTGGTGCAAACGGCCCCTGCTCCGCCGGCCGATGCCGACGAGCGCACGCTGCGCCGCCACAATGCCACGCCCGCTCCGCGCTCGGTGGTCACGGTTCATTACGAAGGACGCCTCATCGATGGGCAGGTCTTCGACTCCTCTCGCCGCGGGACCGGCACTCCACCGGCTTTCCGCGTCAACGAACTCATCACCGGTTGGCAAGTGGCACTCGTCAACATGCACATAGGCGACGTATGGGAGCTCTACGTTCCCGCCGCTGCCGGCTACGGTGAGCGAGGTGCCGGTCGCGACATTCCGGGACACAGCACCCTCATCTTCCGCATCGAACTCTTAGACATCGCATAAACTATTTTCATGAACCATAGCATCGTCGTCAAAGGCGCGCGCGTCAACAATCTCAAGAACATCGACGTCGAGATTCCGCGCGAGCAATTTGTCGTCATCACCGGCCTTTCCGGTTCGGGAAAGTCTTCATTGGCCTTCGACACCCTCTATGCCGAAGGTCAGCGGCGCTATGTCGAAAGCCTTTCGGCCTACGCCCGCCAGTTTCTCGGGCGCATGAACAAGCCCGAGTGCGACTACATCAAAGGACTGCCTCCGGCCATCGCTATCGAACAGAAAGTCAAGACGAACAACCCGCGTTCCACCGTCGGCACGAGCACCGAGATCTACGAATATCTCCGTCTTCTCTTCGCCCGCGTGGGACATACCTACTCTCCGGTGAGCGGCGAAGAGGTGCGTCGCCACAGCGCCGACGACATTGTCGCCGCCGCCCTGCGCCGGCCGGCCGGCACGCGCTTCACCGTGCTCGCTCCCCTGCGCCTGCTCCACGAGCGCACGTTCAAAGAGCAAATCGAAGTGCTGCTCCAGCAGGGGCTTTCGCGTTTGGATCTCGACGGCGACATGGTGCGCATGGACGAAGCCATCGAAAGCCCCGCCGCCGTGGCGCGCCACGAAGCGGCCTTGGCCGAAGGGCGTCTCTTCCTTCTCCTCGATCGCCTGGCCGTCGACGGTTCGAAAGACGGCGTGACGCGTCTCACCGACTCTGTCGAAACGGCCCTCTACGAGGGCGACGGCGAATGCCTCCTGCGTTTCTATCCCGATCGCACACTACAACGCTTCTCCACCCGCTTCGAGGCCGACGGCATCACCTTCGAGGAACCGAGCGACAACCTTTTCTCGTTCAACAATCCCGTGGGAGCCTGTCCCCGCTGCGAAGGTTTCGGCCGCGTGGTGGGCATCGACGAGCACCTTGTCGTCCCCAATCGTTCGCTCTCGGTCTACGATGGTGCTGTGATGTGCTGGCGCGGAGCGAAACTCAGCCAGTGGCAACAGGAATTCATGCGCCGCGCCGCCGCCCACGACTTCCCCATCTTCGAACCCTACTACAAACTCACACCCGCCCAGCGCGACCTGCTCTGGCACGGTGGTCCCGGCATGGCTTGGGAGGAGGGCGATGTCGATGTGTGCATCGATGGCTTCTTCCACGCGCTCGAACAAGGCGCCTACAAGATTCAAAACCGCGTGATGCTCGCCCGCTATCGCGGCAAGGCCGAGTGCCCCGTTTGTCACGGCACGCGCCTGCGCCCAGAAGCCCTCTACGTTCGTGTGGGCGACCGCACCATTGCCGACCTCGTACGCATGTCGGTGGCCGATCTCGCCCGATGGTTCGACACTCTCACCCTCTCCGAACACGATGCTTCCGTCGCCCAACGTCTGCTCGTCGAGATCCGCAGCCGCCTCCGCTTCCTCAACGAAGTGGGACTCGGCTATCTCACACTCGACCGCCTCAGCAATTCGCTTTCGGGCGGCGAAAGCCAACGCATCAACCTCGCCACCTCGCTCGGCAGTAGCCTGGTGGGCAGTCTCTACATCCTCGACGAACCCTCCATCGGGCTCCATTCTCGCGACACCGACCGACTCATTCGCGTCTTGCGCCAACTTCGTGATGTGGGCAACACCGTCATCGTCGTCGAACACGACGAAGACATCATCCGTGCCGCCGACTATCTCATCGACATCGGTCCCGAAGCCGGTCGACTCGGCGGCGAAGTGGTGTGGCAAGGCAAAGTTCCGGCCGAAGGAGCCGCCCACCACGCCGGCGCCACCGTGGGACGCAGCCACACGCTCAACTTCCTCACCGGTGCCGAGTCCATTCCCGTACCGACCTCGCGCCGCCGGTGGAACCGCCACATCGACATCATCGGTGCTCGCGAGAACAATCTCCGCGGCATCGACGTGCAATTCCCGCTCAACGTACTCACCGTCGTGACGGGGGTGTCGGGCTCGGGCAAATCCACCCTTGTGCGCGACATCTTCTATAAGGCCCTTTTGCGTCAGCTCGACCAGTCGGGCGACCGCCCCGGCGAATACGCCGAGCTCACCGGCGACCTCGACGCCATTCAAGCCGTAGATTTCATCGACCAAAACCCCATTGGCCGCTCCACGCGCTCTAATCCCGTCACCTACGTCAAGGCCTTCGACGAAATCCGCAAGCTCATGGCCGAACAACCCTTGGCGCGCCAAATGGAAATGGACGCCAAGTATTTCTCATTCAACACCGACGGCGGTCGCTGCGAGGAATGCAAGGGTGAAGGCACGGTGAAAGTGGAGATGCAGTTCATGGCCGATCTCGTACTCGAATGCGAATCGTGCCACGGTCGCCGCTTCAAGAACGAGGTGCTCGACGTGCGTTTCGAGGGACAAAACATTTACGACATTCTCGAAATGACGGTCGACCAAGCCCTCGACTTTTTCGAAGCCCACGGCAAGAAGAAGATCGTCAAACGCCTCCGCCCGCTCCGCGATGTCGGACTCGGCTATATCAAACTCGGGCAGTCGTCCTCCACCCTCTCGGGCGGCGAAAACCAGCGCGTGAAACTGGCCTACTACCTCGCGCAGGAGCGTGCCGTCCCCACGCTTTTCATCTTCGACGAACCCACCACGGGACTTCACCTCCACGACATCAACCGCCTTCTCTCGGCCTTTAACGCCTTGATTGAGCGCGGTCACACGTTGATTGTGATTGAACATAATCTTGATGTCGTAAAAACGGCCGACCACGTCATCGATCTCGGTCCCGAAGGCGGTGCCGGTGGTGGAGACCTCGTCTTTGCCGGCACTCCCGAAGCCCTCGTCGCCTCCGGTCGCGGCTACACCGCGCGCTACCTCGCCGAAAAATTGACTCCGCAATAGGGGTTTTCTTCCACTTTCTGACAAAACCGGTCGGCCGCACTCGGAGTGCGACCGACCGGTTCAGTATTTTCGTCTACCAACTTCATTTTTTCAAAAACCCAACCCCTATTTCCCGTCAGCCCTTCGTATCCCCAAACAGCATCTCGGGTACAAAAGCCGCCTCCTGCAGGGCCGTCACTTGACAATTTGATCCCAAGCCACTATTTATTCGAAGAAAAAGTCTCTTTCTTTTTGCACATTAAAGCACACGGGCTTATCTTTGCACCATCATTAAACAAATAAATCACTTAACCGATGGATCAAAATAAAATCAATATGTTCCTCGCCACCAACGCGAAGTTTTTCACCGCCGCACAGCTCGCCGATCTGCGTAACCGCATAACGGAGCTTGACGACTCCTTATTGATGTACACTTCGCAGCTCAAAGATCCGACGACAGCCCTCATTCTCTCTATTTTCACAGGTGGTTTGGGTATTGATCGCTTCTACATCGGAGATACCGGTCTGGGAATCGGCAAGCTCCTCACGGGTGGTGGTTGCGGCATCTGGAGCCTCATCGACTGGTTCCTCATCATGGACGATACGCGCAACAAGAACTACCAAATCATGATGAACGCCATTATGATGCATGGCCAAGTCTAAGCCGTCACCTCACTAGTTACCATGCGAAATGCGTATTAACACCTGCTCAATCGCATTTCGTCCGCTAATCGCGTAACAAAAAGGTCCACTACATCCGTCAAAAACGACGATGGCTCGACACGCCGCGTCTGCCCTCAGACGGTTCGCCTTTTTCAAAACAAAAGTGGAAGAGAAATCCCCGTTTCTCTTCCACTTTTCATCTACACCCCACTTATTCCCTCCACATGTCGCGCCGTCGCACACTTCTTTTTGTTCTCTTCGTCCTCTTTGTCCTTTGGCTTTGGGGCAATCTCTCCGGACTCCCGTGGGGCATCCCCTGCCTATTCCACCAATTCACTGGTCTCTCCTGCCCCGCCTGCGGCACGCAACGCGCCCTTTTCGCCCTCCTGCACGGCCATCCCCTAACGGCCTGGCACTACAACTATTTTCTGCCCTTCGCTATCCTCCTCGTCGTCGCACTCGCATTCCTCTCCCGCCGCAAGAACCCACTTTATCGTACGCTCACCTCACCGATCGCACTGATCATCTATGGTTGCATCATGCTGGTCTGGCTCATTGTCCGCAACCTGTACGGAGTTTGAAGAACATCCCGACGAACCCTTCTTCTGAAAAACACCAACGACCTGATCGCCCCACTCACTTTCCACGAAATCCATTCATTTCTTCCTCTCCAAAGAAGTAAACGCAACGCATCGCCGGAGCCAAATTTTCCACTTCCTCCACTCCTCCGGGCTCATTTGCGTCCAAAATCAGCAGGAATTTCGCCCCATTCGCCCGTTTCCCATTTCAAGATGGGATTCGTCACGCGGTGCGCCTTGAGCCACGCCTCCGCCCGAGCAATCATTTCATAGAGTTTCTCGGTGCGCGGAGTGCGCGCCAACTGCGTGCGGCACTGCTTGCGACGCACCCACGAAATCGCCGTGGCCGAATCTGAATAAATGGGCATTTTCGTCCCCTGTTTGTCGAGAAGAGCGAGAGCATGGACAATCGCGAGGAACTCGCCGATATTGTTCGTACCGTGAACCGGACCAAAATGAAAGATCTCTCGCCCCTCTGCCAGATAAACACCCCGGTATTCCATCGCCCCGGGATTGCCCGAACAAGCCGCATCCACACAAAGCGTTTGGAAGCCCACTTTCGCCAACACCTCGGGCGAGGGCATGTGCACCGGTCGGGCGCCGCCCGAGGAGGAACCAGAAGTACGAGAAGAAATCCTACCGCCACAAGAAGAAATATCTCCGCCACGAGAAGCAGCGTCGTCCACATCGGTCGAAGCCACTGTAGAACGCTCAGCAGGGCGGACGGAACAAATATGCTCTTCCGGTTCGTCGGCCGCGGCATACTCCGCTTCGTCGCGCGAAGCGAAGGCTTTGTAACGTGCACCGGGGAAACCGTCGACTTGTTCGCGGCATTCCTCCCACGAGGTGTAGACTCCGGGGATGCGGCCGCTCCAAACGACGTAGAACTTGGGTTTCTTGCTACTCATGAACAGGAGAATGGACTGAAGAATAAAGGACGCGCCGCCGAAAGAGGGCGGAACGAAAGAAAAGGAGGCGATTTCGTCGGAACGCTCGTCCCACGAAATCGCCCCATGCAGTGGTTGCGACGCAGCGCACACCACCTTAGGTTTACATGCGCTCAGGCATCTCAATACCCAGGAGATCCATGCCCAGACGCACCACCTTCGCCACATTGCGCGAGAGCACAAGGCGGAAGTTGCGCTTGGCCGCATCCTCCTCGCGAAGGATTTGGAACTCGTGGTAGAACTGATTGTAGTCCTTCACCAATTCGTAGCAATAGTTGGCGATGGCCGAAGGCGAATAGTCCTCACCGGCAGCGCGTACCACGGCGGTGAACTCGGCGATGCGCTGAATGATTTCCTCCTCCTTCACCGAAATCTCCGTGGCAGGATCCACCGCCGTGATCTCGATACCGGCTTCCTCCGCTTTGCGCAGGATCGAACGAATGCGGGCATACGTATATTGGATGAAGGGCCCGGTGTTACCGTTGAAGTCGATGGATTCTTCGGGGTTGAAGACCATGTTTTTGCGCGCGTCGACTTTGAGCAAGAAGTATTTGAGCGCACCGAGACCGACGATGCGGGCCACCTCCTGCTTTTCAGCTTCCGACATGTCGCCGTTCTTGCCGGCTTCGTCCATCGTGCGGCGAGCCTGATCGATCATTCCCTCGATGAGATCGTCGGCGTCGACCACCGTACCCTCACGGCTCTTCATTTTGCCGTTGGGGAGTTCGACCATGCCGTAGGAGAAGTGCACAAGGCTCTTTCCCCACTCGAAACCAAGGCGATCGAGCAGGAGCGAGAGCACCTGGAAGTGGTAGTTCTGTTCGTTGCCCACCACATAGACCATCTTATCGATGGGATAGTCGCGGAAACGCAGCTTGGCCGTACCGATGTCTTGCGTCATGTAGACCGAAGTACCGTCCGAACGAAGCAGCAGCTTCTCATCCAGGCCGTCTTTCGTCAGATCGGCCCAAACCGAACCGTCTTCGCGGCGATAGAAGAGCCCTTTGGCGAGTCCTTCCTCCACCTTTTCCTTCCCTTCGAGATAGGTTTCCGATTCGTAGTAGATCTTGTCGAACGACACACCGAGTGCTTTGTACGTTTCGTCGAACCCGGCGTAAACCCACTCGTTCATCTTGCGCCAGAGCGCACGCACCTCTTCGTCGCCCTGCTCCCACTTGCGGAGCATTTCGCGCGCTTCGACCATGAGCGGCGCCTCATTCTTCGCACGGTTCTCGGCCTCTTCGGGCGCAACGCCCTCGGCTTCGAGCCGCGATTTGAGTTCAGCCACTTCGGCACGATAGTGCTGATCGAAAGCCACATAGTAGTCGCCCACCAAGTGGTCGCCCTTCTTACCCGTCGACTCGGGCGTCTCGCCGTTGCCATACTTGAGCCAAGCCAGCATCGACTTGCAAATGTGAATACCGCGATCGTTCACGATATTGGTCTTCACCACGCGGTTGCCGTTGGCCTCAGCGATTTTCGACACCGCCCATCCGAGCAAATTGTTGCGCACATGGCCGAGGTGGAGCGGTTTGTTGGTATTGGGCGACGAATATTCGACCATGGTGAGCGGGCTGTCGGGGCCGGGTGTGGCGAGTCCGTAGCGGCTGTCGGCGTCGATCTGTTCGAGCAGTTCGACCCACTTTTTGGGCGCGATGGTCAGGTTGAGGAAACCCTTGACGATGTTGAACGTCGATACGAGGTCGGTGTTTTCGACCAACCACAATGCGAGGTCTTCTCCGGTGTCTTCGGGCTTACGCTTGGAGATGCGCAGGAAGGGGAAGGTGACCACAGTGAGGTGCCCCTCGAAGTCGGGGCGCGTTTTCTGAATCTGCACCTGTTCGGGGGTGATGTCGGCACCGTAGCAGGCCTTGACGGCTTTGACGACGGCATCGGTAAGCAATTGTTCGATGTTCATTTGTATGTGTTGTACAGAGAGTTGTATATTATTCGTGGAGAGCATCCGCTATGGCTGCGGACGACGGAAGGTGGCAATGAGGGGATAATGGTCGGAGAGGTCGACGCCGTTGTCCACATGCGCCTCGACGGGCACAAACGTGGGATCTGCCAAAACGTGGTCAATGCGCACATACATCGCATCGCGATTGAACGTGCGCGAAATCCCATTGCCGGCCGCACGAAACGCATCGCGAAAACCGAGTTCCACCAAGCGACGTCGAGCCGAAGAAATGGGAGTGTCGTTGAAATCTCCGCAAATGAATTTCACCTGTCCGCGGCGGGCATCGACGAAACGCGAGAGCGTGTCGACCATGTCGGCCCGCGCAGCGGCAGCCAGCTTGATTTTGTTGTAAAGTCGGCGCTGCCAAGCGCTCGAATCGGAACTTTGCCCCGTCTTCGTCCATTGGCTGAACTGCCCGCGCTCGTCAAACGTCAAGGCGTTGGAACGCAAATGACAGTTGACCACAATCCAGGGGCGTTCGTTGGGCACCTTCAACCAAAAGGCGACCACTATATTGCCGCCCGAGCGACAAATGAGTTGCGCATCCGTGACGGGAAACTTCGAAATGAGTCCGAGGCATTCGCTCCCCGCGTTGTAGCACTTGTAGTGCGTGGTGCCCGTTCCTTTCAGTCGGGCCACCAATTCTTTGTTTTGTTCCAGCGAACCCATGCCCTCTTGAAAGGCAATGATTTGCGCGCCGGAAGCGATCATGTAGTTCGTCATTTCAGCCCGGCCGCTGTCGGTCAGTCCGAAGCCGCGCGTGTTGTAGGTCATGACCCGAATTTCGCCCGAAGCCACGCCGCCCGAACTGCCTCTGTTGAGATTGATCGGCGCATAAGTGCGGATGCTGCCCGAGCAGAGCAAAAGTCCGAACAGCGGAATCCACACGCGGCGCGGCGCAAAGACCAGACAAAGCACAGCCATGCCCACCGTTCCGCCGAGAAAGAGGGGAAAGAGCAGGGCGTAGGCCGCCGCCGCTCCAAACTGTCGGGGGTCGACGTAGGGCGAAAGGGCGCAAAGCCACAAGGCGATCACCGTGAACCACGAAGCGCCGGCCAGAAAGAGCGAAATGAAGCGCGCCAAGGCTCGTTTTTCGGGCGTCCGGAAGAAATGAAAGAGACGACGTAAGCAGGACATACGCTTCAGGGACGACGCGTGTGGTTGAACAAATCTTTTTTCTCCTCCTCGGTCAGTGAGGCGTAGCCCGAACGGCGCACCTTGTCGAGAATCTCATCGATGCGCTCCTGCTCTTTGCGTCGGCGCAGATTGTATTCGCGGTCAGTCTCCCCCGCAGCCGACGATGCGGCGGACGAAGAGGTGCGCGACGCGCCGCCACCGCGATCGGAACGCGAAAAGAGTTGACGGAAAGCACCTTCCACAGCGGCACCGAAACGCTGAAAAGCTCGCCGGATGCGTTGCAAGACACCGCCGCCCGCGGTGGAGTCGGCACTGCCGGTGTAGTAGGTGCGCGTGTAGGGATCGTAATGCGGTCGGCGCTGCGCCGCAGCAATTTGTCGGCGCCAGTTCCGGAAGTAGAGCCAACCGAAGAACATGCCGCCCAGGTGGGCGAAGTGCGCGATGTTACCGTTCGAATAGAAGGCGGAGAAGACTTCGATCAGCGCATAGCCGATCACGAAATACTTGGCCTTCATCGGGATGGGAGGGAAGAGCAACATGATGCGCTCGTCGGGGAACGTCATGCCAAACGCCAGCAGCACGCCGTAGCAAGCACCGCTGGCTCCGATCGTCACCCAGGTGTTGAGAAAAGCGCCCATCGGCAAACTCGTCACCCCGTCGGAGACCATCGCATAGTGGTTCAGGCCTTCCAAATAATACTGTCCCAACTGCCACAGCTCCTGACAAAGTGCAGCACCCACGCCACACAAGAAATAATAGATGATGAAGCGGCGCTGTCCCATGGTCTGCTCAATGATGCGCCCGAACATCCACAACGAGAACATGTTGAGCAGCACATGCGACCACGAACCGTGCAGAAACATGTAGGTCACCACCTGCCAGAGGTGGAAATCGGGGGCCAGGAAGAAGTGCAAGCCGAAAAGATCGGTGAGCACATCGCCCCCACGTTGCGCCACCAACTGCTGCACCATGAAGAGAATGATGTTGATAAACAGCAGATTGCGTGTGACGGGTGGAATGGAACTGAGAAATCCGTTGGAAGACATGGAAAGAATGCATATCCCCGCAAGCCGCACAGGCCGTTGCCTTGTGCGACTCGCGGGTGAAATCGTGAAAAGGGAGCGTCACGACAGAACAGACCGAGACAAGGTGCCTCGACCGGCGCCATGCGGTGAGAGCGATCGGAGGTTATCCGCTCGCCTCACGAGCCATTTGCGCCCGTCGGCCCGCGGTCACGTTACTATCCGTTTGCGATCAGAAATCGAACTTTTCGATTTTGAGCGTGCCGAGCGTTTCGAGACGACCGACGTGCTGTTTGAAATCGTCGGTAGCAGCATGTGCCGCCAAAGCCTCAGGCGAAGCCCACGTTTCGCAGAACATGAACACATCGGGGCGCGTTCCGCTCTCAAAAACATCGTATGAAACACAACCGGCGTGCTCGCGGCTGGCAGCCACCAGGGCAAGCGCCGTCTCCAACGCAGTGGCATACTGCTCCTCGTTGGCTTGGAAAAAACAATTGACGCGAATCATGAGAAACTGCTGATTTTTGAATTAGAAGTAGTAGGAAGCTTGGAGATTGAAGGTGTTGAGTCGATAGTCGGGCAAAGCCACCTCGCCGACACCTACCCCAACCTTATTGAGGAACGTTTCGCCGGACTTGCCGACAGCCACGTTGTAGCCGAGTCCCAACTCAAAATTCTTCGCCAGCACCACACCGGCACCGAAGTTCCACGTGGTGGAGAGGTTGCTGCGCTTGAACACAGGCGTGGCGCCGTCCTGAATTTCCCAGTTGCTCACCGAGATATTCTTGCTGCCCATCGAGAAGGAGAATTGCGGACCCGTCGAAGCGTAGACGCCGATGCCCGAAATCGTGAAACGATACTTGGCATTCACCGGGATGTCGAGCGAGCTGTAAGTTTTGCTGAAATCGGCCTTGCCTTCTTGTGCCACGGTGAATTTACGCTGATTGTAGATGAGCGCGCCATCGAGATGCAGACCGAGCAGCAAATCCAAATCCACTTTCGGGCCGATGAACCAGCCGGCACCGCTTTTGCCGTCGACCATATTTCGAAACGCCGACGAATTCACCTTCGTCCACGAGAGGTTGTAACCGCCCGTGACACCGAGTTTCGGACCAAACGCACTGGCCGTGAGGGTCGTGGTCAGCAGAACCGCGAACACCAGAATCAATTTCTTCATAACTATAATGTTTTAGTGGTTTACATGTGGATCACCGCGCGTTCGAACCAGTAGATAAAGATACCGGCAAAATAACCGGCTGCGGCCACCCAAGTAATCTTTTTCAGATACCAGCCGAAGGAAATCTTCTCCAAGCCCATGGCCACAACGCCTGCGGCACTACCGATGATGAGCATCGAACCGCCCACACCGGCGCAGTAAGCCAGCAGTTGCCAGAACACACCGTCCTGTGCGAAGTCGCCGGCGGCCTGGATGGGATACATGTTCATGCACCCGGCCACGAGAGGCACGTTGTCGACGATCGACGAAGCTACGCCGATCACGCCGGTCACCAAATAGTGGTTACCGCCCGACACCTCGTTGAGCCACTGTCCGAAAGCCGGCAACACACCGGTTTCCTTCAACGTGGCCACGGCCAAAAGAATGCCCAGGAAGAAGAGAATCGTGGTCATGTCGATCTTGCGCAAGATCGTCGCCACGCGCTGTTTGGTCGTGCTGTCGCGGTGTTTTTTCATGCGATAGAGCACTTCCGTGAGCGTCCAAAGCAAGCCGAGCACCAAGAGGATGCCCATATAAGGCGGCAGGTGGGTGAGACTGTGGAAAATGGGCACGAAAAGCAAACCGCCCACACCGAAGAAGAAGATCAAACGGCGCTCAAAGCCGGAGAACTGGTGGGCATCGTTCACCGTTTCCTCCGCCGTCTGTTCGGTGTCGCCGAGCGTGCCGTGCAGATGGTATTGCAACAACAAGGCCGGCACCACCATCGCCACCAAACTGGCCAAGAAAATCTCTTTCATCACACCGACGGCAGTGACAGAGCCCTTGATCCAAAGCATGATCGTCGTCACATCGCCGATGGGCGAGAAGGCACCGCCGGCATTGGCGGCAATCACAATGAGACCGGCGTAGTACAGACGATCTTCATGACTGTAGACCAACTTACGCAGCACCATGATCATGACAATCGTGGTGGTCAGGTTGTCGAGCACGGCCGAAAGGATAAAGGTGATGAAGGCAATTTTCCACAGGAGCGACCGCTTGGTCTTGGAACGAAGGGCCTCGCGCACAAAGTTGAACCCACCGTTGGTATCGATGATCTCTACCACCGTCATGGCCCCCATGAGGAAGAAGAGCGTCTCACTGATTTCGCCGAGATGCTCGCGCAGGATGTGCGAGGTCACGAAATTCATCACGGCTTCGCCCGAAGTTTTCAACTCATTGGCATAAAACATCGGGACATATTCGGCGGCGCCGAGGGTGTAAAGCACCCAGCAGGCCACACACATGAGCAGCGCCACTGCGGCCTTGTTGACTTTGATCACGTCTTCGAGGGTGATGCAGAGATACCCGAGAATGAAGATCGCGACGATGAGGGGAGTTAGCATAAAGAGGTTTTATGAATGAACTATAATGAATTAGCCGCTGCGAATTTCGCCAAAAAAAAGAAGATACACAAGCCTTGGACGCTTGCAAATGCGCCGCGGGGGCGAAAAGCGCGGACAAACCGCAACGATACGAAATAAAATCCTTATTTTTGCACAAGATTCAATCGCTCGGCTTCGTAGTTCAATGGATAGAACAACCCTCTCCTAAAGGGTAAATAGGGGTTCGATTCCCCTCGGGGCTACTCGCTCCGCACACTTCCCCCGCACGCCGCACACCTCACCGGTGTGCGGCGCGTTTTTCCATCCCGACCGACCGCGCTCCGCGTGCCTGCCGACGAGTCGCGCAGCAGCTTCACCCAATTGGCTTTTCCGCCCAACTAACGCGCGTATGCGTCGCGCGCATCAGCCACTTTTCGAAAAAAACCTTCACCTCTTCACCCGCCCCATGCAATTCGCTGATTCACAAAGCGTTTTGGGTGAAGACTTTGTTCCCGTTTGCTTCACCTCGGACGATGGAACCGCGGTGCTTCCGACGAGGAAAAATGCGCAACTTTCGGCGCTCTACATTTCCACCTCCCGCCGCGCCTTCAATCCGTCCGTCTCGGAGGCCGCGAGCGTGAAGGGTTTTCGGCGAAATCATTCACCCACAACTCAATGATGCACAAGAAGTTGCGCAATAGGGGTGAAGCAGTGAAGGAAAAAAACGAAAAACAGCGGATAGGCGCGCGTACGCGAGGAGAAAACGCCCAAGTCTTCACCCAAAACGGGGAAGAAGACGAGAAAAGTTCCCGCTTTGGTGAAGAAAATCGGCATGCGTTTCTTCTTTTCAGGTTCATCCCGTGCTGAATCCGATTTATTTCGCTATATTTGCACGCTGAATCGTTGTGTGCTTTTGGCATCACCGGAGCACAATTTCCCCTCTCACTCGCCAACGCGGCCCGATCCGCCCTGCGAATGGGAGCTTCTTCCCGTTTGAAACAAATAAACAACAACAAAATAACTCAACTCAATGCAAAACAAAGGATTTGTCAAGTTCATTGCGATCTGCTTGACCCTGATTTGCCTCTTCTATCTGAGTTTCTCCTTTGTGACCCGTCACTACGAGCAAAAGGCAGAAGCCATGGGCGAAACGGCAGGTAAGGCCTATCTCGACTCTTTGCGCCAAAGCGACAAAGCAGTTTGGCTCGGCTACGACTACAAGAAGTGCGAAGCCATGCAGATCGGTTTGGGCCTCGACCTGAAAGGCGGCATGAACGTCATTCTCGAGGTGTCGGTTCCCGATGTCGTGAAAAACCTGGCCGGCAGCAACGCCGACAACGCGCAGGTGAAACAAATCATGGCCGAAGCCCGCACGGAAGCCGAACACTCGTCGGAGAACTTCCTCGATGTCTTCGTTCGTCTCTACCAACAGAAAGTGGGTAAAGACCAGCTCGGCGGACTCTTCGCCCTCAAACTCAAGAGTGAAGGCGTGACGCCCAACAGCACCGATGCGCAAGTGAAAGCCGTCTTGGAGAAAGAAATCAAGGCCGCCGTCGACAACTCCTATCAAGTAGTACGCCAGCGTATCGACCGCTTCGGTGTGGCGCAACCCAACATCCAGATCCTCGAAGGTCGCGGACAGATGGGCCAGATCATGGTCGAAATGCCCGGCATCAAGGAACCGGAACGTGTGCGCAAGCTCCTCCAAGGTAGCGCCAACCTCGAATTCTGGGAAACTTACAACCTGAACGAAATCCAAGGTGCGCTCGCTGCCCTCGACACCCGTCTGGCACAGGTCAACAACGGGAAGCAGGATGCAAAGGCCGACAGCGCCAAGGTAGACAGCACCAAACAGGAGAAAGCCGCTACGGCAAAAGCTGATGCCGCCGCTGCGCTCAAATCGCTCTCGAAAGACAAGAAGGGCGCCGAAGCCCAAACGGCCACGGCACAGCCCAACAAGGCTCGCGCCGCTGCCCTCAAAGCCCACCCGCTCCTTTCGCTCTTCGCCCAACCCGGCTACCCGGAAAGTTGTATCGTAGGCTACGCCACGGCACTCGACACGGCGGCGATCAACCGCGCCGTTCACTCCGAACTGGCCGCTCAGGTGCTGCCCGCCGACCTCAACCTCGCTTGGGGTGCCAGCGCCGAGAAGGGTCTGTTCGAACTCTATGCCCTGCGTCGCACCGACGGCAAGGCGGCCTTGGCCGGCGATGTGATCGCCACGGCAAAAGACGAATATGACGAAAACCACCATCCTGTGGTTTCGATGACGATGACGCCCGACGGCGCACGCGATTGGGCCGTGATCACGAAGCGCAACATCAAACGCCCCGTGGCCATCGTACTCGACGGTGTCGTCTACAGTGCCCCCAACATCAAGAACGAAATCACCGGTGGCGTTTCGCAAATCAGCGGACACTTCACCACGCAGCAAACCCAGGACTTGGCCAACGTGCTGAAGAGCGGTAAAATGCCGGCTCCCACCAACATTGTTTCGGAAGAGACGGTCGGACCGAGCCTCGGTGCCGCTTCGATTCAAGCCGGTTTCACCGCTTGTGTCGTAGCCTTTGTTCTCCTCATGATCTTCATGTGCGCTTTCTACGGCTTCATCCCCGGTATGGTGGCCAACAGCGCGCTGATCATCAACTTCTTCTTCACCTTCGGTGTGCTCACGTCGTTCCAAGCGGCACTGACACTGAGTGGATTGGCCGGTATGGTGCTCTCACTGGGTATGGCGGTCGACGCCAACGTGCTCATCTATGAGCGCACGAAAGAGGAGCTGCGCGCCGGCAAGAACCTGAAACAAGCTCTGGCCGACGGTTACGGCAACGCTTTCTCCGCCATCTTCGACTCCAACCTCACGTCGATCATCACGGCGGTGATCCTCTACTACTTTGGCACGGGTCCGATCCGTGGCTTCGCCCTGACGCTCGGCATCGGTATCGTAGCTTCGTTCTTCACGGCCGTTTGGCTCACCCGCATCGCTTATGAGCACTTCCTCGACCGCGAGAAGTGGACGAAACTGACCTTCACGACCGCTCTCTCGAAGAAATTCCTCACCGACACGAACTTTGCGTTCATGCGCATCGCGAAAAAGACGGCCATTCTCGTTGCTGTACTCATTGTAGCGGGTGCCGTGAGTCTCGGTGTGCGTGGTTTGCAACGCGGTATCGACTTCACCGGCGGTCGCAACTATGTGGTGGAATTCGAACAGAAGGTTTCGCCCGAACAGGTGAAAGAAGTGGTGCAGAAAGCCGTTGATGCCAAGGGACAAGGCGGTACGGTGAGCACATTGGCCATCGTGACCACGCAAAATCCCGCTGTGCGCATCTCGACTTCCTACAAGATCGAACAGAACGGCGAAAAGGTGGACCAAGAGGTGGAACAGCTCATCTGGAAGTCGCTCCACGATCAGCACTTGATCAAGGCCGACTACAACACCTTCAAGGACCGCGACAACCACAAGGGAGGTTCGATCATCTCGGCTCAGAAAGTGGGTCCGAGTGTGGCTGCCGACCTCACCCGCGGCGCTGTGATCAGTGTGATTCTCTCGCTCGCGGCGATCTTCATCTACATCCTTGCTCGCTTCCGCAGCGTGGCCTTCTCGGTAGGTGCCATCTGTGCACTGGCGGTCGACACCTTCCTGATCATCGCCATCTACTCGGCTTGCTGGGGCTGGTTGCCGTTCTCGATTGAGGTGGACCAAACCTTCATCGGTGCCATTCTGACCGTGATCGGTTACTCGATCAACGACAAGGTGGTGGTCTTCGACCGTATCCGCGAGAACCTCACGCTCTTCCCCACGCGCGATACCGAAAAGCTGTTCAACGACTCGATCAACAACACGCTGACGCGTACGATCATGACCTCGTTCACCACGCTTTTGGTGCTCCTCTGCATCTTCTTCTTGGGTGGCGACGCCATTCGTTCGTTCTCCTTCGCCATGATTCTCGGCGTCGTGATCGGTACGCTTTCGTCGATCTTCCTCGCAGCCCCCATTGCGTTCCGCATTTACAAGAAGCGTTCTGCGAAAAAGGCCGTTGCAAAAGCCTAATCCTCGCTTCCACAAAGCAACACAAAAAACTTCCCCGCAACCTTTCGGCTGCGGGGAAGTTTCTTTTGTGGTGTTTTGAAAACGCGGGGGACGGGTTTGAAACGCGCTATTCAGAAACCGTCGACGCGATTGGCTTTGGCCACTTGTTCGATGTGCATCAAGCGGTTGCAAACTCGGGCCACGTCAGCGCTGGAGGTCAGAGCGATGGTGAGGGTGCCGGTGAAAATGCCGTCGTCGGTGTCGAGATGAATGGCTTTGAGCACGAAATGGGGAAATTCTCCCATGGCTTGCGCGATGCTCATCAACATGCCCGGCGCGTCGATCCCTTCCACGTGGACGGGAATGTCGTATAATTGGCCGGTGACGTGTGCGGGGTTCCAACGTGCAGCGACGAGATTGTTGCCGTCGCTGGTTTTTCGCTTCAAGGCCACGGGACAGGCGCGGCGATGGAGCTCAAGATGCTCGTCAGGCGTGATATAGGCCACGACTTCATCGCCGTGGATGGGCCGGCACTGGGGACATCTTTCACAATGGGTGAGTACTTCGTCGGTGAGATCGAGCACGGCTTTGCGATTGATGCCGCGCACGAAATCGGGGGTGTAGGCCGCTGCCACATCCGACGAACTCGGCGCGGCTTTCTCCTTGAGAAACGGCACGAAACGCCGCCATCCCCATCCTTTCGAGACGTTTTTGCCTTGCAAATGCAGCACATCGGCGTCCGAGAGTACCAGCTTTCCTTCGCCGATGGCGAGGAAAAGATCGGCGGGTGAGGTGAAATGGTGGAAAACGGCCAACTTATTGTTCGTGGCGTTGCCGGCAGGGAGTTTTCTCGCGGTGAGAAAAGCCTGCAACATCTCTTCGCCTTGTTTGCGCCGCTCACGTGCCATCTTGCGCAAGGCGGCTGTGATGCGTCCGCGCGCCTTTCCGGTCGTGACGTAGTTGATCCAATCGGGCTGAATGGTCTGCTGTCGCGACGTAAGTACCTCTATTTGATCGCCGTTCGCCAGGCGATGGCTCATCGGTACGAGGCGGTGATTGACCTTTGCGCCCATGCAGTGACTTCCCACCATGGAATGGATGGCAAAGGCGAAGTCGAGCACCGTCGCTCCCTGCGGAAGCGTGACGATTTCGCCCTTCGGTGTGAAGACGTTCAGTTCTGACGCAAAGAGATTAAGTTTAATAGTGTCGAGCAGGTCGAGGGTATCGGGTTGTGGGTCGTCGAGGATTTCTTTAATGGAATTGACCCACGTGTCCAACTCGTGTTCATCATGCTGCCCTCCCACATCTTTGTATTTCCAATGCGCTGCAAATCCACCTTCGGCAATGTCGTCCATACGATCGGATCGAATTTGCACTTCAATCCATTTCCCTTGGTGCGACATAAACGTGTTGTGCAACGCCTGGTAACCGTTGGCTTTGGGCGTCGACAGCCAATCTCGAAAACGAGAAGGGTGGGGTTTGTAGATTTGGGTGAGCGCCGCGTAGATAGCGTAGCATTCGGCGATTTCGTTCTCGCGCTTTTGGGGACGGAAAATGATGCGAATGGCCAAAATGTCGAACACTTCCTCAAAGGGGATGTGCTTTCGCTGCATTTTCTGCCAGATACTGTACGGACTCTTGATGCGCGCTTTGATTTCGTACTGCACGCCCATCTGATCCAACGCGCGACGGATGGCCGGCGTAAACTCTTGAAACGCATCGTCGCGTTGAAGCTGCGATTCACTCAGTTCCTGCATGATGAGCGCGTAGTCGTCGGGGTGCTCATACTTGAAAGAAAGGTTTTCGAGTTCTGTTTTGATACGATTCAACCCCAGTCTGTCCGCCAGCGGCGCAAAAATATAGAGCGTCTCCCCCACAATTTTGTATTGTCGGGAAGGCGGCATCGAATCGAGCGTTCGCATGTTGTGAAGACGGTCGGCGATTTTGACGAGAATCACCCGAATATCGTCGCTCATCGTGAGGAGAATCTTCTTAAACGTCTCCGCTTGCATCGAAGCGCGGTCGCCGAAGATGCCGCCGCTCACTTTTGTCACCCCCTCCACGATGTTCGCCACCTTTTCTCCGAAGAGATTGGCGATATCTTCGCGGGTATAGTCGGTATCCTCCACCACATCGTGGAGCAACGCCGCACAAATGGTGGTAGATCCCATCCCCATTTCCTCGCACACCACTTGTGCCACGGCAATGGGGTGAAAAATATAGAGTTCCCCGCTTCGGCGTCGCACCCCGCGGTGGGCCGCCTTGGCAAAGTTGAACGCCTTGGTGATCACCTCCGTTTTTTTGCGGTGACTTGAAGCCAGATACGTGTCGAGCAAGTGTTGGAACGCCTCCTGCACCTGCTGTTCTTCCTGTTGTTCGCGCAACGCGCTATCGTTTTGAGTCATGGAAAAGATCGATATAAGCACGAAAGCATCACCTCCCGAGGACGTGATGCTTCCGTTCGCATGCGATTAAATTATTTGACGCGGAGTTTTTTGCCCGCCCGGATGGCCGAACCGTTGAGATTGTTCATTTTCTGCAACTTCTCGACAGTCGTATTGTTTCGTCGGGCAATTTCGCTGAGCGTGTCGCCTTGACGAATGTCCACCTCCGAAGATTCTTCGGCGTGCGCGCGTTTGCTCTTGCGCTTTTTGCGTTCCGCAGCTGCGGCAGCCCGACGTTCGCGACGTTCTCGACGTTCCTCAGCCAAAGCCTGGCGGCGGCTCAGTCGCGTCGTCGTATTATTCGGTTGCGCCGTCAGTTCAGCGGGTTCCACCTCCTCTCGGCGCTCCGCCACTTCGGCGGCCGGCGCCACATTGTAGATCGAATCGCCCAATTGCAGGAAACGGTCAATGGACTGCACCGGCAGTCGCAACGCGCAAGGTTGCGAATTTCCGGGCACCACTCCCGCGCGATATTGCGGGTTCATGGCCTGCACCGCTTCGACGTCCAAGTTGCAAGCTGCAGCCACCTGCGCCAGATGGAGATTGCGCGACACCGTCACCGTGTCGGTCTCAGCCGGCGCGATCGTCTTCATCGGCGGAATTTTGTGATCGCAATAATAGTTCATCACGTAGTTCGCCGCGATGAAAGCCGGCACGTACCCCCGGGTTTCGCGAGGCAAGTAAGGATAAATCGCCCAATAATCGCGCGCACCGCCCGCCCGCTTGATGGCTTTGAGCACATTGTTGCGTCCGCAATTGTACGCCGCGATGGCCAAGGTCCAGTCTCCGAACGATTTGTAGAGATCTTTGAGATATCTTGCGGCCGCCTGCGACGATTTGATGGGGTCGCGACGCTCGTCCAGGAGGCTATTCACCGTCAGTCCGTAGTGTTTCGCCGTCGGCACCATGAACTGCCAGAGTCCGGCTGCGCCCACACGACTGGTGGCCATCGGGTCGAAAGCACTTTCCACCACGGGAAGATATTTCAACTCGAGGGGAACGCCCTCTGCCTCCAAGGCCTCTTCAAAGATCGGCACATAAAAGTTTTGCACGCCCAGCATGAAGCTCACCGAGCGGCGCAAGCGTCCCGTGTATTGGTCAATGTAGTCCTGCACCACATCGTTGTAAGGCATCTCGATGAGGTTGGGCAAGCGGCGCAAGCGGTCGAGATAAACTTCGCGGGGGAAAACAGGGATCTCATTGGTGTAGAGCGTGGAATCCACGCGCATGTATTTCTTCATGTACCACCCGTCGACCTGCGTGTCGACACTGTGGAGCATACCCTCCGTGGGCGTCACCTCCGAAGCCGGGTTGGTCGTGTGGTAGTCGACGTCGGAAACGCGGATGGTGTCGTTGGCGGGTAAAATCATCGCTGCCGACGCCGATGTAGCAACACAGGCGAAGGCCAAAGAGCAGAAATACTGATAGATACGGTTCATCATTGTGAAGTATGGGGGTGAACAATGGTCAGAAAGTGAAGGTCGCACCCAATCCCATGGCGGGGAGGGTCGAAGGGCCATTGTTGGTTTCAATCAAAGCAGGCGCCACGCGCAACGACAAGTCGGGACTGATGTCGAACACCGAGAGCTGCGCGTCGACATAAGCATCGACCACGGAGAGCAAATAGACGCCGATGAAGCAGAACGCCGAGAGATCGCGATAGCGGCGAAAGCGGTCCTTGCGGTTTTTGAACACCGTCTTAAACTGATCCAGCCGGGAATCGATGTCGTAACCCGGAGGAAAGAAGTTGCGATAGGAGGCGGTGTTCGGGTCGTCGTCCATGATGTCGAGGTAAGCCTGCGAATAATCCATGAACATCTGTTGGTTCCAGAGGAACGCATAGGTGCATCCCAAGAATCCTCCGTAGAAGAGGGGCAACTTCCAATATTTTCTGTTGTAGATCTGTCCGGCGCCCGGTGCGACCAGCGCCAACCACAGTGCGCGCTGGGGATTGGGCACAAACGCCTTGGCCGGCACACCGACGTCGCGTCCGCTCTTCACGGCAGCCGCTGCCATTGTCGCCTCGTTTTGTCGGAGCAAGAGCGCCGTATCCACCGGCGTCTCCTCCCGCCGCACAGAGTCAGCGGGCAGATCGGGATGCAGCGTGGCAAGGTGTTCGGCAGGCAACTCGGGCGCCTCGACGGTCGACAGCGTCTCCGCCTTCAGCGGCACATACTGCGCCGCCGCACCGTTCGGCAGCGCCAGCCAACACAGCACAGCGAGCAACCAAGCGGTTCCAAAATGCCAAAAACCACCGTAGCGGCAACGAGAAAAAAGAGCGTGAACAGCCATCGCCATCAGAGCGGCGCGGTCCTCTCCGCACACCTGCCGAGCTTCCAATCAGCTCAGCAGCTCGAGGAGTCCGAGCACATGTTTGAGTTCGTATTCGTCATTGAAGGGAATCGAGATCGAGCCCTTGCCTTTGTTGTAGGTCATGCTGACCTTCGTGTGGAACACCTCCGAGAGGCGTTCGCGCACCGGCACATATTCTTCGGCCAGCGCCTTCTTCTTGTCTCTCAGGTTCTTGCGTCCGCTCGGCACGGTGCCGCCGGCATTGATCTCCTTGACCATGTCTTCGACCTGTCGCACCGAGTAGCCCTTCTCCTGTATTTCTCCGAAGAGTTTGACCTGAAGCGAGGGTTGTTGCAGTCCGAGGAGCGCGCGTGCATGTCCTTGGTCCATTTCGCGCTTTTGGAGCGCCATCTGCACCTGCGCGGGCAGTTTGAGCAGACGCAGATAGTTGGCGATGGTCGCCCGCTTCTTGCCTACCTTCTCCGAGAGCGCATCCTGCGTCAGGTTGTAGTGCTCAATCAGGTTTTGGTAGGCCAGTGCGATTTCGATGGCATTGAGGTCTTCGCGCTGAATGTTTTCCACCAGCGCCATCTGCATCATGTTCTCATCGTCGGCCGTGCGCACATAAGCCGGTATGGAGTGCAAACCGGCCATCTGCGATGCGCGCCAACGTCGTTCGCCGGCGATGATCTGATAGGTGCCATCGTCCATTTTTCGGAGCGTGATGGGCTGGATCACGCCGATCTGTCGGATGCTTTCGGCCAGTTCCTCGAGTGCCTCTTGGTCAAATTCTCGACGCGGCTGATTGGGGTTGGCGACGATGAGCTGGATGTCCACCTCGCCGATGCTCGACGACCCGTTGGTGTGCACCTCGCCGGTCGAAATGAGCGCATCGAGTCCGCGCCCGAGCGCGGGATATTTTTTTTGTACCGCCATGTCGTAAACTTAGGTAGGAATGAAAAGAGCGACAAACACCTGTGTCCCGATCAGGCCGGTGTGTTCTTTTGAATGATTTCTCGTGCGAGCGAGAGGTGGTTGACCGCGCCGATCGATTCGGCATCGTAGAGAATGGTGGGAATGCCGTGTGAGGGCGCTTCGGAGAGCTTCACATTGCGCTGCACCACCGTTTTGAACACCAGTTCCTGGAAGTGGCGTTTCACCTCATCGTAGATTTGGTTGGCCAGTCGCAAACGGCGGTCGTACATCGTGAGGAGGAAGCCTTCGATTTCCAGTTCGGGGTTGAGTCGCATTTTGATCATGCGAATCGTGTTGAGCAACTGCGTGATGCCCTCGAGCGCGAAATACTCGCACTGCACGGGGATGATGACCGAGTCGGCGGCCGTGAGGGCATTCACGGTGGTGAGTCCGAGCGAAGGCGAGCAGTCGATGAGAATGTAGTCGTAATCGTTTTTCACCACGGCGAGCATCTCCTTGATCACAAACTCTCGGCGTTCCATTTGCAAGAGTTCGACATCGGCTCCCGAGAGGTTGACGTGCGAGGGCACGACGTCGAGCCCCTCGATGTCGGTGGTGTAGATATTTTCGCGAATATCCTGTTTGCCGATCATCGATTCGTAGACCGACGATTCGATTTTTCCGACATCGACTCCGATGCCGCTCGACGCATTGGCCTGAGGGTCGCAGTCCACGAGGAGTACTTTTTTCTCGAGCGTGGCAAGCGAGGCGGCAAGGTTGATCGAAGTGGTCGTTTTTCCCACCCCACCCTTTTGGTTGGCGATTGCGATGATTTTTCCCATAGTGATTCGTTGTGTCCGACGTTAGTTCGGATCGGTTCGTGGGGCAAAGATAAGGAAAAAAAAGTGTTCCACATTGTTTCACGACTTTTTTTTTGCGGCCATTCCCCACATCGCGGTTTCCCTCTCCGATCGGTCGGCAAAGCGCATCGCGGTCTGACAAATGCAGTCCGCAAATCGCGTCGTTTTCGCCTCGCTCGTCCACCGCGAAAGTCCGCGACCACCGACTCAAAACAGGCCGTTTTTCTCACTTTCCTCCCCATTTTTTCGCCTTCCCTCCCACCCTCCTCTTCATCACCTGCGCTCGCACTCGCTCGCGCGCGTACGCACACACTCGCGTCAGGCGTTTTTCGTTTTTCATCTTCACCCCTTCACCACCCACGCTAACCTATTGATGCATAACGCTTTTCGGGTGAAGACTTTGCCTCCGCCCTTTCCTTCACCCGGCTTCACCGGCCGACCCGTATTCTCACCCCGTCGTTGCGCCCCTTCGCACGCATTCGGCACACCCCCGCCACAAACCGCAAAAGGTGAAGACAAAAAGACAAAAACCTTCACCCCTAACGCGCGCAGCCTCAACAAGTTGCGCAAGGTGGGTGAAGCAGTGAAGGCAAAAAACGAAAACCTGTGGACGCGCGCGCGCGAGGAAGACGTGCATTCCTTCACGTTTTCCTCGCTGCCGAGCGCACAGCACCCCACCTCCGAAAAGAGCACCGCCGGGCGGCCTATGTCGAGAGAAAACACTAACTTTGTATCGGGCGCGGCACCCCGCCGCCGCCGACCAACACAAACTGCCCATGAGTGCACGCCTGCTTTGGGTGGACGACGAAATCGATCTGCTCCGCCCCCACTGCCTTTTTCTCGAAAAACGAGGTTACGACATCACCACCGCCACCAACGGCAACGACGCTGTGGAGCTTTGTCGCACACAGCGGTTCGACCTCGTGCTGCTCGACGAAAACATGCCCGGCCTCTCGGGACTCGAAACCCTCGCCGCCATCAAAGAGGTGCAACCCGACGTGCCCGTGGTGATGGTCACCAAAAACGAGGCCGAGGACCTCATGGACCAAGCCATCGGCGCACAGATTGCCGACTATCTGCTCAAACCCGTCAACCCGATGCAGATACTCATGGCGCTGAAAAAGAACATCCACCGCCACGAGATTGTGCAGGAGCAAACCGAATCGGGCTATCGCCGTGAGTTCGCCCAACTCGCCCTCGACATGGACGCGGCCGACGACGCCGCGGCTTGGGGGGAACTCTACAAGCGCCTGGTGCACTGGGAACTGCAGTTGGCCGCCGGCGCCGACGGGGCGATGGCCGACTTGCTGCGCGACCAGAAGGAAGAGGCCAATGCAGCCTTTGCCAAATTTGTGAAGGCCAACTACGCCCTTTGGGTGGCCGACGCCGATGCGCCGGCGCGCCCTACGCTCTCGCCCGATGTGCTGCGCCGCGCGGTGTTCCCGCGCTTGGCGGCCGGTCGGCGCGTGGTGCTGCTCGTGCTCGACAATTTTCGCTACGACCAGTGGCGCGTGCTCGCGCCGGAACTCGCGGCCGATTTCGACGCCGAAGAACAGGTCTATTTCTCCATCCTGCCCACGGCCACGCAATATGCGCGCAACGCGCTCTTTGCCGGCATGATGCCGCTCGACATTGCGCGCTCGCACCCCGATCTGTGGGTGGACGAGGAGGCCGAAGAGGGCAAGAACCTGCACGAGGCCGAACTCTTGGAACGCCAGCTCGCGCGCCTGCACCGGCGCCCCACCTTTGCCTATCACAAACTCAACGATTCGGCGGCGGTGGACAAGTGGTTGGCCTCCTACGACGAGATGCGCAGCCGCGATCTGAGTGTGGCGGTGATCAACTTCATCGACATCCTCAGCCACGCCCGCACCGAGAGCCGCATGGTGCGCGAATTGGCCTCGAACGAAGCGGCCTATCGCTCCATCACCCTCTCGTGGTTCCGCCACACGGGTTTGCGCGAACTCTTCCGCCGCCTGGCGGCCGACGATGCCGACGTGGTGCTCACCACCGACCACGGTTCCATTCGCGTGGATCGGCCGGTGAAGGTGGTGGGCGACCGCAATGTGAACACCAACCTGCGCTACAAACTGGGGCGCAACCTCTCCTATCCGGCCAAAGAGGTCTTTGAGGTGCGCAATCCGGCCGATCTCCGGCTGCCGGCGCCCAACCTCTCGACGACTTATATCTTCGCCACGGGGGCGCGCTTCTTCGCCTATCCCAACAACTACAACTACTATGTGCAGCACTTCCGCGACACCTTCCAACACGGCGGTGTTTCGATGGAAGAAATGATCGTTCCGCTCATCACGCTGCGCCCCAAAGGGCGCTGACGCGGTGTTCCGGGCGCAAAGCTGCTCCCCTTTTTCGCTCTCTCGTACCGCCGCACCGACAGCGCGCGGCGAGTCGACTTATGCATTCAAATTCTCCTTTCATCTCCTTATGAAGAAAATCGTGATCGCCATCGACGGCCACAGTTCCTGCGGCAAGAGTACGATGGCCAAAGCTTTGGCGCGCCGTGTGGGCTACATTTATGTGGACAGCGGTGCGATGTATCGTGCCGTTACGCTCTATGCGCTGCGCCGTGGACTCTTTGCGCCCGACGGCAGTTTGCAAACCGAGACGCTCCGCGAGCAGATGCCGCAAATCGAAGTGAGTTTCCGCCTCGATCCCACAACGCAGTTGCCGCAAACCTATCTCAACGGCGAATGTGTGGAAGAAGCCATTCGTTCGTTTGAGGTGAGCAACCACGTGAGTCCGGTGGCCGCTCTGCCTTTCGTGCGCGAGGCGATGACGGCGCAGCAGCAGGCGATGGGTCGTGCGAAGGGCATTGTGATGGATGGTCGCGACATCGGCACGGCGGTGTTCCCCGATGCGGAACTGAAGATTTTCGTCACGGCCTCGGCCGAGGTGCGTGCGCGCCGCCGCTACGACGAACTGCAAGCCAAGGGCATGGCGGGCGACTACGAGGCGATTCTCAAAAACGTGCAGGAGCGCGACTACATCGACTCGCACCGCGAAATGAACCCTTTGCGTCAAGCTCCCGATGCGCTGGTGCTCGACAACTCGTCCCTCACCCGCGAACAACAGAGCGACTGGCTCTTGGCGCGCTTCGAAGAGGCCACGCGCGAAGATTGATCGCGGGGCGAGGTTTCCCCCTTCTTTCGCTCCGACGAACGAAAGCTGTGAACAAACGATTTACATTATAAGAACTCCCTCCTCTCGCCAAAGCGAAAGGAGGGAGTTGCGTTACTATATACATTCTAAACATATCAAACGAGCTTATAGCCAGATTTTGCAATACATATATTACAAAATGGGGGGGGGGTAATTTATTTCTTCGATTTCTGCTGAACAAATCATCCTTAAACACTCTATTGTATTATATTTGCATTGATTCAAAAGAGAACAGTCTTCTACAAGACTACAAACGTCTCACTTTGTGCGTAGCAAGCTGCAGCAACTCCACACAATGAAAAATCCTACCCATCTCATCAAGTATCCGCCTGAAAGATGAGATGTTCAAAAAATCTCGGCGGACATGGTTTTCGGGGCATGAAAAAGACTCGAATAAAAGCATGATTATGAACGAAATGATCTTGTTCGGAGGAAAAATGATTCGCATCAATCCGAAAGACGCCAAAAGATTGGAATACTCCAACAACCAAGGCAGAAGCTGGCAAACCCTCTTTTTAGGAGGTTCCCCGGGAGAATTCAAAGGCCTGATGGATGGCGGCTCAGAATTACTGGCACAAACTTCCAAAGGTTTGTTCTACTCAAAAAATGACGGAAAAAGCTGGCAAAAACGTTCCTAAGGAGTACATGTCTGTACTCAAAAC
>CAJPJR010000010.1 GCA_905369775.1 Prevotellaceae bacterium UBA1746
TTCCACCTCTTCCCATTCCGAACAGAGAAGTTAAGCCCGACCGCGCCGATGGTACTGCACACCCGCGGGAGAGTAGGTCGCCGCCATTTTACAAGACAAGCCTCGAGACTCGAAAGAGACTCGGGGCCTTGTTTTTAATCAAATGAGATATGTGGTGTCACACGAGATGAGTGCACGCCCGTGAGACGAAGGCGTGACAACGAGAACTGATTTACTTACACACAAAAAACTATAGCTGATGAACATGCTTATTGCCATCCTTCCCGCTTTCTTGTGGGGGATCCTGCCTTTGGCGATCTCAAAAGTGGGCGGACGTCCCATTCACCAGATCCTTGGTACTACATTGGGTACAGTTATTGTCGCCATTGTGGTTTATCTCATAGCACAACCGGAGATCACGACAGCGAATTTCTGGTGGTGTTTCCTTTCCGGCGCGATGTGGGCCGGCGCACAAATGTTGCAATATCGTTCGTTTGAATTGATCGGGGTGTCGGGCGGTATGCCGATCTCGACTGGAATGCAGCTGACAGCCAACTCTGTTGTGGGGGCCCTCTTCTTGGGCGACTGGCCTACGTTAGGCCAGCGCGTGGTCGGGTTCAGCGCCATTGCCTTGATCATCTTCGGTATTTGGATGACGACACGCAAGGAAAGGGCGTTACCATCTTCTACTGCCGCAGCCTCCTCCGGCGCGCCCGCGGCAGACAACGAGGGGAATGCAGCGAAGAGCAATATGAAGGCAGGCATCTTGGTTTTGGCCATCGGTACCATCGGGTATGTGGGCTTCTCCTTCTTTCCTGCGCGTTTCCATGTAGAAGGTCGTGCGGCCTTCTTGCCGCAAGCATTGGGCATGGTGAGTGGAGCGCTCCTCTTCTCCTTGTTCTATCTCAAGCAGCGTCCGTTCTCGATGCCCAGCATCAAGAACATGCTCGGCGGTTTCATCTTTGCTCTCGCCGTTTTGCTCTATCTCATTTCGATCAATCTTAACGGGGTGTCCATAGCGGCCTCGATGACGCAGATGAACGTGATTTTGGCCACGTTGGGCGGCATTTACGTGCTGGGTGAACGGAAGACTCGCTGGGAGCTTTGGAACGTCTACATCGGCCTTCTGATCGTTTTGATCGGGGGCATCATGATTGGACTCTCTTCCACGGAAGCAGTCGCGAACTTGCTTTAAGCGACACGTCGCGCGATTGAATCGGTGCGCCGACAAAGAGACAACCTCTTTGTCGGCGCATCTTTTGTGTTGCCCGGAGTCGCTTTTCCGAGTGTGTGTGCATTTCGGTGAAAAGAGGTGCGTGCGCTAATGTGCTTTCCTGCTGTGTTATTCCCCAAGAACAGAATTCGGCGATGGGCGGAAGGCTTCAAAGAAATAAAGACGTAAATTTGCCTCATGTCATCTAAGTGTGCAAATCATGTGCAGAATTTTCTCTATTTCTCGTGGCAGGGGATGGGCATTGGTGTGCCTCGCGCTTTGCTTCGCGATGGGAGGCAAGGTCTTCTCCCAGTCGTCGCCGTTGTTTCCCGAAGGTGCCTATTGGTACACGCCGTTGCGACTGTCGCAGGGGGAGCGTAAGCTAGCGGTGAGTGGCTTGATCGATACCGGGTGTTCCTTCTGCGTGGTTGATTCGACGTTTGCCGTCGATTCGTGTCGGCTAAGTGGTGCGGCATTGACCACGTCCTACACACGTGCTGCCAACGGGGATCGCGTCAAGGTGCACACTTGTGTGTTGGACCGAGTGGATTTTTGCGGTACGACCTTTCTCGATGTGAAATGTCTCGTGGTAGATCTGAAGGGGAAGTTCTTTGCGTATGCGCCCAACTTCATCGTTGGAGATAACCTATTGAGTGCGCAGCCGTTGTGTTTTGATTTGCGGAATCGGCGCTTATCGGTCGGGGAAAGGGAAGGTGAGCCTGCGGTGGTGCTGCATTGGCAAACGCGCGAGAGTCGCGACGGCACGTTCACGAAAGGGATTTATCTCAAAGGTCGTGTCGGCAACAAGAAAGTGCGCTTTTTCTTGGACTCGGGAGGACGCTACAACAAGGTGAACTTGAACTTGCTACCTGCTGAGGGACGCGAACAGATGGACTTGCCGCGGGGAAATATCAGTCGAGCGTTGCGGATGCAACAGGTGCAGGTGTGTCGTAACGTGGAAACGAAGGTCGGCGACTGGGCGACACGCTTGAATTTCGTCTTGACCGATCAGTCCGAGGCGGTGCTGAACTTCGACTTCCTGCGCAACACGGTTTTTATCTTGGACTACGACCGCCGAGAAATTCGGATCAAACGATGAGGGGGATTGTTCTCTTTAGGAAGCTGTCCCTTGTGGGGAGGTGAAATGGCGACCTATAATAGTTATATCGCTCTATTGTGCGAAGAAATAAAGACTGAGAGACCCTCAGTCCCTTGTCGGCGCGAAACAGAAATACAAACGAAGCAACCCCAAGTCGAGGTTGCTTCGTTGTGTATAAGGATCAGCGAGCGCTGCGCTTATTGGATTTCGACGACGGTGATGCCGGCGCCGCCGAAACGGATGTCTTCGTCGCGGTAGTGGGTCACGCCACCCACGGTGTCGAGGTATTGGCGGATGACGGTGCGCAGGGCGCCGGTACCGGTGCCGTGGAGGATGCGCACGCGGTGCTGCTCAAGGAGGATGGCGTCGTCGATGAAGTAGTGGACGGCCGAGAGTGCTTCCTCGGCGCGCATTCCGCGCACATCGAGTTCTGGACGGAAGTGAAGCTTCTTCTCGTAGACGGCGTCGCGCGTCTCCTTGCTGATGAAGGTCGATACCTGCGAGGAGGAGATTTTCTCGGCCGGGCGATCGGTGACTTCAAGCCGGTTGAGGGGCACGGTGGTGGTCATGACGCCGAAGAGAACACGCGCGGTCTTGCCTTGGAGGGTCTGTACGACGCCGACCGAGGTCTGGCCCTTGATGCGCACGTAGCTACCCAACCGAGGTTTCTCGTTTTTGGGAGGTGCTGCGGCGACTCCTTTGTCGGCAGCGAGGGCGCCGAGGAGGTTGCCAAGGGCGGGGCGGGCGGCGGGAGCGTTCTTCTTGCGCTCTTGTCGGCGACGGATTTGATCCATCTTGCGAGTGATGGCGTCGTCTTGCGCACGGTCGGCCTGCTGTTTCATTTCTTCGCGGAAATCCTGGAGTTCCTGACGTGCGGCGCGGGTGCGCTCGCGGTCGGCTTGGCTTTCCTTGATGGCGCGGATGGTGTTCTCAATGGCAGCATTGGAAGCTTGGAGCAGGCGCTCGGCTTCCTGTCGCGCATCAGAGAGCACCTCACGTTTGCGCTGCGAGAGAGTGGTCAGTTCTTCCTCGTAGTGCGAGATGGTTTGTTCGAGTTTCTTCTCGCGATCGTGGATGTTGCGACGCTTGTTTTCCCAATACATTTTGTCACGGACAATGTCTTGGAGATATTTGTCGCTCATCACATAGTCTTTGCCCACGAGGTCGGAGGCGTAGCGAATAACATCGTCGGGAATACCGATCTTGCGGGCGATTTCGACGGCGAAGGAGCTACCGGGGTTGCCGATCTGGAGCATGAAGAGCGGTTGCATCTTGGAGCGATCGTAGAGCATGGCGCCGTTGACCACATTGCTACTCGTCTCGGCGAAGTGTTTGAGATTCTGATAGTGGGTGGTGATGATGCCGCAGGCGTTGCGGTCGACAAACTTACGGAGGATGGCTTCGGCGAGTGCGCCACCAATTTGGGGTTCGGTACCGCTACCGAATTCGTCGATGAGGAGGAGACTGCGCGAGGAGCAGTTTTTCATCATCGCCTTCATGTTGAGTAGGTGAGAAGAGTAGGTCGAAAGGTCGTTTTCCAGACTCTGCTCGTCGCCGATGTCGATGAAAATGTCGTCGAAAATGCCGGCGCAGGAATTTTCGCGGGCCGGAACGGGCAGACCGCACTGGAGCATGTATTGGAGTAGCCCGACGGTTTTGAGGCAGACGGATTTACCACCGGCGTTGGGGCCGGAAATGAGGAGCAGGCGGGCACGGTCGCGGAGCGTGACGTCGAGAGGATTCATCTTCTTCCCGTGGCGCTCGAGACTTTGCTGGAGCAACGGGTGGCGAGCTTGCACCCAGTCGATGCGCGGCTCGGCTTGCAGGCGAGGCACGACGCAGGCGAACTGTTCGGAGAAGACGGCGAGGGCACGGAGGTAGTCAATGTGCGCGAGAAACTGCATCGAGTGGAGAATCTCCTTGATGTGAGGGCGGATTTCGCCGGAGAGGATTTGGAGGATGCGGATGATCTCGCGGCGTTCTGCAGCTTTGAGTTCGCGAATGCGGTTGTTGGCGTCGACAACAGCGGCAGGTTCGATGAAGACGGTCTTACCCGTAGCACTTTCGTCGTGGATGATACCCTTGATCTTGCGCTTGAGGGCAGGGGCTACGGGAATGACGAGGCGGCCGTCGCGGAGCGTGGGGGAGACATCGCGATCGATGTAGCCTTCTGCCTGCGCTTCGTTGATGATGGAGCGCAGGGAGTGGCTGATGCCGCGAGAAGTGACCTCGATGGTGTGGCGAATGTTGAGCAACTCGGGCGTGGCGGTATCCTTGATTTTGCCGTACTTGTTGAGGACGCGGTCGATGCGAGCAATGAGCTGAGGGAAGCAGCTCACGCCGTCGGTCATGCGGGTGAGGGCGGGGTAGAGCGGTGTGGCGCCGGCGGAAGACGACGAGCCGGTGGGCGCATCGGTCTGCGTTTCCTCGTCGGCGACCTCCTCCTCTTGCGAGGCACGGAGGAAGCGCACGAGGCTTACCACGGTTTGGAGCGAGCGCTTGAGGTCGAAGAGGTCGAGCTCTTCGAGGTAAGTGCGTTCGGGACGAATGCGCATGAGGGGTTGGCGCACGTCGTAGAAGTTTTCTTCGTAGACGTCTTCCTCGGTCGTCATGAAGCGGGCGAATTCTTGGGCTTGTGCCAGCGATTCGCGCACGGTGTCGAAGTCGGACGAAAAAGTGACGTGGTGGTCAACCCATTCGGTCCCCAAACTCGACATGCAGCGCCCCTTGAGGAGGGTGCGCACTTCGGCGAAACCAATTTTGCGTTCGAAATTATCGGGATAGATCATGAATGGCTGTTGTTATTTGAGGGCAAAGGTACACAATATTCTGCGCATGATAAAATATATCGCAGGCGCGTAGGGGGGCGCAGCGGGCGAGTGCGCGCGCAAATATGGGCGGTGGGAGAACAATGGTTCATGAGTTTTTTGTATCTTTGCAACCATCGTACCCCATTGTTTCGAGCGAGGCTCTGTGGGGCGAACTCCCTCTGCGGTGTGCCGCGAGTTAGGGAGTGGATGTTCCCGTGAGGGAACAAATAAATCTCGATTCTTCCCATGTCACAACCCACCCTCAAAGAAAAAACCGCGCGCGGACTGCTCTGGGGTACCTTGAGCAACGGCGCACAACAGGTGCTGACACTTGTGTTCGGCATCTGGTTGGCGCGTATGCTCACACCGGCCGACTATGGCATGGTGGGGCAGTTGGCCATCTTCTCGCTGATTGCTGCGACGATTCAGGAAAGCGGGTTCACGGCGGCGCTAACGAATCGGCCGACGATGGAGCATCGCGATTACAATGCGGTGTTTTGGTTTTGCCTGCCGTTGAGTGTGTCGCTCTATGCGGTGCTTTTTGCTGCGGCACCGCTCATCGCCGCTTTTTTCAAAAATGAGGAGATCATTCCCCTGGCGCGCTACCTGTTTCTGTCGTTCATCATCTCGGGCTTGGGCATTGTTCCGAGCGCACGACTGTTTAAGATGATGAGAGTGCGCGAACGCACGCTTTCTAATCTCATTGCGCTCGCAGTATCCGGTGTGGCGGGTATCGTTTTGGCCTACAATGGGTTTGCCTATTGGGGCTTGGCTACGCAAACACTGGTTTATGTGACCGTAAACACGGCGTTGTATTGGATGTTTGCGAAGTGGCATCCCACACTGGAGTGGGATTTCCGTCCGGTGCGGGAGATGGTGGGATTCAGTAGCTGGCTGTTGCTGACTAACCTGCTCAATCACGTGAACAACAACTTCTTCTCCCTCATACTCGGTCGTTTTTTCGATGCACGCATGGTGGGCAATTATACGCAGGCCAACAAATGGAATTTCATGGGGCACTCGGTGGTGACCGGACTGGTGAACGGTGTGTCGCAACCCTTGTTTGTCGAAACGGCCGACGACGTGGAACGGCAAGCGCGTGTGTTCCGCAAAATGCTGCGCTTCACGTGTTTCGTAGCCTTCCCGGTCATGTTCGGTATCTCAATTGTAGGACGCGAACTCATCCTCATTGCGCTCGGACAGAAGTGGCTAGAATCAGCCGGAATGCTGATGTTGCTCTGCGTGAGCGGTGCCTTTCTCCCAGTTGTCTCACTCTATACACAATTTCTTCTTTCGCGTGGCCGTTCGGTGGTGTATCTGCTTGGACTAGCTGCAATGGTGGCGGTGCAACTGGCCACCGCCTTGCTCACTTATCCCTACGGCGTAATGACCATGCTGCTGTTTTACGTCGGGATCAACGTGGCGTGGTTGGGCGTTTGGCATCTGTTGGTGCAACGCCTGCTGCCTGTCATGGTGCGACAGGCAGCGCGCGATGTCTTGCCCTATTTGTGCACCGCTGTCGGCGTCATGGGATTCACTTATTGGGGCGTGGCGCAATGTGCCTTGCCGATTGTCGGCGCGCTGCTGGCGAAAGTGGTCATTGCTGCGCTGCTTTATCCCGCCGTGCTGTGGTGTTTCGGCTCTGAGATGTTGCGAGAGAGCGCGAACTACCTCTTCAAAAAGAAAAAAAGACCTTGACCATGACGACGATCCCGCTGTTTTTTACTTTCGACGAGCATTATGTGGTGCCGGCACTGGTGGCTTTTCACTCGTTGCTGGCGCATGCCGATCGACAATACCGTTACCGACTGCACGTGTTGCATCCCGGCATCTCAGACCGGGCACGCCGTCGCATCGCCTCCGTGGTGGGGAGTTTCGACCATGGCGAAGTCGTGTTTCACGATACGTCGATGTACGAGGCTGAACTGGCCTCCTGCGGCGGAAAGTCCCATTTTTCTAAGGAGATCTATTTCAAACTCTGTGCGCCCACCCTCTTTCCCGAGTGCGATCGCATCATTTGTTCGGATGTCGACGTGGTGTTTATCGGCGATGTGTCAAAAGCTTATTTCGCCTATACCGACGAAGACTTTTATTACGCCGGCGTCGACACCATCTTGCCCACAAATCGGCTCCCACTCTATGCGTCGTTCGACAAAGAGGAGCAACACTGGTTGGCGCGTGAGATTTGCGCAAACTTCCTTCTGCTGAACCTCAAAGCGTTGCGGCGTGACGACATGCAGCGTCGCATGACGGAGTATTACAAAGCGAATTACGCGCGTTTACCCTTTCCCGAACAAGATTGCATGGCGATCTGCGCTCGCGGACAGGTGCGTCCGTTGAGCATGCGCTACGGGGTGAGCAATGTCTATTACCGCGTAAATGCGGACACCACTCCATTTTACGCACATTGCCTCTGTCTGCCCGCTGACGATGTGGCGCGGCGAGCCGAATTCAAGGCGGCGCTGGCCGATCCCATCCAGTTGCACTACATCGGCGCGGAGAAACCGTGGAACAGCTGCGGAGTGCCGAAGCAAACGGTGTGGTTGCGGACGTTGTGGGAGGCGGGCCAGACGATGTACTATATAAGATGTCTCCCCGGCATCCTGCGACAAAAGTGGCGACGCTACAGCCTCCGACGCTTCATCGGGAAGCTCATGCGGAAAATCAAGCAATAGAACCGGCGCCAAGCGCGACACAAAGCGAAAAATCATGTACGGAAAAGACAAAATAGTGGTTTACACCTCCGGAACCTTCGATATGTTCCACTCCAACCACCTGAAGATGATCAAATACGCCCGTGGATTGGGCGATACGCTCATTGTGGGCGTAAGTACCGACGAACTGGTGAGCAGTTACAAGCGTCCGCCGGTCATTCCCTTCGAAGAACGACTGGCCATCCTCGAAGCATTGCGCTATCCCGATGTGGTGATTCCGCAGCGCACGCTCGACCATACCGAAATTGTCAAGAAGCTCAATATCGATGTCTTCGTCGTTGGCGATGATTGGACGGGAAAGTACGACTATCTCAAGGACTTAGGCGTAGATGTATTCTATTTCCCCTATGGCGACGGAGTGAGCTCCACCAAGATCAAGGAAGAAGTGCTGCGCAACTACCATGATCTCAAGAGTAAGGTCGAGACGCGTGTGAATCCCGACGTGCGTGTCAAACCCGAATAGCCCGATGAGCATGCAATACCCCCTGGTTGTGGGCGGTGCAGGCGGCATCGGCCGTGCCATCGCGCTGGTCTTGGCCTCGCGTCCCGAGGTGCGTCGTGTCGACATCGTGGATCGCGCCCCTTTAGCGCCGATAGCCGACGAAACCGCGGGCGCAGAGAAACTTGCAGTGCATCGTTTCGATCTCGAGAGTGGTGATTTCTCCTTTTTCGACCGCTTTGTGCAGGGAGACACCGACGGGCTGTTCATCACGGCCGGTTTCGGTCGCCTCGCCCTCTTCGAAGAACTCGACGAAGCCTACATCGAACGTTCTTTTACCGTGAATAGCGTAGCGCCTATTCGCATCGTGCGCCGATTCTACGGGCGTTTGCTCGCAGCTACACCCTTTCCTTGTGCGGTGATGGTGAGCATTGCCGGTTTCATGAGTTCTCCGTTCTTTTCTATCTACGGCGCCACAAAAGCGGCCCTGAAAATCTTCATCGAAAGTGTCAACGTCGAACTCGAACGTGCCGGCTCGTCCAATCGTCTGCTCAATGTTTCGCCCGGTTCGATCGCGGGAACCGGATTTTCGGGCGGCGCGACCGATCTCAAACTGACCACTCCTTTGGCGCGCGAGATCATTGCGCACGCCGAAGCGGGCGACGACTTGTTCATTCCCCGCTATGAAGAGGTCTTTCGTGAAGTGCTCGAGCGCTACCACACCGATTTCCGAGCCGAAGGACGCCATTCCTACGATTATAAATTGGCCTCCGGCCGCATAGACCGCAATCGTCGCTGACGCGTACTGTCTTTTTCATGTGCTTTCCCCAACCCGAAGAAGCTGCTTTGCGGTTGGGAACTCCAATCCCCCTTTCGACCATGATCGATCAACCCCACCTCGACCTTTCTCGCCGTCCCGATGCACAATTGCAGCGGGAGTTGCAAGCCCGTTTCAACCCCGAAGGCTCTGACCTCCGCCGCATGCAGCATCGCATGACGGAGATGTTGCGCGTGATCGACGGCATCTGTCGTCGCCACGGCTTGCGCTATTGGCTGTGTTCCGGCACCCTGCTCGGCGCGGTGCGGCATGAAGGTTACATTCCCTGGGACGATGATCTCGATATTGAGATGATGCGCCCCGACTACGACCGACTCATGGAAATCCTCCCCCGAGAATTGCCCGAAGACTTGGCGTTGCAAAATGCCGATACCGACCCGGGCTATTTTTATTGCTATGCCAAGGTGCGCGACCTGCGGAGTAGATTGTCGGAAACGAACGATTACGATCGCATTTTCAAGTATCGTGGCATTTTCATCGACATTTTCCCCTACGAGAAAATGCCACTTCCGCTTTTGTGGGTGTCGAATCGCACGTTTGGTCGCATCTATAAGGTGATCAAGCGCACCGATCTCTCTACCGATGTGCTGAAAAGCAAGACCCGCGCCATCTATCGTTTCAATCATCGCTTTGTTTTCCCCGTGTTGCGAGCGTTGGCACGGTTGTGCCCCACGAAAAAGCTCAATTACAGCCCCGGCATTCCGTACGACAACACGATCTACGAAAAAGAAACCTTCCCCCTGAAGACCCTTCCATTCGACGGTTTCGAAGCCCCCGTCCCCGCTGACTGCGATGCCTATCTGCGTCGGAAGTTCGGCGACTACATGCGCTTGCCCGACCTCAATACCATTCATCAACACAGTGCGTCGATCACTTTCGACGCGTGATTTCATACCCCCGCGATGGCCGATTCCAATCTTGCCCCCGTAGCGCTCTTTGTCTACAATCGTCTCGACAACACGCGCCGCACGTTGGCTGCACTCGCCGACAATTATTTGGCGCCCGAAACCGAACTCTACGTCTTTTCCGACGGTGGACGCGACGAGGCATCGTGGCGTGCTGTGCGGCGCGTGCGCAAATTCTTGCACGAGTTCAAGCAGCGGGCCGATCGAGCGGGGCGTTTCCACCGCATCACCCTCGTGGAACGTCCGGAGAACTACTATTTGGAGCGCAACATCACCGAGGGCATCGCCTCGCTCTTCGCCACGCACGATACGGTCATCGTCTTGGAAGACGACATTTGCACCGGCCCCGGTTTTCTCACCTACATGAATCAGGCCTTTCAGCTCTATGCCGAAGATCGCCGTGTGATGCACGTGTCCGGATTCACGCATTTAGACCTCATCGGTGAGCATCCTGCCCTCGTATCTCCCGAGAGTGAGAGCTATTTCACCCCGCATACTGCAGGTTGGGGCTGGGGAACATGGCGAGACCGCTGGCAGCAGCATTTCGTACATTACACGTCTGCGGCACAAGCCCTCGAAGGACTTTCGCCCGCCGACGTGGATCGCATGCAATACGGCGGAGCCTTCCCTTGTTTGCACTCCGTAGATCGAAACCCCATCCCTTGGGATGTGTGTTGGGAAATCGCCGTTTATCGCGCCGGCGGGTTGGCGCTCACTCCCGCCCGCACCTTGGTGCGCAACATCGGCCTGTCGGGCGGCACCCATTTCAGTGTCTCCTCGCGGCTGTTGCAGCGATACGTCTACGATCGGCCGCCGTTGCGTCGCATCCTCCATTTGGCTTATCGAGTGCCCGAAGTCGATCCTCGCATCGAAGCCCTCTTTGCACACACCATTCGCGACTGGGGCATTCGCTACACGTGGTTGGGACGCTTGTTGCGTGCTGCCAAGCATGCCTGGTTGCGCCGTTGATGCCGGCAGGTGCCCGAATCAGATTCTCCACTTGGGATGCGTTGCCGACAGCCCCCAAGCTTCATCAAAAAGGAGAGATCGCAGCGTTTGCGGTCTCTCCTTTTTGTTTTGTGGCAACGGGGTGCTGGCTTTCGGGTGCCGGAGTGGGGAAGCACGCGGCGCATGCATCGCACCACATACGAAAAAAGCCGTCTCATACGAAACGGCTTTTCTTGTGGTGCCACCAGGAATCGAACCGGGGACACAAGGATTTTCAGTCCTTTGCTCTACCAACTGAGCTATGGCACCAAGTGTGCAAATCGGAAACGCGGAAGTGGTGGTGCCACCAGGAATCGAACCGGGGACACAAGGATTTTCAGTCCTTTGCTCTACCAACTGAGCTATGGCACCGAGCGGGCGTATGACCGATTTGCGAGTGCAAAAGTAGTAAGTTTTTCTCGAACTACCAAATTTCCACACTCTTTTTTCTGACTTATCTCGTTTTTGCGGCGATAAGCCGAGTGTGACTCCGTTGGGATTCAAACCCAAGACCTTCAGAACCGGAATCTGACGCTCTATTCAGCTAAGCTACGGAGCCTTTTGTAGTGCAAAGTTAAGACTTGAGGCCGAATAAGCCAAACGAAGTGCCGACTTTTTACGTGCCGAGGGGCAAAAGCCGCCGCGCCGCTTGCGCCGTGGCAGCGAAAGCGAGGTGTTCCCTCGCCGGAGCACGACCTTTGTGCCGATCGATGCGCGCGCTCCCACGTGTCGAGCCCGGAAGGGGAGCGCAGTGCGGACAAGCAGCGCGAAAAACCGAAACCTTCCCCTCGTGCTGTCCGGGGGCAGGGAACGAGGGTAAGGTTACCTATATATATAAGGGGTGCGCGCGCATATATAGGGAGGCTGCGCGCCGTCGCATCAGCGCACGATGGTGGCTTCGCGGTCGGGGCCGACCGAAAGAATCGAGATCGGCGTGCCGAGTGCCTCTTCCAAGTAGCGCACATAGTCCGCATAGGCCTTGGGGAAGTCCGCTTCGCGGCGCACCTCGGTGAGGGGCGTGTGCCAACCCGGGAGTTCTTCGTACACCGCCGTCCATCCCTCCGTGTCGTAGGGCATGGTTTCGGTGCGCACGCTGTCCTTTTCGTAGGCCACGCAGACCTTGATCGTCTCGAAGCCGTCGAGCACGTCGGCCTTCATCATTACCAAATCCGTCACGCCGTTGATCATGATGGCGTAGCGCAGCGCCACGAGATCCACCCAGCCGCAACGGCGGTTGCGTCCCGTCACGGCGCCAAATTCGCGACCGATGCGCCGAATCTCGTCGCCCGTTTCGTCGAACAGTTCAACCGGGAACGGACCTGCGCCCACACGGGTGCTGTAGGCCTTGAAGATGCCCCACACGCGGCCGATGCTTTGCGGAGCCACACCCAGTCCCGTGCAGACGCCCCCGATCGTGGTCGACGAAGACGAGACGAAGGGGTAAGTGCCGTGGTCGATGTCGAGCAATGAGCCCTGTGCGCCTTCGGCCAGCACGTTTTTCCCTTCGGCGAGGGCTTGGTTGATTTCGATTTCCGTGTCGGTGATGGGGAAACGGCGCATGTAGTCGATGCCCTCGAGCCAAGCGCGTTCTTCGTCTGCGATGTCGAAGTCGGTGAAGCCCATGTCGGAGAGCAAACGCAGGTGACGCTCCTTCAGTGCGTTGTATTTCGTGAGGAAATCGCCCTCGATGTCGCCCACACGCAGCCCCACGCGCGCTGCTTTGTCGCTATAAGTCGGGCCGATGCCCTTGCCGGTGGTGCCCACTTTGTTCTTGCCTTTCGCCGCTTCGTAGGCGCGGTCGAGCACCCGGTGGGTGGGCAGGATGAGGTGGGCGCGGCGACTGATGTGAAGCCGATCTGTGATGCTGTAGCCCGCAGCTTCCAGTTCGTGCGCCTCGGCCATGAAGAGATCAGGGGCAATGACGCAGCCGTTGCCGATGAGATTCAGTTTGCCGGGGTCGAATATGCCCGAGGGAATGGAGCGGAGCACAAATTTGTGCCCGTCGAAGATGATGGTGTGCCCGGCATTGGGGCCGCCGGCGAAGCGCGCCACCAAATCGTAGCGCGGAGTGAAATAATCGACGACCTTGCCTTTGCCTTCGTCGCCAAACACGATGCCGAGCAGGGCATCTACCTTACCTTTTGTCATGGTGCTGTTGGGGGATTGGGGCGGCGCGCACTGCACACCGCGAAATCATGATAACACTGCCACAAAGTTACGCTTTCTTGATCGCCTGTGCAAAAAAATCTTTGTATATTTGTGCCATTATCCAATCCTATAGCTTCTCAACATGACGACTACTCTTGAGCTCCGAGTGCGGCCGGAAGTGGCCTATGATGCGGCGCGTCTGCGCAGTGTTGCGGCCGAAAGCCTCGACATCGCCCCCCGTGAGATCACACACGTGCGTATTGTGCGCCGCAGCATCGATGCGCGCCAGCGCAACGTGATGGTCAATCTCGGCGTGCAGATCTGGGTGGGCGAACAGCCCACCGAACTCGCCTATACCCCCATCCGCTACGGCGATGTGGCGCGCGCCCCCCAGGCCGTCGTGGTCGGGGCCGGTCCCGCGGGATTGTTTGCCGCCTTGCGACTCATTGAACTGGGCGTGCGCCCCGTGGTGCTCGAGCGAGGTTGCGACGTCGACGGACGAAAAAAGGACATTGCCGCCATTGCACGTACCGGCACGGTCGATCCCGAGAGCAATTACTCCTTCGGCGAAGGGGGCGCGGGGGCGTTTTCGGACGGAAAACTCTACACCCGCCCCAAGAAGCGCGGCAATGCGGCCCGCATTCTCGGTATCGTCTGCCAGCATGGTGCCGCCACCGACATTCTTGCCGACGCGCACCCCCACATTGGCACCGACCGGCTCCCGGGCATCATCGCCGCCATGCGCCGGCAGATCATCGAATCGGGTGGTGAGGTGCATTTTCGCACGCGTGTCGACGCGCTCCTCTTCTCGGCCGACGGACAACGCGTGGAGGGCGTGCGCACGGCCGGCGGCGACGAGTGGAAAGGCCCCGTGGTGCTCGCCACCGGACACTCTGCTCGCGACGTTTATCGCTATCTGCACGCCGCGGGAGTGGAGATCGAACAGAAAGGGGTGGCCATGGGCGTGCGTTTGGAGCATCCGGCCCATCTCATCGACCAGATTCAATATCACAACCGCGAGGGACGCGGCCGCTACCTCCCCGCGGCCGAATATGCCTTCGTGCAGCAGGTGAACGGGCGCGGCGTGTATTCCTTCTGCATGTGCCCGGGCGGCTTCGTCGTGCCCGCCGCCACCGGCCCCGAACAGTTGGTGGTCAACGGCATGAGTCCCGCCAACCGCGGCAGTCGTTGGTCGAATTCGGGCATGGTGGTCGAAACCCGTCCCGAAGACCTCAACGACGGCCTCGCTCCTTGGGTGGCCGAGGCGTTGCAAAACGAGGCGTTGGCCGAAGGCCACGCTGCACTCGCCGACGAAGCGAACCCCCTGCGCATGATGTGGCTGCAAGAGAGCATCGAACGCGCAGCTTGGGTGCAAGGTGGGCGCACGCAGGCGGCACCGGCGCAACGTATGGCCGATTTTGTCAACAATCGGCTCTCGGCCGAGCTATCTAAATCGAGCTACAACGCCGGTCTCATCGCCTCGCCCCTGCATTTCTGGATGCCGCGCTTCATCACCGAGCGTCTGCAAGAGGGCTTCAAAGCCTTCGGCCGCCGCAGTCGCGGTTTCCTCACCGACGAGGCGATTCTCATCGCCGCCGAAACGCGCACTTCGTCGCCCGTTCGCGTGGTGCGCGACCACGAAACCTTGCAACACGTGCGCCTCTCCGGCCTCTTCCCCTGCGGTGAAGGCGCGGGCTACGCCGGCGGCATCGTCTCTGCCGCCATGGACGGCGAGCGCTGTGCCGAAGCCCTCGCGGCCTCCCTCGGCTTGTAAGCACAAAACGACTTTTTCGACTTTCGCCCGCGGCGAGAAGACCTCCTATCAGCGGAGTGCTTTCTCGCCGCGGGCGTTTTTGTGTCGCCGCGTTCGCCACTTCGTCGGCCGACGAGGGGGAGAAGGCGAAGAAAGCGGCGGCTGCGAGGGGCAACCCGCGCCGCGAAAAGGCAGCTGCCCCGATCCCTTCCGAATCGCACCGCTTTTTTCGTCCTTCATGCGCAGTGAAGATGTCCCCATTCGGCTGCTGACTCGATGAGCGGCCATGCAGCACGCACCTCCCGCAAGAGGGCGAGAGAAAGTGGGGACGTTGCGAGCAAAACAAGCCTTGTTTTCCACCATTCACCCCGTGTTTGAGAAAAAAGGAGGGGGCTTTTGCGAAGGACTTGCGGAGAATTGATGGATTGGAGCCGGAAATTTGATTTGTGTTGGGATGCTCAAATGGTTTCGACAAGTAAGTACCGGCGTTTTCGGGAAGAGGTGGGCAAATGGTGTTTGAATGCAGTGATTGGGGGGCGATTTAAGCGCATCGAGATTCGGATTGTCTCCCAACAATTGGGTGCGCCGCCAAACTAATGTTGGCGGCGCACCCGATTGTTTGTTGTCGAAAAAAATCTCAAGGGAGGTGTTCGAGGAGTTGGGGAAGGGCGGTGATGATGTGTGTGGGCAGTGTTTCGTCGTAGTCCTTTTGTTCCCATTCTTCGCCTTTGAACCAAATGGTTTGTGCACCGAGCGAGTGGGCGGGGACGATGTCTTTGGAGAAAGAATCGCCGATGGCCACACACGACGCGGCGGGAACGGCGGCCGCATCGATGCCCAGTTGCCAAATGGCGGGATCGGGTTTGCGAACGCCCACCACGGCGCTCTCGACGATGTGGGGGAAGAAGTCGGCGAGGCCGTAGGCGCGGAGCACCGCGCGGATGTTGCCGTAGAAATTGGTGACGAGCACAAAGCCGTAGCCGCGTTCGCGGAGCGCTTGCAAGATGTGGCGGGCTTCGTCGGCATGATTTCGTGCGGCGCGGTCGCAGTAGTCGGCAATGGCGTCGGTGGCGGCAGCGCAGTCCGCATCGGAGAGCGCTACCGTGCCTTTTTCGCGGAGAAAGGCGAGTTCGACGGCGATTTTTTTGTGCAGAAGCGTGCGGAAATCGTCCTCCGGGGTGACGATGGGCCGGCGGGCGAGCGTGCGCTCCCCGTGTACGTAGGCTGCGCGCCACACTTCGCCGTCGACCGCGCGGAGCGCCGGAAAACGGCCGGCGGCATGGCGGTAGCCGTCGAGGAGAACGAAATTCCAGTGGCGCGCACCGCTGTCGAGCGTGCCGCCGTAGTCGAAGAGTAAGGTGGAGGGAGTCATCGCATGAGTTGTTTATTCCCGATTTTCACGAGGAGCACGCCGACCACGATCCAGAAGATTTCGCGGATGCGGGTGTAGAACGACACGTAGATGCCGATGGCCTGTCCCACGCCGGGGAAGAGGAGGGGAACGATGACGGCCAAACTGCCCTCGCGCGCGCCGATTTGCATCGGGAGGAAGAAGAGGAGGTTGCCCATCAGCGAGGAGAAACCGAGAATGATGAGGCCGTCGACGAAATTGGCGCCCGAAATGCCGAAGGCGAGGAGGATGAAGTAAAATTCAAACGAGTTGAGCAGTCGCCCCAGGTATTCGGCGGCCAGCGAACCCCAAAGTTGGCGCGGATGTTCGTAGAGGAAACGGATGTTGGCGTCGATGGTGTCGAAGGCTTCGAGGTGGCGCTCGTAGAAACGGCGCGCGGGGCGGCGCAAGAACGGGACGAAGAAGAGCAGACGAAACAGGCGGGCGATGATGCCGTGCTTGTAACTGTAGGAAAAAAAGACGGCGGCGGCCACGAACACCGTGAGGAAAATGGCAAAAAGCGTCCAGAGCCAAGTGGTCATCACGTCGAAATGCGCGATGACGAAGGCCAGAAGCGCCGTGGTCCAGAGGAAGAAGTGACTGAACACGTGCATCATGGAGTAGAGGGCTACCGACGAAACGGCGCGCGGGGTGCCGATGTAGCGCGAGAGTTCCATGACACGATAGGGCGCACCGCCCGATCCGAAGGGCGTGGTGTAGGAAAAAGCGAAGCCCGAAACGGTGAGTTTGAAGGCGTGTGCGAAGGAAAGGTGCTTGTCGTGGTCGGAAGTGTTGACCAAAATCTGGAATGCCCACGCGTTGCAGAGGTAGACAAAGAGCCAAATGCCGACTACGCCGGGGAGATAGAGCAGCACGTTGGTGGGATTGCGCTTGATCGTTTCCCATCCTTCGGGGAAGGAGTAGACCATGAAGGCGATGGCGCAGAGTCCGAAGAGGAGAAAGAGGTTGCGGTAGAGGGGCTTCATGCGGCAGAGGGAGCGGTGGACTGGAGTTGTTGGTTGAGGCGACGGCAGAGGGCTTCGTGGGTGCGGCGCATGCGGAGATAGATGCATTGGAACACGGTGAGCTCGGTGAGCGGGTAGGCGATCACGAACCAGGGAATCCAAACACCGACCAGTAAACAAGTGTAGAGGGTGATGGCGCGCCAGTTGAAGGTGAGGACATTGGTCCATTTCATCAGCGGAAGACTCCCGGCGCGAAATTCGGCCACCAGTTCGGGCGGGAGATTGCGCCCGAAACGGGTGTCGAGGGTGCGCTTCAGGGCTTGGAATTCGGGCGTGGCGCGCTCCTGACCGGCGGTGTAGTTGCAATAGAAGTGGAGGAACACTTTCCAAGCCGTGTCTTTCTTCCACGACACTTGCGCGTAGTCGGCGCGCAAACGTTCGGCATTGTCGAGCTCACTGCCCGAAGTGCCTTTGATAAAGTAGAGATGTACGTTGCGATAGTAGTCGGCGAGGCGACTTTGCACGGCGTGGGCGTGGAAACCGATGTAGTAAAGGATGGGGAAAATCCAAAAACTCCATTTCGGACTTTCGCTCCAACCCGGCACGATGGGCTGTGACATGAGGCGAATGCCGAGGGCGACGTAAATAGATGCGAACCATACGTCGCCGGCAAAGCCATCGAGAATGCGTCCCCAGAGGGTTTTCTTACCGGTCATGCGGGCGAGTTGTCCGTCGGCTGAGTCGTAAAAGTTGGCCCACACGAGGAGTCCGATGCCGATGAGCGTGAAATCGAGACGCCCGGCGCCGAGACACATGAACACCCCCGCGGCGGCACCGAGCAGGATGCTGAGAATGGTGATCACATTGGGGTGGGTGCCGAAGAGATTGAAGAAGCGCGCCCACAATAAACCGATGGGGCGCGTGAAATAGATGTCGATGTTTTCTTCGGTGTCGGAGCTTTTGAGGGTGGATTGGAGATCCGTGTTTTCAGCCATGGGGAGAGTGATGAAAAATTAGGCGCGGCGGCGGAGGAAGTGGAGGGCGCGGGTGGCAATGGCCTCGGCGGCGGCTTGTGTGCAGCTGCCAAACGAGGGCCAGTCGTTGAAATCGATGAGGAAGAAGCGGCCGTCGGGACGAATGACGGCGTCGCCGCCGTAAATGGGCATGTCGAAGTGGCGAGCGGCGGCATCGGCAGTAATTTTCAAGGCCGAAACGGAGAACGAATACTCGGCCGGTGCCCCGTTGTGTTGCTCAAGGCCGAATTTGCTGAAGCCGTTTCCGCGTGTGGGATAGGTGTGCGAGAAGAAAGGCGTGCCTTCCACACCGTAGAATTTGACCAGATCGCCTTCGAGGTGGGCGCTCACGATGAAATCGTCGATGCCGGCGGCTGCGAAATCGGCAAGGGCGGCGCGGAGTTGCGCTTCGTCGGCGATGAAACGCACATCGTCGGCCGTTTTGGCGGTGCTGTCGCTGCGTTTGAGCCAAAGCGGGAGACCGAGGGTGCGCACGATGAGCGCCGGGTCGGCCACGTTGTGGAGAAAGGGGGCACCGAAGCCGGCTTCGTTGAGCCATTTGTCGATTTCGGCGCGACTGTTGCGCAGCAAGGCGGAGGGGCTGTTCCAAATGGTGAGGCCGGCGGCTTCGGCTTCGGCGAGAGTGGTCTGCGCGGTGCGGCTTCTCGCCATGGAGAGCACCAAGTCGGCGCCGGAAAAGTCGGTGGGCAAACGGTTTTCGTCGGTTGCCGCGAGGGGTTCGCCCTGCAACGTGAGCGCAAGAGCGACGGCTTTGAAAATCGCTTCGTCGCGCGCCTCACTGTTGGGGGAGTATTGCGTGTCGCGAGAGATGAGATAGATCATAGCGGGGCGGGGCGAATTAGCAGTCGCGGAGAAAGGCTTCGGCTTTGGGAATGTCGGCGGCGTGGTCGACGTCGAGGATCTTGGAGAAGGGGTGGGCTTTCAACTTCAGGCCGTCGGCGATGAGGCCGCGCTGGAAGTTGCGCATGCGGCTCTGACCTTCGGCCATGCAGCGGCGCAGGGTGTCGAGCGCACGGGGGGCGAGGGCGTAGATGCCGCCCGAGATGAAACGGAAACGCGGTTCGCGCTTGTCATAAAATCCGTCGATGTTCAGGGCTTCGTCCGTGCCGATGTAGAGCGGGCTCTCGTCGTCGATGAAATCGGTCACGGCCATCAGGCCGTCGAGCCCGGCTTCGAGGGCAGAACGGAAGGCGGCGATGTAGTTGCGGAAATCTGCTTCGCGAAAGATGGTGTCGACCGTCGTCAAACAGAAGGGGGCGCCTGCGAGCAAGGGGGCTATGCGCGCAAAACTGTGCATGGACGAGGGAGTGGTCGCCACTTCGAGACGAATGTTCCACTCGGGATGCGTTTGGCCCAGATGACGCACGAATTTCTCGGTTTCGGGGCGCAGATGGTTGACGATGATGACAATTTCCTCCGCGTCGTTGGCGGCGAAGATGCGCACGAGGCGCTCGATCATGGGCACGCCGTCGAGCGGGATGAGGGGTTTGGGAGCGGTGATGCCTTCTTCGGCGAGGCGCGAGCCTTCGCCGGCGGCAATGATGGCAAATTTCATGCGAAAGAGGGATTGAAACGGACGATTCGTTCGGCCGGCGTTCAGAAAATGACGCGTGCCATGAAGCGAATGCCCCAGCGCGTGGTGCGCGGATCGTCGAGATAGGTGAAACGGCGCACGTAGTCGATGTGGAAGAGCTTGAAAATGTTGTGTATGCCGAAGGCGGCTTCGACATACGGCACTTGCGGATCCATCACCTTGCTTTGTTGGCGGAACGAACCGTCGGGATTGAACTCGCCCGGGAAGTAGTAGAGATCGCTGCGCGTCTTGTTTTTCTCCAAATAGGGGTTGTTTTTGTCGGTGAGCCGGCCCCAGAGGATGTTAAACCCAACATGTTCGCGCCATTTCAGGCGATTGAAGAGCGGAATGCGGTTGAAAATCTTGCCATTCATGCTCCAGTTGAACATCAATTGGGCGTAGCGGTCGTTGAGAAACTCCATGTTGTCGACGAGATAGTACATGTCGTCGTCATAAACATAGGCCAAATTGGCGCGGGGCATGATCAAAAGCGGGAAAGGTACGCGGTTCCACTGCGCACCGGCCGCGAAATCGAAGTCCATGCGCCCCCACGAGCGGAGCCACACGCGTTTGCGCACACCCACCTCCGTGAGATTGTAGGTATAGTCGCTCCACACGCCGCGAAGTCCCGCCATGTGCGAGATTCTGTAGATGGGCGCTTCCTTATTCACCAAGATGCGGCGCTGCTTCGTGTTGATGTAGGCCACTCCGGGCTGATATTGCAGCAAAACCGAGAAGTCGGTAGTGCGCAAATACCGCCGATTGCGCGCACTAAAGGAGTTGCCGTCGCCCGGCCCGAAGGGACGAGGATTATAATTGCCTTGTGCATCGTAGTGGATGCCGTTGACCACCGGTTGGTAGAAGAGTTTGTAGGTGGGTTCGGTCATGTCGTGCCGCAATTGTGCGCGCCATTGCAGGCCGTAGTCCCATTCTTGGTCGTAGACCAGCTTGAAACTCCGGTCATAAGTCATGTGTTTCACATCCGCCCACTTGAAGGCCATGAAAACGTTGTCCTTGTCGGTGGTGAGATATTGGTCCGAAGGCACCGAAACGTCGTAGGAGTAGGTGAAGGTGAGGTTCGACACCGGGAACTCCATGGGGAGATAGGCTTTGCGTCGGAAGGAATAGGTCACTTCGCCCAAGCCTTTCCAGCGCTGATCGCGGAAGCCGTAGGCCAAATAACCGCGCCAAAACATGTGCGGATTGAGGTTGGCCGTGGTTTGCAGCGAGGCGCGCAGACGTACCCCGTCGACGGGGTTGGTGGTCACGGTGGTATTAACGGGACCGATGTCGAGTTTCGACGGATCTTTCGGATCGATCGACGTGGGGATGTAGTTTTCGATCAAAGACTTGCCCACCCAGATGATCGGGGAGAAGTCTTCTATATTATATATGCGTTCGACGAAGAGCGAAAGGCGGTCTTCCGACGGACTGAGGGCGAGGGGGCGGTGCTCTTTCCAGAAGTTTTCGTTCTGCATCCGCGCATCCGGCTCGGTCTTTTTCTCCGCTTTGAAGCGGAACAGCCGAGGCGAGAGCGGAGCAAAGGAGTAGTTGGAATATTCGGTGTAGCGTTTCACCTCGAGGGTCTTGAGAAATTTGGCCGCTTCGAGCACGACGAACATGTCGTTCTTCGCCAAAACTTGTTCGCCGCTCGGGAGTGTGGTGAATTGCTGGGCGATGTTGATGCGCTTCACATAGTTGACGGTCGATTTCACCGGGATGCTGATGTCGGCCTTGGCGATGCGGTAGGTGGAATCGGCCAGGATGTAGAGCGAACCCGTGAAGCCAAAGTCGCGCGGGTTGTTGGGACCGAACGAAACTTGGATGCATCGCTGTCCATCGACCACAGTGGTGTCTTCGATAAAGTAGCGATAGAAGGCGATGGAGCCGTGGGTGGCCACAGGACTGAGGAACTGCGCTTGCAGAAAGCGGATGTCGTCTTGGTAGATGTCCACTTCCGTAAACACGTCTTGGAGCATTGAGGCCAGAATGTCGCCCGTGTCGATGATTTCGTTCATGCCCGTGGTGCGCTCGCCCTTGACGATGGTCTTGGCTTCACCCAGCGCTTTGCTGTAAATCTCCTGCGACACGGTTTCGTCTACCGACACCGGGAGAATGAGTTTGCCTGTCTCTTTGGAAGTCTCGACGTGGTCTTTGAGAAAAGGCATTTTCTTGATGCCCCCCTCCTCGAAAAACTGTGGAGTGATGTCGCTCAGCGCAAAAGTGAGCTTGTTGTACTTCTCATAGCTGTAGAAATCGCGGTTGCGCAGGTCGCCGGATTTTTTTGCCGCGATGACTTTTTCCATCAAGATCACGGCGGGATTGTTTTTGCGCGAATATTTCGTGCGTTTGGCGCTCACCACGGCGGTGCTCATGGCAAAATCGGCGGGTTTGAGCCGCACGATGAGCGAGTCGCCGCCCACGGCTCGCGTGGAAAAACTCTCATAGCCCACGCTGCTCACCACCACGCGCATGTTTTTGTGCAGCGGCAGGGAGAAACGCCCCGACGCATCGGTTTGCACGCCGTGGCGCCCGCCTTTGGCTGCGTCGTAGAACACATTGACAAACGGGATGGCTTCTCCACTTTTGGCATCGATCACGCGTCCCACCAGGCGTTGGGCCGAGAGTGGGAGAGCGGTGAAGAGCAGGAGGAGCAAGAGGAGCAGGGGCTGCTTCATGTCGGAAGGAGAAAGGGAAGTGACGTGGAGAATGTCGGGGAGAAGCCGTGTCGGCGATTACTGTTGCGGGCGATTGCGGCGGTCGTCTCGGCGTTCGCGCGGGGCGAAGGGCAGCGGGTTGGCGTGCATCTCATCGTAGCGGAGGCGATTGCGACACACATCGATGGCGGTGTAGATGGCTTGCACGAACGATTGGGTGGAAGCCACCCCCTTGCCGGCAATATCGTAGGCGGTGCCGTGGTCGGGCGAGGTGCGCACGATGTGAAGTCCCGCGGTGAAGTTCACCCCGTCGTCCATCGACAGCGCTTTGAAGGGGGCCAGCCCCTGATCGTGGTACATGGCGAGCACCGCATCGAAGTGGCGGAACGAACCGGCCCCGAAAAAGCCGTCGGCACTGTACGGGCCGAAGCAGGGCAGCCCCTCTTCGTTGAGGCGTTGCAGGAGCGGGGCGATCACGTCCACCTCTTCGCGGCCATGCAGTCCCTCATCGCCGTTGTGGGGATTGAGGCCGAGCACGGCGATGCGCGGGGCGGTGATGCAAAAGTCGCGCAGCAGCGTGGCGTGCAGGCGGCGCAATTGCGCCTCCACGCGTTCGGGCGTGATTTTCTCGGCCACTTCGCTCAGCGGGAGGTGGGTCGTGACGAGCGCAACGCGCATGAGCGGGTTGAGTAGCACCATGAGGGCTTTGCCGCCGCAGGCCTCTTGGAAAAATTCGGTGTGGCCGGGATAGTGGAACTCGGCCGACTGGATGTCGGCCTTGTTGATGGGGCACGTCACGATGGCGTCCACGGTGCCGGCGTTGGCGGCTATGGCCGCGGCTTCGAGGGCGCGGAAAGCCATGCGCCCGGCTTCGGCCGAGGGGCGGCCGGGTTCGATTTTCACCTCCTCGTCGCCCACCACATCGATCAGGTTGAGGCGTTCGGCCAGGGCGTCTTCGGGCCGATCGATGAGGTGCCAATGCACATCGAGTTCCAACGCTTTGCGATAGTAGGCGGCAACTTTCTCGCTGCCGTAGACGATGGGAGTGCAGAGATCGAGGAGTTCGGGCTGGGCGAAGGTTTTGAGTATGAGTTCGTAGCCGATGCCGTTGGTGTCGCCGTGGGTGATGGCGATGCGGAGCTTCTTGTTCATTGTGTCGGTGGGTGGGAGAGTGGAGGTGGAATGGGAGCGGGAGGGCGATGAAGGCCGGGCGGATCAGGCGCGCTCCTCTTCCATGCGTTTGGTGGTGAGCATGCCGCAGGCGGCGTAGATGTCTTGGCCGCGCGAGGCACGAATCGTGGTGGTGATGCCGTGGGCGTTGAGGTAATCGCGCAGGCGCAGCATGGCCGTCTCGTCGGTGCCGTCGAAACGCGTGTCGGGAATCGTGTGGAAACGGATCATGTTGATGCGACAATCGAGGGGCGCCAGGAGTTGAACGAGGGCGCGCCCGTGTTCGAGCGAGTCGTTGATGCCGCGAAACACGATATACTCGAACGTCAGCCGGCGCTGTTTGGTGCCCTCGGCGTAGTCGTCGGTGGTCTTGCGGCAGAAATCGTATTGACTGAGCAGTTCGACGAGCGGTTCGATGCCGAAAGCGCGTTCGGCCGGCATCATCGCGCCGCGTTCCGTCGGGTTGGGATGGTGAAGCGAGACGGCCAGGCTGCATTTGCTCTCGTCGAGAAAGCGGCGCAAGCCCTTGGCCACGCCCACGGTCGACACGGTGATGCGTTTCGGGCTCCAGGCGTAGCCCCAAGGCGCGGTGAGGGCTTCGGTGGCACGGAGCACATTGTCGATGTTGTCCATCGGTTCGCCCTGTCCCATGAAGACAATGTTGGTGAGGCGCTCACGTTCCGGCAGCGAATAGACCTGATTGAGAATATCGGCCGCGGTGAGTTGCGACATGAAGCCCTGTCGGCCGGTCATACAAAACTCGCACGCCATTTTGCATCCCACCTGTGAGGAGACGCACAGCGTGGCGCGGTCGCCGTCGGGGATGAAAACCGATTCGATGTAGTGACCTTGGACGGTGCGAAAGAGGTATTTGATCGTGCCGTCGCGCGATTCCACGCTTTCCACCGGGGTGGAGATGCCCAGCACGTAGTGGGTCGACAAAAGGGTGCGGGCGGCTTTCGAGAGGTTGGTCATTTCGTCGAAAGAGCGGGCGTGCTTGCCATAGATCCAGCCACAGAGCTGTTTCCCCACGAAGCGCGGCAAACCGAGCTCGACCGCAATGGCGGTGAGTTCGTCGAGGGTGCGACCGAGGAGGGCGGGGCGGGCAGAGGGGGCGGGAGAGTTGTTTGCGGGCATGGGCGTGGGATGGAGAAAAGGGGCGCGACACTGTGCGCGCTTGCGCGGGTGCGGCCATACTATGCTGCAAAAATACAATTTTTTTGTGAGCCGTCGGGCGTCAGTTGCTGATTTTCAAGCACAGAACGTGGGGCCGACCGGCGAAAGCGGCGAGGAGAGCGGGCGCGGTGGGCGACTTGCGCGAGAAAACGGGGGGCTTTTCGACTAAGGCTCCCCACTTTGGCCGAAAAATTCCCGTGTTTTCCGGCAGAATGTGGGGTTAAGGCGTGGCGAAAGGCTTTTTTGCGCACAGAGTTTGGCAAAATGCAGCCGAATGCTTATATTTGCGACCTAATTCTATCGTCTATGCAGCAGTTTCTACGCTATTTCTTTTCCCTATTTTGCGTCGGTGCGCTCTTCGGTGCCCCGCAAGTGCGTGCGGCTTCGGCAGAAGTGGCCGAAGGACCGTCGGAACAGATGATGACGGCCGCACAGACTGAGGTGAACATCACCCTGCGCGGCAATCAGCTCCGCGTGACGAATGCCAACGGTCTGACGGTCGAGGTCTACAACATCACGGGTGTGAAAGTTTTTGTGCACCGGGTGGACGGAGACGACCGCACTTTCACCCTCACAGCCGAACGGGGCATTTATATTGTGAAGGTGGGCAAGGTGGTGCGCCGCGTCACTTTGCTCTGATGTGCGCTGCCCACCAGGGGCAACGCGCCACTGCCGTCGAGTAGATAGGCGACGAGCAGACTGTATGCAGCGCTCCCCGGCCGCAAGTCGGGGGGCGGAATGCTGCAGCATTGAAGATGATTGTTTAAGATGTATTTTGGGGAGTTCGCCCCTGCCCGATATTGAAGTGGGGCTCATTTAATTTTATGTATTTATGAATCAGCGCGTAAGAAAAATCGGCGTATTTTATGATGGCAGTTATGTATTTCAAGTGCGCAATTATTACAAGCGAGTGCACAACCGGCACGCTGTATTAGATTTCAACGGCTTGCATGCTTTTGTGAAGCGGGAGATCGCCCGCATCGAGGGCTTGTCAGAGCAGGAATTGAGCATGTGTCAGATTGTGGATGCCCATTTCTTTCAGGGGCGCCGCTCGGCTCGCCAATCCGACGCCGATGCCCTGAAAGGCGAACGGGCTTTCGACGAGATGCTCGGCCGAGTTGGGGTCACCACACACTATTTGCCGTTGAAGAAACGCGGCTCTTTCGAAATGGAAAAGGGCATCGACGTGTGGTTGGCTTTGGAGGCGCTCGAGCAGTCGTACTACAAGCACTATGATTTTGTGGTGTTGCTGGCAGGCGACGGCGACTACCTCCCGCTGCTGCGCAAACTCAATGCGTTCGGCATCCGGGTGATGCTGCTCTTCTGGGAGTTTGAATACGAAGACGACAAAGGCACGGTGCGCTACACCTCGGCTTCCGATGCGTTGAAGAACGAAGCCACCTATCCCATGGACATGGTCGAAGTTTGCGACGGGCCGAAAGGTAACATCTTGTTCACCAAAGACAAGGCGCGCGACGAGGAAACAACGTCCGACCACGAAGAATATGAGGGAACATTGCTTTCGGTGGGGCGCGATTACGGCTTCATCAAGCACGAAAGTTTCCCCGACAATGTGTATTTCCTGACGAAAAATGCCGATGGCAACCTGAAGCGCGGCGACCGCGTGGCCTTCGACGTCGAAGACGGTCCGAACGGCAAGACCGTGGTCACGCATGTGCGGCGAGTCGAAGGGCATTGACTTTCGGACAACAAGACGAAAAGCCTGTGCAACCCACCGGGGTTGCACAGGCTTTTTGCTTTGTGTGGCGGAGAAACGGCGCGGAGCGACTGCACTCAGAGGGTGAGATCGCCTTCGCCGCGGAGAAAACGGTCGAGCTCCCGTTCGTCGAGCGAGAGTGTGCCGTCGGAAAGTTTGAGAAAAGCGTCTTTAATATCCTCTTCGTTGCCGGCGGTGTTGAGTTCCGCAAAGACTTGTCGCAACACGGCGCTGCGTTCGTCGGTGGCCCGCATGAGGCGACTGAACTCTCCGCGAAGCAGTTGGGCGTCTTGGTCGATTCGGCGCTGCTGTGCCACAGATTCGGCCTGCACCTGGCGGAGGGCCAGATAGCTCGACAGGACGTTGCACACCGAACCGGCCGTGTTCATCAAGTCTTGGTTCAACTGTTCGTAGCGTTTTTCGGCGCGTATGTCTTCGACGATGGCGCGCGCTTGTCGGGGATTTTTGGCTTCGGCGAGTTCTTGGCGGCGCGCTTGGACGATGGCTTGTGTCTCGCGAGCCGATTCGGCGGCCTTGTTTTGCAGCTCTGCTTGCAGTTGGCCGAGCGCACGTTGGCTTTGAGCGGGCATCGATACCTGGTTGAACTGATAGGGCACGGTGGCTTTGAGCAGTCGCTCGTCGAGGGAGGTCTGCGTGATCTCGCGGGCGAGGCGGAGCAGGCGGACGACGTCGCCCAAGTGCGCGGCGATTTCGGGCGTGTTGATCGGGTCTTGGCTGTCGGCACGGCGTATTTGCAGACTCAATCCGTCCACTTCCGCTTGGAATTTGAGCTTCTCTTTTTCTACGACGGCGAGTTTCTTGCCATAAGCCTTGACCTCGCGGCGGTGTTCCTTGTGTTGCGCTTCCATCTCGCGATAAGCCTCGTATAAGGCGCCGTACACTTCATACCACTTCTGATAACGCTCTTCGTAGTTGTGGTTGTGGATGCCAAGGGTGAGCAGGTTGAAGAAGGCCGGCCAGCGGGTGGGACGCGCGCTCTTAGCTCGCTTGTAGGGACGGCGCAAGCCTTTGAGGTTCTCGCCGAGTCCTTCGGTCAATGCGCGATGGTGGTCGATAGCACCCCGGTGTCGGCTGACAAATTGTTCGGCCAGATGCAGATCATCGAGCTTGTCATTGCGCTTCTGCCGGAGTTCTTTCAAGTTGCCGCGGTTGTAGTAGGCGTTGACGAGGGCTTGGAAACTGTGGTTGAAGACGCGATCGGAAAACTCGTGGAACTTCTTGGCGCGGGGGATGGCGACGTCGTTGAGTGCCTTGTAGATGGTGAACAGGCGCATGACGTCGGTTTGGACGGTGGTGGCGTCGCTGTGAAGGCGGAGCTTGAAATTCTCGAGTTCGGCGCGGAGTTCGTGAGTGATGGCGATGGAGTCGAGATGATGCCCCACAAAGTTCAGCCCGAGCGAAATCAGCCCGGCGCCGATGCCGTTGTTGAAGCCTTCAAGACTTTGTTTGCCACGCTGGTTGAAGCTATCGTTGATTTTGCGCATGGCCACCAGGCTGCTTTGCACCACCTGGTCGTAGTGGAGATGGGCGGCTTCTTGCATGGCGCGCACGTCGAGCCACTCGATGCGGGCGAAGTCGAAGAGCTCGGGATCGACGGCTTTGATGCGATCGCCGAAGAGGTCGATCAGTTCGAGGCTGCGTCGGCGGTAGATGTCGGCGATGCGGTCGCGCATGAGCGAGAATTCGGTGATCAAGCCGCCGAGCGAGTCTTTGTAGCCGTAGTATTGATTGACCATGTTGCCGTAATTGCTGCGCAACGCGGAGAGGGTGTCCTGAATGTTCTTGACTCCCGCGTGACCGCTGAGGCGATCGAGGAAATTGGTGTTTTTGCCGGGTTCACGCCCCTCGAGATTGTCATCGATGCTGCTGCAAAGTCGCTCGCCGCGGGCGACAACGAGGGCGTTGGTGTAATCGATGTGGTCGTCGACTTCGTATTGTGTGCAGTGGCTCAGGCGGTTGAGAAAGTCTGCCTGATCAACAACGGGGCGCCCGAAGGTTTCGTCTACAATTTGTGTGCGGAGAGCATTGTCGCGGTAGTGCTCGTAGGCCTCGCACACGGCTTGTTGCAGGGCCGTTTCGCTGAGATCGGCCGAAGAGAAGTCGGGGCGGAGCGCCGCAGCGAGGTCGCTGAGGCTCAATAGCCCCTTTTCGTGGTATTGGTTTCGGGCGAGTTCTCGGATGCGTCCGTGAAGGGGAGTTAGTTCCATGGAGAAGGGATTTGAGTGGTGGAAATGTAATGAATTTGGTTCGTGATGAGGTGTTTGCCGTTGGGGGAGCCGGCCGCGTTGCTGCCTGCCGAGGAAAGGGCGGGGCGACGCGGGGCGATGAGAGGGGAACAAGGAAGCCGGGCTTGCGCAGCGTGGGCACCTCGGTGGGAGCGGTGGGACGTAGATTTAAGAAAAAAGCCTGCCCAACGTGGACTTCACGTTTGGGCAGGCTTGCTATGAGTGAGAAGGGGGACTGAATGTCGGCGCCTCGGCACGAAGGCCGTTGACCTCCGCCGCGAAACGGGCATTCAGTCTGCATGAAGTGCCCAAGTTGCGCAATGTGCGCAATCAGCCTTGCACTTCTTTGATTTTCTCGGCAATGATTTCGAGGTCGTTGCGGAGCGTCTGGATGCGGCGCTCGATGTCGGCCACGAGCGAGTTGCCGGCTTTGGATTTCGAGTTGAGGAAGGTGAGGTTCGTCTCGTAGGTTTGAATCTCGGCCTTCTTGCTTTCGTAGGCGCGTTGGAGGCGTTGCACTTCGCTGCCGCCGGTTTGTGCTGCGCGGCGGGCGATGTTGTCCACGCGACGGCGTCCGGCCTCGCGATGCAGGGTGTCGTAGATCTTATCGCAGAGGTTGCGGTAGGTGCGGTAGATCTTTTCTTTCTTGCGGAAGGGTACATGGCCGATGGCAGCCCATTCGGTTTGCAGCGCCTTGACGGCTTGTTGGAGTTGCTCGCTGCCTTCGTCGGCCAATTGCTGAAGGCGGGCGATGACGTCGAGTTTCTTGGTGAGGTTGGCCTGTTCCTCTTCGTGAACGCCGGAATTGGCTTCTTTCTTGCGGTCGAAGAAGGCGTTGCAAGCGGTGTTGAAGCGCTTCCAAACGGCGTCGCTCACTTTGTGGGCCACGGGGCCAATCTTTTTCCACTCGGCTTGGAGGGCCACAAAGGCGTTGGTGGTATTGCTCCAGTCGGTGCTGTCTTTGAGTTCCTCGGCGCGTTCGCACAAAGCGGTCTTTTGTGCGAGGTTGTCGGCGAGTTTTTCGCGGAGACTGCGGAAGTAGTGAGCTTTGGCTGAGAAGAAGCGGTCGCAGGCTGTGCGGAAGCGTTCGAAGATGACCTGATTTTGTTTGCGCGGTGTGAAGCCGATGGTCTTCCATTCGTTTTGCATGCCGATAACGAGCTGGGACATCGCTTCCCATTCGGCCATGGAGGAGAGCGCATCGAAGTTGAGGGCCTCGACTTGTTCGCAAAGTTGGGTCTTCTTGTTGAGGTTTTCCTCTTCTTCTTGTTTGCGGCCGAGGAAAAAGTCTTGGTGGCGCTTATTGACGATGGTGGAAGCGGCTTTGAAGCGGTTCCAAATTTCTTCGCGCTGCTCTTTGGCTACGGGGCCGGTTTCGCGAAATTCCTGATGAAGTTTTTGCAGCGCGTGGAAAGCGGCGACCACATCTTCGTCTTCGGCGAGCTTTTCGGCAGCTTCGCAGAGGCCGATTTTTATTTCGAGGTTCTTTTTGAAGTCGTAGGCGCGCATTTCGTGGTTGAGACGCAGCAGGTCATAGACTTGCTCCACGTAGTGGTGGAAGTTTTTCCACGTTTCGGTGACGTGCTCGGCGGGGATGTTGCCGATTTCCTTCCATTCGGCCTGCAAGGCTTTGAAGCGGTCGTATTTTTTGTCGATCTCTTCGGGTTGTGCCACCATTTGTTTGAGTTCGTCGATGAGGGCGAGCTTTTTTTCCAGGTTGGCTTGGCGTGTGGCTTCGGCTTCGGCAGCGACTTTGGCGCGCACTTCTTTGACCGAAGCGACGAGGCGTTTGTATTCCTGTTCGTCGGGATCGACAGGGGGGACGAAATCTTCGGCTTTACCGCCCTCGGCCACAAAGGCTTCGCGGGCTTTGCCGATTTCGTCGTTGTGCAGCCGATAGAAAACGTTGCGCAGGCGATCGAGGATGGCGCGATCGGAGGTTTCGGGTTGCTCCACATACTGCCGCAGGAGCGTGAGCACTTCGGCCTTGGTGGTGGGGGTAGGGATCTTTTCGGTAGATTCGGAAGGCGTGTTCACAGTGTCGGGCGTTGCGGCGGCGGGAGAATCGGTCGCGGCAGCGTCTGACGAAACGGGGGCTTGCGCAGAGGCGGTGGTGCCTTCGGGGGCTTGTGCAGCTACTTCGAGCCGGGAGGTGTCGAGTTCACTCATGAGAGTGTCAGAGTTAGGAGTTAGGTAAAGATAGGTGGAGGCGCACAGGCGAATGCCCTGCGCTTCGTATGCAAATAACGACAAAAATGACTAAACAGCCAAGTTTTCAGCGAAGAAAAATTGGGGCATAGTCGTTTTTGTCGTTATTCGCTTGTGAAAAGGTGCTTTGGAGCATTAAATCCAGCCGATGCGCCGGAAGAACCAAACAAAGAGAATGGAGACGACGACGGAAGCGGCGATGGTGATGGGGAAACCCCACGTCCAATGTTCCATGCCGTTGAGCAAGTTCATACCGAAGATGCTGGCGATGAGGGTGGGGAACATGAGAATGATGCTCACCGAGGTCATCGTTTTCATCGTTTGGTTCATGTTGTTGCTGATGATCGAGGCGTAAGTGTCGATGGTCGATTCGAGGATGTTGGCGTAGATACCGGTGGTTTCGCGCGCCTGACTCATTTCGATGTTGACGTCTTCGATCATGTCGGCGTCGAGTTCGTCGACCGGAAGCTTAAATTTCAGTTTGGAAAGGAGGGTTTCGTTGCCGCGAATGGCGGTGGCGAAATAAGTGAGTGAGTCTTGGAGGCGCGAAAGGTTGATGAGATCGGAGTTGTTGATGGGGCGATCCAAGTCGCGCTTGGCACTATCGATGAGGGTACTGATCTGTTTCAGGCGTTTCAGGTACCAAACGGCGCTCGAAAGGAAGAGACGGAACACAAAGTCGACCGAGTCGGCAAATCCCAGCCCGCGGCGCTTTTGGTAGGACACGAAATCGAGCATCATGTCGGTTTCGAAGTGGCAAACGCTCACGCAGACCTCGCGATTGAGGAGCACACCGAGTGGGATGGTGGTGTGCGGCGTGCGACTCTGCTCTTCCTTTTGGTAGGGGATACGGAGAATGATGAGCATCCAGCCTTCGTCGTAGTCGTAGCGGGCACGCTCATCTTTATCTCGGATGTCGTTGAGAAAATAATCGGGGATATGTAGTTCTTCGATGAGGTATTTTTCCTCATCTTCCGTGGGGCAAGTGGCCTGCACCCAGCAGTTGGGTTCCCATTTTTCTTGGGCTTGCAACCCGTGTTTGTAATTCCAATACGTGAGCATAGCGAACTTTCTTCGGTGCGAACGGAGCCGGATAGGAAGAAAGTCATTGTGCTCTTCCTATCCGTGACGATGAGATTTCGTTTCCGCGTGATAGTCGTCCATTTGGAGTTTCAGTTTAGCCGGTGGAATCCCGTTCTTCGGGAAAAGGAGGAAGGGGATTCCGGTTTTCGCGTGCAAAAGTACTCTTTTTCGTGCGATCTAACAAGTGCGACAGGCATTTAGCGCCACACTTTTTGCCCGTTTTCGATGTTGAGGCCGCGTTGAGGAGTGGGTTGTGGGCGGCCGGAGAGATCGAAGCGGCGCACGGCGGTGGAGTGGGGCGGGGTGGACGCCTCGGACTGCCGGAGCAAGGACAGGCCGGTGAGGGTGCCATTGCTCAGATGGGCGGCATTGACGATGCGCCCCGTGCGACCGTCGATGAGCAGCACGGCCAGATGCACGTGCCGGAACGAAGCGACGCTGCTCGGGAGGTAGCAGTCGGTGAAAACAAAGCTGCTCGGCACGTCACGCCGGAGCGTCGAGGGAACACTACCCACCAGCCCGTTGGCATCGGGGTAGATTTCGCGCGCCACATCATTAAAATACACGCGTGCGCGCGAAGGGCGGGTGGTCCAGACGTGGAAGGGACTGGTGGGCGGCACGTAGACTTTGCCGAGAGCGTAGTAATTGCTTTGGAAATAGGGACCGACGCTGTCTTCGAGCACCACATAAGCCAAGCGCAGGTCGAGATTGTGGGTGTCGCGCCCGTAGGTGGTGCGCACGTGGAGTTCAAATTTCCGTTCGTCGGTGAGTTTGAACTCGGCTTCTACCAGCGCCTCAGCCGGACGCGCTGCGGCAGCGAGATACTGTTGTTCGAAATTGCTGAGCGAGAAGGAGGCGTTGCGTACGTCGCGGTCAATGTGTGCCGTGGGAAAAGCGCGAAAACTCAGGGCATTGTAGGTGTAGGTCGCCATTTCGTCATTGCGATGCACGGCGATGCCCACGAAGCGGTCGGGATGCTGCCTGCCCAGTTCGTCGAGGAGGAAACCGCCGAGCGGACACCACCCGCACCAGGTGCCGGTGCCCTCTTCGTAGACGACGGTGCGGGGATAGTGTGTGGAGGTGCTGTCCGTTTGCTCGGCATGCAGGGACTGACCGAGGCAAACAGCAAAGAGCAGGGTGAGCAAGTAGCGTAGGTGGAAGGGCATGGGGGAAAATGCAGAAAAATTGGGGGGAATGTCGGCATGGAGGCCTTGACAGCGGGAAAGCATAAGGCGAACCCATTTGTAGGCGCGCGCGGGCTTGGTCTGTCAGGACTATTTTTTGAACGGTTTGCGCCAGGTGCAACCTTCTTTCCAGCGCGAACAGCCGTAGGCCGTCTTGCCTTTGAGCACCTTTCCCTCACCGCATTGCGGGCAAGGGCTGCCGGCACGAATCACTTTGCGTTTCGGTTTCTCGTTCGGGGGTGCAGTCGCTGCCGCGGTGGTGCTTTCGCCCTTCTTCGCGGTGAGTTGGGCGGGAAGTTGGGTCGAGGCGGAAGCCGTCACGCGACGTGGGTTGGCATCGCGCAGCACCGTGTCGACGAGTTCGCACACCATTTGCTTGAGCTCGGCGATAAACTGCTGAGCGGAATAGTCGTGGTGTTCGATGCGGCGCAATTTATTCTCCCATTGCCCGGTGAGTTCGGCGCTTTTGAGCAGTTCTTCTTTGATCACCCCGATGAGTTCCACGCCGGTCGGGGTCGCTTCGAGACTCTTGTTGCGACGACGAATGTAGCCGCGGCGAAACAGCGTTTGGATGATGGCCGCACGAGTGGAGGGGCGCCCGATCCCGTTTTCCTTGAGGGCATCGCGCAGCTCCTCGTTGTCCACCGTGCGCCCGGCCGTTTCCATGGCACGCAGCAACGTGGCTTCGGTGAAAGGTTTCGGCGGGGTGGTCTCCTTGGCCGTGAGGGTCGGCGTGTGGGGGCCGCTTTCGCCTTTGGTGAAGTCGGGAAGCGTGCGTTCCTCGTCTGCACGTTGTGGCGTGTTCTTGTCTTTCGCCGGGTCGCGGCGGAAGACGGCTCGCCAACCTTCGTCGAGAATCACTTTTCCGGTGGCTCGAAACGGCACATCGGCTGCCTCGCCGTCGACGGTGGTGGTGGCAAAACGGCAATCGGGGTAGAAAACGGCGATGAAACGCCGGGCTATCAGATCGTAGACGCGACGTTGCACGTCGGTGAGCGCACGCGGCGGAACACCGGTGGGGATAATGGCGTGGTGGTCGGTCACTTTCGACGAATCGAACACCTTTTTCGACTTGTGCAACTTCTCTCCGCGCAGCGGCATGAGGAGATCGCCGTACAATCCCGAGAGGCCGTTGAGAATCCCCTTGCTCTTGCCATACATGTCGTCGGGCAGAAAGGTGGTGTCCACGCGCGGGTAGGTGGTGTACTTGGCTTCGTAAAGTTGCTGTACGATTTCGAGTGTGAGATCGGCGCCATAACCGAATTTGCGGTTGCATTCCACTTGCAGCGCCGTGAGGTCGAACAAGCGCGGCGGGGCTTCGCTTCCTTTTTTCTTCGTGACGGCCGTGACGGTGAAGGGCGTGTTCTCGATCGCGCGCAATGCCGCCTCAGCTTCGGCGCGGTCGGTGAAACCGCGTTTCGTTGTGCCTTTGTTTTCGGTGCGTTCTCGTTCGGCAGTCTTCGTCTCTTCCTCTTCCTCGCCGGTGTCGAGCCGCGCCGTGAAGGTGGTGTCGCGATACACCGTGGAGAGCACCCAATAGGGTTCGGGCACGAAGCGCTCGATCTCTTGTTGGCGGTGCACGATGAGCGCCAAAGTCGGCGTCTGCACCCGCCCGATGCTCAGGGGTTGTGCGCCTCGCCGACTGCGATCGCCGAATTTGAGGGTATAAAGCCGGGTGGCATTCATGCCGAGTAGCCAGTCGCCGATGGCGCGACACAGCCCCGCCTCATACAGTCCGCGGTATTCCTCCTGCGGACGCAGTTGCGCGAAACCCTCTCTGATGGCTTCTTCCGTCATCGACGAAATCCACAGTCGTTCCACCGGACATTGCGCCGAAGCCTTCTGCATCACCCAGCGCTGAATGAGCTCACCTTCCTGCCCGGCATCCCCGCAATTGATGATGCGTTCGGCCTTTCCGAACAGCTCGCGGATCACGCCGAACTGCTCTTCCACGCCCTCTTTCAGGCGAATGCCGAAACGCTCCGGGATCATCGGGAGCGCAGACAGCGACCACGTTTTCCAATAAGGCGTGTACTGCTCCGGATCCTTGAGTTCGCAGAGATGGCCGAACGTCCAAGTCACTTGATAGCCGTTGCCTTCGAAATAACCGGCATTGCGCCCCACCCGATGGCGTTGCGTGGCACCGATGATTTTGGCAATATCTTCGGCTACGGAGGGTTTCTCGGCGATGCAAACAATCATGCTTTTCGGAGAGGGAAAAAAGAGGCTATAATATATAAGGAGTAGGGAGAGGTCAGACCACGGTTTCCAACGCCTCGCCGACGGTTTGGCGCAGACGCGTGTCGGTCGGACTGCCGCACAGCAAACGCCCCTCGTGGAGGAGCCACCAGGCGGAGACTTCATGACAAATGGGAAGCAGATCGTGCGTCGAAGCAATGATCGTGCGCCCTTCCTCCCGTGCCAAGTTCAGCAGCAGGGCAAAGAGCGCGCGCTTCCCGGGCAAATCCAAGTGCGCGGTGGGTTCGTCGAGCAAAAGCAGCGGGGTGTCTTGCGCCAAAGTCCGCGCCAGCATCACCCACTGCACCTGTCCGTCGCTCAGCGTATGGAGCGGACGCGACAACCAGTCTGCCACGCCGCAACGTTGCGCCGCGCGCAGCGTTACAAGTCGGTCGGCAGACGGCGTAGTCGCACCGCGGTGAGGCAAGCGGGCCGTTTCGAGCACATCTTGTACCGTCAGGCTTACTGCGGCGGGCCGTGTGGTCAGCAGGAAAGCCACGCGGCGGGCGCGTTCTTGGGGCGTACATTCGTGCAGCGCGCTCCCGTCCCACCGCACTTCGCCGGTCAGCGGAGGGAGCAGGCCGCCGATACAGTGCAGCAACGTGCTCTTGCCGCAACCGTTGCGCCCCAGCAGCAGCGTCACCTCGCCGCGGGCGACGCGAGCCGTAAGCTGCGCGCCCACCACGTGGCGACCGTAGCCGATGCTGAGGTTGCACAAGGTCAATGACTCCATGTCGTGTTGCAAAGATAGTGCTTTTTGTCGACAAATCAGCGCGCCTTCCGCCAGCCCTCAGTTCACTTTTTCGAAGTGGTAGCCCATCCTACGTAATTCGAGTGCCGCACCGATGCGATAGAGCACATGCAGACTCCGCACGTAAGCGTGGAAAGCCAACGGACTTTGCGGTTCGATCTTTTCGTGCCGAATGGCGTCGAGTGCCGCTTCGGCACAGCGTTGCACCAGCGAGACATATTTGCGGCGTTCGTCCGCCTGTTCGCCGAGTCCGAGCACGTCGTCGAGAATATGGTCGTCGAGTGCGTCGAATCCTCGGGCGTTGCGCAGCGCAGGGTAGATGCGTTCCGGATGTTGCGCGCACGGAGCCCAGCCCGTTTCCCAGAGGTGAGCGAGTGCCATGCCCACAAAGCCCATCCAGCCGATGGCCACCGTGGGATATTGGGGAATTTCCGGCACCGCATCGGCCACGTAGGGTTGCGCCACCGCCTCCCACACCGTTTCCAGGTCGGGCGTTTCGAGCAATTGCCCGTTCAGCGCGCCGGTTTCAGTGCAGAGGCGCAGCAACTGTTCGGTGAGTTGACTTTCGTAGCGTTCGAGATAGAGAGTTTGGGGATCCATCGCAAGGAGTATAGAGTGGAGAAAAAGAGAGGTCAGAGTTGGTCGAGCGAGTGTCGTGTCCCGCCCAGTCGTTTGAATTCCGAAGGTGAAAGTCCCGTCACCTGTTTGAATTGTCCGCTCAGGTGGGCGGGACTCGAATAGTTGAGGCGAAACGCGATTTCCGACATCGTCAGTTCGTCGTAAATCAGCAATTCTTTGGCGCGTTCCACCTTTTGCAGAATGAAGAAACGTTCGATCGTCATGCCGCGCGCCGCCGAGAAGGCCGAACTCAGGAGCGTATAGCTTTTCGCCAAGCGGTCGGAAAGGTAGGCCGAAAGTTTCCATTTCTCCATCAGAGCGCGGTCGCCCACATAGTCGAGCACCGCCGTTCGAATCTGTTCGACCAGCACCGAACGCTGGTCGTCGATCAGCTCAAAACCCACCTGCTCCAAATCGTGGCGCAGGTGGGAGAGCCGGTCGGCGGTCGGCGTTTCGTGTAGATACACCTTTCCGAGTTCGATGTGGTCAAATGCCAAATCGTTCCGACGGAATATTTGTTCCACGGCCATGCGACAGCGGTCGCACACCATGTTTTTAATGTAGAGCACCGTTTGCGGTGCAGCGGTTGTGTTCATTGTGTTCATCTTAGGGGCGTCGCAGCGTGTAGCCGATGTCGGCCACCGCTTGCATCAGTGCGTCGTCTGTGGCGTCGCCTTCCACCAGCGCCTCGCCGCGTTCCAAGCTCACCTCGGCGTGCGTTACACCCGGCACACGCTGCAAGGCTTTTTCCACGTGGGTGCAGCAGTGGTGGCAGGTCATGCCTTCCACGACGAAGCGACAGGGGGCCGTTCCGTTCTCGGCGGCTGCGGCTTCGGCCGTTTCCGGCGTGCGGCGGTGCAACAGCGGGGCGATCACCAGGGCGTAGAGCAGCAGTGCACTCATTACCACGGTCGAAGCCCATTGCCACCAGGGCGTACTCATGTGGCAGCAAGCGTCGGTGGGGGAGAGCAGCGAGGTGAAGAGTTCGCGCGGCAGCAGGAAGTCGACACCCAGACCGAAAACGATGGCACCGACCGTGAGCGACAGGAGATAAATCCACAGGGTGCGCTGGCCCATCACACGGCGAATCACCAAGATCGAAGCCATGTTCGATGCCGGACCGGCCATGAGGAAGACGAGGGCCGCGCCGGGCGAAAGCCCTTTGAGCATCAGCGCTGCCGCCACCGGAATACTACCCGTGGCGCACACATACATCGGAATGGCGATGAGCAGCACCACGACATAGGCCAAGAGCGGACGGTCGGCGAAGCGAACGAAGAAGTCGTCGGGCACAAACAGGGTAATCAACCCCGCCACGACCAGACCGATCACGAGCCACTTTCCGATGTCTTGCACCATGTCGACGAAACCGTAGCGCAAAGCGCCTTTCATTCGATCGAAAAAACCGGTGTAGGCCGGTTCTTGTCGGGCGCAGACTTCCCCGTCGGCGCAGTCGGTATCGGCCGTTTGGGGTGCCTTCTCGCGGTCTTTGTCTGCTGCGTTGACGAGCACACCGCCGAACACCGAAGTCACCAGCGCGGCGATGGGACGCAGAATGGCAAACGGCAGACCCAGAATGGAGTAAGTGGCAAAAATCGAGTCGACACCCGTTTGCGGGGTCGCGATGAGGAACGAAGTGGTGGCTCCCTTCGAAGCCCCTTCTTTGCGCAGCGACATCGCCGTGGGGATCACGCCGCACGAACAGAGCGGAAGCGGGATGCCGAAGAGCGCGGCCAGCAGCACCGAACGAAGGTCGGCCCCCGAAAGGTAGCGACTGTACAGCGAACCCGGGACAAAGACGTGCAGCAATCCCGCAACGAAGAACCCTAACAGCAGGTAGGGCGACATTTCATTGACTAAGCGGAGTATTTCGTACATGTGAATAACGTTGTTTTGGTTTCTGCTGCAAAGGTAGCCGCTCGCCGCACGAAACGCCTTACACAATTCCACGAAAGATTTACAGGCTGGTGCCTAAACCGATCACTTACAAATTGTGAGGAAGGAAATTCTCCTTAGCCAGATATTTGACGACAGAGGGCATAATGAGCGAATTGGAAAAGCAGAGTACATATTTGCGCCCTTGTGGCTTTTCGGGCATCAACAGCAGGTCGTTCACCAATTGTTTAATCTTTCGCGAAAGTGAAGTTTTGCTTTGTGTCGGATACAACGCTTCAATGTCGCCACTCATAATGGTCTTTTTGGTGGCTGCGAGGAATAGAATGTTTTGCACCTCTTGGCTGATGCGTCCGCACTGCCGAGCATCTTGAATCGCCGGTAGCAAAATGGCATTGAGAAGATAGTCGTGATCACACAGCTGATCCACTTTTCTGATCTCTTCCAATAACCCCAACAGCACATAGTTGCACCATTGTTCAGTGCCTTGATAAGTGTAGAGGTCGGCTTGCGCGAGATGAGTGTAATAGTTCTCTCGGTCTGAGCAGAATATGGCCGTGGGGTTGACGATCCGCCCGGCGATGTCCACCTTAAAGCCCGCCCGGATCAACAAGGCGTAGGTAAACAAACGAACGGTGCGCCCGTTGCCGTTGCCGAAAGGATGAATCCATACGAAACGGTGGTGCGCCTGGGCTATTTTCACCAGATCGAATTGTGGGGGATCTTTGTGATTGATGAATTGTAGCAGCTCCTCCATGAGCTCCGGCACAACCATAAAATCCGGTGGCGTATGCGCCGAACCTTTGATCTGCACATTGTGTCGGCGGTAGCATCCGGCGTTCATATCGCCTTCTCCGCCTCTTCCTGTTTGCAGGTCTTTGACGACAAGTTGGTGCAGTTCGCGAATAAAAAGTGCATCGATCGGACGATCGGTGCCACACTCGTCGATATAGGCAAGGGCGCTCTCGATGTTTTGTATCTCAAGCACATTTTCGTTTTGTGCATCGTTCTGTTCTTCTTCGTGCTGCAATTCTAAGTATTCGGTCAGCGTGGTGTTGTTGCCTTCGATACGCGCGGAACCCACGCTTTCGAGCGTATGGAACAACCGCTTTAACTGACTAAACACGACGGGATGTGTGGTCGGAGATAAATGAATACGCCGCAGGTAATCGAGTTCTACAATGGCACTGGTTAATGCACTGTTGAAATTAGGGACAAAGAGTTCCAATTGTCGGTAGGATTAGTTTAAATTGTTGCCGGCTCGGTGGGGAGCCTGATGCAAATCAACATTTTACATCGGCGAAAATACACATTTTACATCGAACGACAAAATGATCTTGATTATTAGTGGGTTATCTTCGCGAAATGAAAATCGACATTTTACATCGACGCAAATGTACATCTGTCATTTTACCCCTTTCTCTGACTTTGCTGCGCCAAGAAAAAATGCACTTCGCCGGAAAATACCTACCTTTGTCCCGAATCCCCTTTTTTGTACTCCATCATTATCGCATCGCCCCATGTACACCTTTGAATCCCTCCCCCTCGATCAGCACCTTTTGCACTTGGCCGAAGGCGGAAACGCAGCGTTCACGCGCCGCCTGCATCCCGGCGTGGAAGGCGTGTTGGGCATTCGCATTCCCGACCTCCGCAACTTGGCGCGCCGCATCGCCCGGCAAGACGCCGCCGCCTACCTCCAAGCCGTGGAAACCGACCCCGAAACGGCGCAAATCCCCTACATGGAAGCCCGAACGCTCCAAGCCCTCGTGCTCGGCTACATCAAGCCCACGTCCGTCGACGACTATCTCGCACACGTTGCCCGCTGGGTGCCGCGCATCAACTCGTGGTCAGTCTGCGACGCCTTCCAGCTCGCCGATGCGCGCCGCTTGTTGGCCGAGCACCGTGATCGTATTTGGGACTTTGCCGGCGAACGGCTCGACAGCGAGCACGAATACACCGTGCGTTTCGCCGTCGTGCTCCTCATGCTCTATTTCATCGAGTCCACTCACGTCTCCGCCGTGCTCGACCGCCTTTGCGCCGTGCGCCACGAGGGATATTATGTGCGCATGGCCGTGGCTTGGGCGGCGGCCGAGTGCTACATTCGTTTCCCCGAGCTCACTCTGCCCATATTCGAACAGCACCGCCTGCCCCTGTGGACGCACAACAAAGCCTTGCAGAAAATTCGCGAGTCGCTCCGCCCCGATGAGGCCGTCAAAGCCCAACTGAAAGCCTTGAAGCGAAAAGCGTGAGGGACCTATCGATCAACGCGAAAGGACTTTGTATACATCGGAGAAAAATACTGTTTCTTGATGGCAAAACGATGGGACGGAGCTTAAAACAACTCTGCGTGCGTGCCGAGGCGAACGAAGGTGATCGTTGCTTCGCCCACTTCGGTATGTTCTATCCAAATTAGGAGAAGGTCGCCTTCAATGTGTAGCTCCATGTGTCCCGCATAGTTTCCAATCAGTGGGTGGGGGCGATATTTGGAGGGGATCTCGTTTTCGTTTTGCAGCAGCTGGGTGATTTCTCTTATTTTTCGCACCTTATCCGGATTCCGCGCATATTTCTTGAAGTCTTTGCGGAATTTCGTGGTGTACCTAATCGTTTTCATCTCCCAAGATCGAGGCGACAAAAGCTTCGTCAGAGCGTGTGTCTATGGTTCCGGCATAGGCGCCGGCGCGTGCCGATTCGCAAGCTTCGAAGGTCGCTTGGTTATAGGGGCGATAGCCCCAACGATAGAACAACGTTTCCAGATAGTTGCTCAAACTCCGATGCTCGGCTTTTGCCTCCGCCCTGATTTGAGAGAGGAGGTCGGTATCGATGCGAATCGAGGTGGAGGTTTTCAAGGAGGTCGATGGAGTTGACATGGTCATTCGTTTTTTCGAAGTGGAATTGCTGTGTGGGAAACGCCACCGCGGATTGCACGGTTCGCACAACTGTCCACTTTTCATTGGGTTACCTGTTGCAAATATAGCAGCTTCTGTTTGTTTTGCAAAGCGCCGAGCGAAGAACTTCATTTACAATGGGCTTTCACAGAGGCATCCCGCCCGTGCGTCTCCATCTCAATATGCTCTCGCACAGCCGCCGAACAGTACAGCAGGCGCTCATTCTCCCTCGAGAATGAGCGCCTGCCTTGTTTTGTGTTCTATAGTTTGTCGGCACGTCGCGCACCGGGTGGAAAGACTTACCCATCAGCGGACTGTCTGTATTGGGGGACGCGAACGAAGAGCCGCTTAGGCCAGTGCCGCGTCGGCCAGTGCTTCGAGCGCCGGCACGTCGGTGGTGTGCAGCGCACTCTTCACCGTCACCGTCGGTTCGAGCAGTTCGATGCCCTTCAGCTTTTCGAGCTGTGCCTTCATGCTGCGCGCTGCCGTCGCCGCCCACGTGGCATTTTCGATCAAGCCCACGCGGCGATTGCGATAGCCCTTCAGTCCGAGTTTGTGGAGGAAGAAGTGCATCGGCGGGAACACATCGGCGTCATAGCTCGAAGCCGCCACGATGAGCGTGCCGAAGCGGAAGGCGTCGGCCACTGCGTGGTCGATGCTGCCGCGCGCCAAGTCGTGGAGCACCACCTCGGGTGCCCCCTTCTCGCGGAGAATTTCCGCCATGCGGCGCGCCGCTTTCTTCGTGCCGCCGTGAATGCTGGCAAAGGCCACCACCACGCCCGGCGTTTCCACCTCGTAGCGCGACCAGATGCGGTACAGGCGCAAAGCCTCGGTCAGTTTTTCGCCCTCCAGCACACGGCCGTGGAGCGAACAGATGAGGCGCACGTCGAATTTCTCCACCTTGTCCAGCGCCTTGCCCACCTGCGGGCCATATTTGCCGCAGATGTTCACATAGTAGCGGCGCGCTTCCGTCGCCCAGTCGTCGGGGTGCGAATCGTAGGTGCCGAATTTGCCGAACGCGTCGGCCGTGAACATCGCGCCGTCGCCGTCGTCGTAGGTCATGATCACTTCAGGCCAGTGCACCAGCGGCGCCGTGATGAAGTGCAGCGTGCGACCGCCCAGCGAGAGCGTGCTGCCGTCTTTCACCGCGAGGGTGCGGCCGCTCAGGTCGAGTCCTTCGTTGAATTGCACCATGAAGTCCAGCGCCTTGGCGCTCGCCACCACCTGCAGCGAGGGGTATTCGCGCAGCGTGTCGACGATGGCGCCCGTGTGGTCGGGTTCCATGTGTTGCACCACCAGGTAGTCGGGCGTGCGACCGCCCAAGGCCGTGCGCAAGTTCTCTTTCCACTCTTCTGCACAGCGTGCGTCGACGGTGTCCATGATGCACACCTTCTCGTCGAGAATCACATAACTGTTGTAGCACATGCCCTCAGGCACGGCATATTGGCTTTCGAAGAGATCGAGATCGCGATCGTCGGTTCCGATGTAACGGATGGTAGAGGTAATGTTGGGATTCATGTCCGAAGTGTAGAAGAGTTGTTGTTGCTGTTGGGGAGTGCTGTTGGGCGGGCGTCGGTTCGATGCGCGCGCGCCGTGCCGGATTTCGGCGGCATCGCCCGCTGTCGGGGCGGGCGGGGCGCGGCCTCACCCGATTTCGTCCACCGCGCGCAGATAGTTGCGCAGGTTGCCCGCTTTTTGCACTTTCTTGAACGCCTTGCGCCCGATGGTCGCCTCCGCATAGTCCCAAAAGGGGCGGAGTTTGCGGTGCAGCGCCTCGTCGCCCGGCACGATGCGCGCATAGGCCTCGTGCAGACCGTCGTGCAGGCGGTGCAGCAGGGCGATTTGTTCGGCGGCCGACCACTCGCGACCGTCGCGCAGTTCGGCACTCAGCGAGGGGCGCGCCAGCAGGCCGCGCCCGATCATCACCCCGGCCACCGTGGGCTGCGCGGCCACGAAGGCTTCCACGTCGGAGGGGGTGAGCAGGTCGCCGTTGTAGAGGAGCGGATGCGGGCACACGGCGGCGAAGCGCGCAAAGGCGGCGCGGTCGGCCGTGCCTTTGTAGCCCACCACGCCCAAACGCGGGTGGAGCGTCACGCTCACCAAGGGGGCGGCGGCCACGAGGGGCGCGAGGCGGTCGAGCTGCGCGGCATCGTCCCAGCCCAAACGGAGTTTCACCGAGAAGGCCAATTCGGGATAGGTGCGCATGCGCTCGAAGATGGCGGCCGCGCGCTCCGGCAGCGGCAGGAGTCCGCTGCCGCGTCCGTGGCGTGCCTGCAAGGGGAAGGGGCAACCCATGTTGAGGTCGATGCGCCGGTAGCCCAGCGGGGCGATGACGTCGACCAAGCGCGCCAATTCGTCGGCATCGGCCGCGATGATCTGCGGCACCAGGGGCACCCCCTCGTTGTGTTCGGGGGCGATGTCGCGGAGGTCTTTGGAGCGCACACCGCCGTGCTCCCACCGCACGAAGGGCGTGTAGTAGGCCGCGATGCCGCCCACCAGTCGGTGGTGCAATCGCCGATAGACGTCGTCGGTGTAACCTTGAAGCGGAGCGAAGTGCAGCGGTTTCATGAGTGCAAAGTTACGGCTTTCTTTTGAATTAAAGATCACGTGCGATAAAAACTCACACGCTTTCCCTTCTCTGCGCACCCTGTGCGCACAGCTGTGGCGGCCGCCCCTCAGGCCGTGGGCGTTGGTTGGGGGAAGTTGAGCAGGGCGTCGCGATAGTATTCATATTGCTTTCGACGCAGGGCGATCTCTCGCGGCAGACCTTCCGAAATCGAGTTCGTCAGCGTGTCGAAACGGTCGAGGATGTCGACAATGCGACGCTGCTCGGACAGAGGGGGATGATTATTTTTGCAAGGTCTTTGGCAGAAACATCTATTACTTTTGCCCCTTTGGCTAATCGCTTCTTTTGGGGTTCATCCGACATTTGGAGTGATGCTAAAAAGAAGAAAGCCGCAGAACAAATTGTATATTTGAATTAGTATCTGAAAACATGCCACTTGTTTTAAATCAGTAAGCAACGAACCTATCGTTTTGGATTTAGGCTGAACTTATAGACGAGGTGGAGCATGAGGTAATTGGGGATGACACGATACCACGTTTCGGTGCGCCCCTGTGCATTGACCTCGTAGGTGGTATTGGAAAGCTGGTGGAAAAGGTCGCGTCCCTCTAAAGTCAGTTCCCACTTATCGCGCCACAGCGATTGGGTGAGAGAGGCATTGACCACACACTCGCTCTTGTTGAACGCGCTGCTCCCATATCCACGGCGACTCAACACCGTCGTTTCGACATTCAGCGTCGTTTTCCACTGTGGGATGGTTTGCTGAAAGTTGAAACCATAGCGAAAATCGAAGGCCGAGAGAGAGGTTTGCGTGGGGCGATGCCCCCAAGTGCGGCGCCAAAGCAGTCCTCCCAACAGATCGACCTTAGTGTGTCGACTTTTATAGCTCAATTTGAGCGACTCGTTGAGATTGACGGTTTCGACCTTGTTGAGCGCAGCATCCGCCATTCCATCAAGGGCGGCATAATCCACCGAGTGCCAAACGTCGGCCGCGGTATGGCTATCCACCCACCACTGCTGATTTTGATGCAGAGAGATGGTGGTGTGATAGGACGACTGCCACGCCCAATTACCACGTACGTTTTCTGGTCGATAGGTCGTTGCTCCAGTCTGTGCCTGGTAGGTAAATCCTTGCGCCACGGAGCGGAGGTGATAAACGAACGAGGTTTCCGCCCGCCCAGAAGTCATACCGACTCTACGGCTTTGCCATTTGGGCTGATACGAAAGACTGGCATTCCAACGCTGATTGGTTTTCAAGAGAGGATTACCCTCGATAATCTCCAAGCTGTTGCGGGCATCGCGATAGGGAATCATATTCATCAATCCAGGAGTGGATGAAGTAAATCCGAGACGAAGCGACCACTGTTTGTGCCTGAGATAAAAAGAGGGATGAAGTGCAACCATCGTGTAATGGGCAAGCGTGTCCATCGCCCCACGATGATAGTCCAAGCGTTCGCGCTGGAAGTAAAGTGGCAAAGTCAAGGTGAGGTCGATGGGGAAGTGCTCACTCTTGCTCCGTTTCAAGGTAACTGAAAATTCGTTTTCGTGACGTTGGCTGTGCGACGCTGTACTATTCGTCTTGTCGTAAGCCTGCCAAAGCCTCTCGCGATTGGAGGGCAAGAGATTGACCTGCACGCTATCTTCCAAGCCCCAGCCTTTCAAATCGCTCAACAGGAAGTATTGGTCATCAC
>CAJPJR010000011.1 GCA_905369775.1 Prevotellaceae bacterium UBA1746
CAAGATCCTCTCTCAAGAAGTCCACCCCAAAGTATCCCACATTGGACTCAATGGCGCAGTAGGGGCTGTCATCCTCATTGAGAATCGTTGCAAAGTAAACATTTTGTTGCTCATGCGCTTCGCGAGAAGCAAGCTCCAATAGACCCTCTTTCTTCTTGCGACGAGAATAGCGAGTCTTGTTGTAGCCATCTAATCTATATAGGGTATCCCCCTCACTTTGTAACTCTGTATAGCCTTGACTCCAGGCTCTAAATGTAACTTTCATGTGTCTCTACTAATTATATATTTTCCCATTCACGTCACGAATGATGATATCATTCTTCTTCGTGTAATCTAATGATTTAATTGATCCTGCAGTCGCTTTTTCCACCTCACGATGTAAAGACTTAAATGTGGATATTATTCCTATTCATCTTACATCAAGCAATTCCATCAAGTTGTTTTTAATGTTCTACCAGCCATACGCCATCTTTTTTTAGATAGACAATAGGCTCTACATCAAATTTGAAGCCCTCTATTGGTTTGCGCTCTTCCCAAATGTCAGAAACGTCCTCTTCAGTCGCCTCATATATAGGGTCATACCCCTGCCTTGGAAAATCTTTTAAATATACCGCTGCTTCTTCTAATGGACGAAGTAAAAATCTGCCTTCTGAAGAATTTTCCACAAAGAAACTAAATCCCATATATCTAACAAGGGTTGTTACGCTATAGGCGCTTGAAATATCTTTCTTCAAAATATATTTATAGCTTATCATTTTGTCGTATTGCAAAAAGCCCATCTTCCTCAACCTTTCATACTGACACCTTCTATCAATCAATTCAAACATTTCAGGACTATCCGTTTCATAAAAACAATACTCTTGTGATAGATAGATTGCAAAATTTCCTCGTCTGTACATTCTCATAAAGTCACTTCAAATTTCGGATGAACCTTTTCCCTTTCTTCGGTGCTTCTAAATGCCCCCACCATGGTAAAGACAGAACTTGGCGCGCGCCTTGTTGAAGAGCAATATCTCACTCGAATTCACTTCTTAGGTTCTTGATAGCGTTCGATGTCTCGCTGGAGATACTGCCTAAACGCAGGAAACTCTTTGTCCGTGACTTCTAATATCGTCTCGCGAACGACCGTCGGAATGCGATCCAAGCGTATGAGCTGGTCATATTCACCGAACTCAGGGTAGGAAAGGCAAAGTTTGGAATAGTCCTCTTCAGAGAGAGGGATCTCTGATTCCTCGACACTATCACTCCACGTGCCCACTCCTCCTTTATGTTTCACTACCCCCCACGTCTTATCCTCATGAAAGTAAAACATAAAGCTATAGACCGTATCATAGTCTTGCGGATGCTTGGGTTGGAGTCTGATAGTATCCAAGAACAACGTCTTCCCTTCTTGTGTGAAGTCTCTAAACGTATAAATGAGAAAGTTTTCAAGATCCTCTCTCAAGAAGTCCACCCCAAAGTATCCCACATTGGACTCAATGGCGCAGTAGGGGCTGTCATCCTCATTGAGAATCGTTGCAAAGTAAACATTTTGTTGCTCATGCGCTTCGCGAGAGGCCAGTTCCAAAAGGCCTTCCTTATTCTTCCGACGAGAGTAGCGAGTCTTGTTGTAGCTGTCTAATTGACTTAGGGTTGCTTCTTCTGTACATATATGATTACCAACCCAGGTACTATTGAATATTGTCTTCATAACGAATTGTAGTTTTTCCGTTGATATCCCAAATCTTTATACGCTGTTGATTTGCGTATTCTATCCCCCTCTTAGGTACGTCTTTGGCCTACACGGGCACTTCAAGCATCATTTTTCACGAAGCGTTCTTCCCTTCAACTCTTTGAAGATGTCGGCATTAGCGTCACTCCTATTGGCCGGCACAGACATTACCACAAGTTCTTGTGCATTGCCCCTTTTGTGTTCGACCAACCAAGTGTGAGAGGAGCTGTCTACATGCGCATGCCACTATGGGGGCTTCATGTGTGTCATCAATGCCGAGAGCGTAGGGAAGGCGTTGGCAAAGAGGCCTTGTGGTTGAACGGAGAGCTGTGTGTCTTTCGATGGCAAAGGTAGAAAAACGATTCGAGAAATACAAGCCATTACAGAAGAAAAACTTGCGATTTTTCAAACTCGTGATACCTCGTCAAAAACAAGGGGACTTTTGAAGATTTCATCCCCATGTTTTTGAGGAAAGATCCTACTTCGTCGTTACAACCGATTGAAAGCCGCTGCTCCCTGTCCCCACCTCGGGGTAGGGTGAAGCACCGGCAGGGTGAAGGAGCATTCGCGCGCACGCACGCGCGTTACGCGCACACAGCAGGTTTTCGTTTTTCATGTTCACCCTTCACCGGTGGAGCGGAATCGGCTGATTGAAAGGCCGATCGGGGTGAAGGCTTTGCACTCTGTGGCGGATGAGACGGCCGGTGAAGGTGAATTTCAAAAGCCTTCACCCTTATTGGGCTGACTCACAGGTTTTTGTGACAGGTGGGTGAAGAAGTGAAGGTGAAAAACGAAAACTGCCTGACGCGCGCACGCGCGAGGAAAGGCACGATTTGGGGCAATTTTGTGAGGGCAAAGGGTGCGCCGTTGTCCCCTCGGGGTCAATGGGCAGATTCGCAAAAAGCGATCAGTTCGCGGAAGAGGGGCACGCGCTCCAACAAGGGCCGGTAGCCCACGATGAGCATGCGTTCTCGTGCACGCGTCAGCGCCACGTTCAGTTTGCGGTCGACCCACTGTCCGCATTCGTCTTCAAACTGTGTGCTGCACAGAAAGGCCAGTTGCGAGGCGCGCGTCACGGTGAAACCGTAGATGATGGTGTTGCACTCCGACCCTTGGAAACGTTCGACGGTGTCGATGGTCACTTCGGCCAGTTCGGGATGAGGCGATTGCAGGAGGGCATTGCGCACCAAAGCGATCTGCCGGCGATAGGGCACGATGATGCCCAGATCTTTGATCGGATCGAAGCCCCCACGTTGTGCCACGAAGCGTGCATATTCCTCGACGGCCAGTTGGGCGATGCGTCGGGCCTCCGCCGGGTTGCCCTTGGGCGAGTGTCCGAGTTCCAGGGTGTCGGGCACGCAATCGTAGAACGCCAGGCGCGGCACGCCGATGGCCTCCTCTTGGTGGGGCAGGGGAATGGGGCAGAGCTTGCCCTCGTAGAATTGTCGGCTGGGGAAGTCGGCCACTGCGGGGTGCATGCGCCCTTGACGGGTGAAGTCGTGGCGACATTCGGCGGGAATGCGTTCGATGAAGCGTTCGAAAAAGGAACGTCGGCAGTCGGTCAATCCCAGTGCGGAGAGTTCGGCTTCGGTGACGAGACTTTCGCTTGCCGGCTGCTGCACCACGGCGGGGAGTTGACGGTGGTCGCCGATGAGCACAAAACGGTCGATGAGCGGACGGTTGCCGGTGTGTGCCATCAGGAGCGGGAGCAAGTGCGGTTCGAGCAGTTGTGAAGCCTCGTCCACAATGGCCAAGGAGAAGTGCTTGTCGGCCATCAACGTCACCGTGCCGGCCAGCGAGTGGGTGGTGCCCACCACCACGCGCACTTCGCGCACCAGTTGTTTCACCTCGTCTAGTTGTTTGAGGGCCCGGGTTTTGGCATCGAGCAGATAGTCGCGATAGCGCGGGTCGCAGCTCATCTCGTTGCCCACGCGCACAAAATCGATGCCGGCTTGCACCAATTTGCCACAGATCTCGTCGACCGCGCGATTGGTGAAGGCGCCGAGCAGCACTTGCGTGTCGGGGTCGGCGAGTTCCTCGAGGAGCAGGCACATCAGGCCCTTGGAGGTCTTCCCGGTGCCCGGAGGACCCACCAGCAGAAAGAGGTCGCGGGCGGCTTTGGCCTTGCGCACCAGTTGAGTGAGTTCGGCGTTTTCGGGAGTGGTGAGCAGCTCCACGTGTGTTGCGGTGGAGGGCGGTCGCTGTCCGAGCACCCATGCGCGGCGATCGGCGGGGGCGGTGAGCAGGTTGTAGAGGCCGCGGTAGATGCCGCGCGAGCCTGCGTCCATGAAATCCGGTTCGATGGCCCACGACTGTCCTTCGCGGAGACAGAACACCCGCGCTTCGGTTTGCGCCTCGCGAAGGGTGAGCACCACCTCGTGTTCCAAAATTTGGCGCACGGTGGCGCGAAACACCATGTCGCGTCGCAAGTCCGGTTCGCGGGCCGTTTCGTAGCGATAGAGCACCACGATGTCGCCCGTCCGGAAGTTGGGCGGCGTGGCGGTCTCGCCGTTCGGATCCGTATCCGGGAGAGCCAAGTGCAAGTGCTTGACTCCGTGTCCGTTCTCGTCCGTTTCGGTGGAAAGCAATCGGAGGTCGGTGAGGATACTGCCCACCTCTCGTTTTTCGGCCGTGGTGCATTGCCAAGCCGCTGCAAACCCACTTGCTTCCTTCCCCGAGCTGCCAAAGCGACTGAGCAGGTTTTCGCGCACCAGGAAGCGGTGGAATCGGTAGAAATAGGCCAGCGCAGTCGGGTCGGCCGTGTGGAAGGGAGCCAAGAGCGTTTCGACCTGCGGACGGATGTATTTATTCCACAACGGATCGGCCTGTCCCGGTCGGTGCAGTTGGTCGGGCGTGAGCTGTGCGATGAAATCGCGCATACCGGTGCGGGCAAACTGCTCTTCGCGCGCCACGATCTCATTGCGCAGCCGGAAGGCTTCGCGCAGTCGATCGGGCGCATTGGGAATGGGCCAGATGGAGCGTTCGTCTGCATAGCGCGAGTAGAGCAGGTAGCCTTGCAGACGACTGTAGGATTGGCCGAAAACGTAGTGACGCATGGCCATGTAGAGCATGAGTTGCAGCTCGTGTTCGCGAAGGGCTGTGCGGTTATACTCGTCGATCTTCCCGCTTTTTTGTTCCACCACCACACTGCCGTCGGGTTTCATCAGGTCGATGCGGCCTTGCAGACCGAGCATTTCGCAAAAGAACGAGGGTTCGATGCAAACGCCCTCTTCGTCCGAGAGGTGCAGTTGGTGTTTGAACGTGTTTTGGCTCAGGTTGCGCAAATTGCGTTGCTGCTGCTGGGCTTGGGCGTGGAATTCCTGTCGATCGAAGTCGCAGGCGGCAAATTCGAGGGCGTGGTCGGAAAAGAAGCGGCGCGCGGTGTCGGCATAGCCGGCTTCGAGACCGTGCACCTCCTCATCGAGCATTTGCCCGCTCAGACTTCCCAACAGGGTGTGTTGGGAAGTGACGAAGGGATCGAACTTTTTCAGCACGTTCCATTCGGAACAGGTGCCGGTGGAGACGATGCACTGGGTGATGGCCGTGACGTTGACCAGGTAGTCGGGCTCCAGAATGACGAGTTCCGGAAACAAGCGGTGGCCTTCGCGGCGAACGGCCACAAGATTCAGCTGCATGCCGGGCTCGACCAGCGCGAGCAGATAGCGGAAATCGCGTCCTCCGGCAGCGTCGGGAGCGAGTGGGAGTTGGAATTCGGTGTCGCTGTTGGCATCGGTGGGGCTGACCGTGAGCTCGTGGCTGAGCACGGCGTCGACCACCACGCGCAGACATTTTTCGGAGAGGGGTTTCGGAGATTCGACGGCGGTGAGGTGGCGGGGCAGCAGTGCGGCGAGTTCGGCGGGCACGGGGGCTTGCTTCAAACCGGCGACCAAATCGGCCAGTGCACGGAGATCGCCCGGGAGCCGATCGGTGAGCTCGGCTTCGGTGAGCTCGTCGGCGCGTCGCCAACGCACGCGGAAGTCGTTGGCGGCATGATAGAGCGTGTCGGAAAAACCACGCTGCGCGTGCAAATAGTGCAGGCGCGAGAACGCACCCGAGAACGAAGCGGGCGCGTCGGCGGTGGTTTCGTTCATCAGTTCCACAAAAAGACGATAGGCCATGCCGCAGCGCCGGCGAATGTCGTACTGTGTGGTGGTGAGACAGCGCCGGATGTCGTCGTAGTAGTAATCGGCCGAGGTGTATTCCATAGGACAGATAGAGAAAGGAGGGAGTTAACAGAATCGGATGTCGTAGATGACGGTGCTGCCCACCAGTTCGTTGAGACGGCGCACGAGTTGTTGGCGCATCATGGAGAGCTGGGTGCGGAGCACGGGGGTGCGCACCTCTACCCACAGGGCTTGGTCGCGGACAAAGCGGGCGGTGGTGTGCGGTGCAATGGTTTCGCCCACCGCAGTGGGCCAGGATTGCACAACGCGATATTCGAGCAGCGGGGTTTCCAGTCCGCTTTCGCGCAGGAAATTCCCCAGCATGTCGCCTACGAGTTCAGCGTTTTTGCGTTTCATTGTCGGGAGTTGAAGTGGGTTCGCAGGTGAGGCGGCCGTTTTCCACCACAAAAAGGCGGTAGTCGCGGTGGGTGGCGGCCAGAATGCGATCGAGGTGATCGCGGTTGGTGTCGGTGATGAAGATTTGCCCGAAGTCCTCGCCGCTCACGTAGTCGACAATACACGACACCCGACCGGCATCGAGTTTGTCGAAGATGTCGTCGAGCAACAGTAGGGGCGTGCGGCGCTCTCCGTGATTTTTGAGGTAGAGAAACTGGGCCAGCTTCATGGCGATGAAGAACGTCTTGGTCTGCCCCTGCGAGGCTTCTCGGCGCACACTGTGCCCATTCATCAGCAGATCGAGATTGTCCTTGTGCGGACCGTGGAGTGTGTGTCCCACGATTTGTTCGCGGACGCGACCTTCGCGCAGGAGTGGGCCGAGCGGCCCGCGGTCGGCGTGACTTTCGTAGGTGATGTCCACCGCCTCGGCTGCCGCGTTGCACAGTCGGGCGTAGAGTGCGGAGAAAATGGGGCGGAAGGCTTCGACAAACTCGCTTCGGGCAGCATAGATCACCGCAGCATCGGCATCCATGAGCGATTCGAGCACATCAAACAGCCCTTCGTCGAGCGGGCCTTCCTGTTTGAGCAAGGCGTTGCGCTGTTGCAAAGTCTTGCCGTAGCGAATGAGCGCCTCTAAATAGCGGGGCGAGGTTTGCGCGATCACGCTGTCCATGAATTTCCGCCGCTCTTCGCTTCCGCCCGTCACAAGTTGCTCGTCGCTGGGCGAGAGCATCACGAGCGGGATGGCGCCCACATGCTCACTGAGTCGTTTGTAGTCCTTGTCGTTGCGTCGCAAACGCTTGCGCTGTCCGCGTTTCAGTGCGCACGACACTGCGTCGCGGGTGCCGTCGGGCGAAAGATACTGCCCTTGCAGCATGAAAAAGTCAGCCTCGTGGCGCACGCAGTTGCTGTCGGTCAGGGCGGTGGCGCTTTTGCCGAAGGAGAGAAAATAGATGGCGTCGAGCACATTGGTTTTGCCCATTCCGTTGGCGCCGATGAAGCAATTGACGTTGGGCGAAAGCCGAAGTTCGGCTTCCGCAACGTTCTTATAATTGAGAAGCGTGAGCTGTTCGAGAATCATGGGGCGAAAGACATGAACGCGATGGGCACCCCATTGTGACAGACGGTGCCGGTTCGCGCAGTGATCCTACAAAAATAGCAATAAAACGGCGTTTCTGCCGTCTTTTTATGGTGAAAAACGTGTTGCCTTCCCACGCCGTGCAAAATAATTGCGCTTTCATTTCTCTACTCACACACAATATATTATTTTTGCAGCGTATTTGCCGCAAAATAGTGGCATTGCGAGAACTCCACACGATACAAAAATAGCAAGATATAATCATGAGTCATCAGAAACAAGCCCTCGATCTCAACGAGGCCCTCGCGACTTCCGAAGCGTTCCTCATCAAATACCGCAAATGGGTCATCGGCGTAGGCATTGCCGTCGTTGTGCTCATCGGAGCATGGGTGGGCGGCTACTACTATCTCAAGAGTCAGAACGAACAGGGACAGTACGAAATCAGCCTCGGCGAGCAGTATGTGCAAACCGGCGATTGGAACAAAGCCATCAAGGGCGACGGTGCCACCTTCAAAGGCTACGAAAAAATTGCCCGCAACTATGCTTGGACCGATGCGGCCAACCTCGCGCATTTCTACTGCGGTTTGGGCTATTTCAACCTGGGCGATTATAAAAAAGCGATTGCCGAACTCGAAGACTTCTCGCCGAAGGGCGACGTCACGGTGTCTGCCAACGCCTTGGCGGCACTGGGCAATGCCTATGTGGCCGACAAACAGCTGGACAAGGGTGTGAAGTACCTGAAGAAGGCCGCTGACCATGCCGACAATGCCGCACTCTCCCCCATCTACCTCCTCGAAGCCGGTCAAGTGTTGGAGAGCCAAGGTAAAAAGGCGGAAGCACATGAGTTGTATGTCTCGATCAAGAGCGATTATCCCGAGAGCCAGTTGTCACAGACCGGTGTGCAAAACGGCAAAGTGATCGGCGCTGAAATCGACAAATACATCGAACGCACCAAATAACTCCACCTCGGTGCGTCATCTCCCGAATGAGGACTCGGAAAGCGGTGAGTTCGCCCCGGAGGGCGACCCGAGCTCCGGTTCCTCATTCGGCTTTTATTTTTTGCTCGCTCCGTGTGCCTGTCGTTTGGGCTTAATTTCGGGAGCGTAGCCCCAAAGAGGCAAAGACCTCTCTCCAATCATCGTCTGAATATTATGTCACAATTCACCTTCCTCCGAGAGAACGAAGGAGAAAAACCCGATCTCTCATTCATGCGTTTCGGCGTGGTCGTCACCGAATGGAACGCACACATCGTCGACGCCATGTTGCAACAGGTTTGCGCCACGCTGGCTGAGTACGGCGTGCCGGAAAACAACATCACCGTGCGTCGCGTGCCCGGAAGTTTCGAACTCGTCTACGGTTGTGCGCAGTTGGCACAACGCGGTTACGTGGATGCCGTGATTGCATTGGGCTGCGTCATCAAGGGCGACACGCCGCATTTCGATTACATCTGCCTCGGCACCACCGAAGGGCTCGTGCGGCTCAACGCCACCGGCAAGGTGCCGGTGATCAATGGCGTGCTGACGGTCAACAACGAGCAGCAGGCACTCGATCGGGCCGGAGAAAAGATGAACAAAGGTCGTGAGTTCGCCATGACTGCCGTCAAAATGGTGCAATTCATCCAGTCTTTCGAGTAAATCCCACTTCCGTCGGTGCATTTCACCGTGAGGAAGAGCGGAACATCGCGTTTGCGCGCGGTTTCTCCCCTTGTTTTCACCTCGGAACTCATTTTTTTGCCAGAGAAATGGAACAAAGTGGCGGAAACGCTTGGTGTTTTCGGCTTTTATGCCTAACTTTGCCATCGCAAACGCACAAAAGGGCAAATACCAGAGTGGCCAAATGGGGCAGACTGTAAATCTGCTGGCTTACGCCTTCGGTGGTTCGAATCCATCTTTGCCCACCTTCCGGCGCAGGAACTGAAAAGTTCTTGCGCCGGTTGCTTTTGTGAAATGAAGTCTGCGTGCTGTGGTCCCGTTTGTGGGAGACCATAGATCTAATGACGCGAACGGAACCTCTAACAAGAGGGTGGGAGAGCGAAACGTGGCGACCCCTATTTTATCCAGGGGGAAGAAGAAAAACAAAGGCCCGGTGAAACACAGGTTTCACCGGGCCTTTGTCGTGCGGGGTCGCGAAGTCTTTTCCGAAGGGCTTAGCGAATGAAGCAAGCCGCGATGCGAACACAGCAAATCGTGGTGAGAACGGGCTAAGCCGGGGTGCGAACGAGGTAAGTCGCAGTGCGAGCGAAAGGGTACTGCACTTTGTTTTGTGTCGGCGCGGCCTTATTGTTTGCGCCAGCGGGCGAACTCCTCTTTGTCGCCGTTGAACACATTGACATCCACCTCCCCGTGGATACCGCGCACGCGTCCTTCGGGTGTCAGTTGCCAGAAGGCCAATTTCACGTAGGGACGGAACTCACCGTAACGCGCGATCCACACGTCATATCCCCGCACGGCATGCGGCGCGTGCGGCAGGTGGTCATTGACAAACGACTGGCCCACGTAGAGAATGGGGCGTTTGCCGGTGGCGTGTTCCACATAGTGCAACCAAGCCAGCGTCTGTTTGAAGAGCGCCGCCCGTCCGCCCATTTGCGCAATCTGTTCGTCCGTTGGTTCCACGTCGAGCACGGGCGGAAGCGAGGTCAAATGCAAGCGTGCATGCTTCAAAAAGAACCGCGCTTGTTCGACTCCGCCGGTTTTGGTGGAGAAAAAATGGTAAGGTGCCACGGGTATGCCGCATGATCGTGCCCCTTTCAAGTCGTAGGGGTAGTATTTGCTGAAAAGCGAGGTGCCTTCGGTGGCCTTGATGAAGACGAAGCTCACCGGATAGTCCACTTTGCCGGCGGCATGCCGGTGCGCCACTTTGCCGATGCCCACAATGCGGAGCGACGGCCAGTGAATGCCATAGACTTTGTCGTCGATCTCGTGCTGGTGTCGCGAGATGTCGATGCCATAGACGCGGTCGGCCGTGTAAATCATGCGTTCTCCCTTGAAACGGTCGTTGCGCCACGTCCCCGACTGCACCATGCGGCCGTTCACCGCAAAGCCGTAACCATTGCGTTGATAGAGCGAATCGAAGGCGCCGCTGTAGTAATCACCATTGGCCGCGAGTGCCGATCCAGTCCATCCCTCGGCGGTGCGTGTGAGCGAGAAGAATGTGCGCTTCTCGTCCACAAATTGTCGGTGCAAGGTGTCTACTTTCGGATATAAGTAGTGCATTTGGATCTTGCCGCTGCCCACCGCGAGTGCGTCAGGCCGGGACGGTTTGAGACGAACGAGCCCCTTTTGTCTCGACACCGGTGCATAGGCTTTCCCACTTGCCGTGTATTGCAGCCGTCTGCGCGCCATAGGTCGCTCCAGTTGGGCAGCGCGTTTCAGCAAGTCCACCACTTTTTTGCTGTTCTCCCACCGTTGCATCTCGTTGTCGCCGTAGCTCATCACTTCGTTGTATCCCTGATCGGCCACGTTGTGGGTGCGTGCATAATAGCGGAGCTCTTCCACTCTTTTCTTGAGCAATTGCTCTCGTCGAAGTTCGGCTTCGAGGCTTTTTCTAATGAGCACTTGAAAGGCCTTCCCGCGCAAAGTGTCGGGGCGCGGTGCGAAATAGACTTCCACCTCTCCGCTTCGGCTCACGCGAAAGCCCGAATGCGTCACCGTGTGCCGCGCCTGTGCGCTCCGGGTGTGGAGCGAACGTAGCAAGACCACGCTGTCGCGCACGCCACTGACCAAGTCCGTGTCGGACGCCAGGGCGAAAAACAGGGTGTCGCGCCCTCCGACGGGGAGGATATAATAGGATTGTTCGTCGATCGACACCAGACTGCGCAGCCGATTGTCGTCGTGCCGAAGATAGAGTCCGAGGGCAACCACTTGCAGTAGCACAAGCAGCGAGATAATAAGGCGGGCAAGTATTGTTTTTTTCATTTCCGAATCGTCTATTGCGTGGGCCGTCTCGCCGTGATGCGCGAGACGATCAACCAACGGCGCACAAAGTTACAAATATCACGCGAAACATTTTGTGCACCCGTTTCAATTTTTCGGTCGCTCGCTTAGCTTGTGAAAAATGAAGGGCTAAACTTGTTTTTCTGTCCTTAGATTTGTTTCTTTGGATTGTAAATTCTAAATTTGTCGCAGAGGTTCGCCTCTGGCGGTTCGCGTTGTTCGATGAAGTTCGGTCGCCTTCCGAAAAAATCGAGCGTCGCTTGTTGTTCTCTTCCCGCCTGAAATGCCGAAAACCCCGTGGAACGAGGAAAAAACCGAAGAACCGACGTGCGAAAATCAACATTAAATCTCCATCCCATGAAACAACTTCTCTTTACCCTGTTGTTGGTCCCGTTGCTCTGCGTAGGTTGCGGCACCATCGAGCTTCCCGACGGACCACAGTCGAGTGGTTCGCTGCGCAAAGTCACCGTCCACACGCGTGCGGCCGACAACGTCGTTCCCACTTACCCCATCGAGGTGTTCGCCTTCGACGGCGGTGGACAATGTTGTGCGCGGCAAACGCTCAAACAAGCCGGCGACGCGCTTTCGCTCCGCCTCGCCGACGGCGCCTATCGCGTGGTGGCCTTGTCCGGCCTGCCTTCTTCGAGCGCCGTTCCCGAGCGTCCCACCTGGAACTCCGCCGTGTGGCCAAACGGTGCGAATGCCCTGTTCGATCAAGCCATTTTGCGCGCCGAAGCGTCCGTCACCGTGGCCGAAAAGCGCAGCCAGGTGCATTTGCTGCTGGCGCCCGTGGTGACGGCAGCGGAGTTGCGACTGACTCAATTGCCGAACGATGCGACTGCCGCCGCCATTGAGATCGCTCCGGCCTGCACTGCGCTGAACTTTGCGGGCGAACGCAGCGGAGAAGGGCGCGTGTCGGTTCCCCTCACGCGGGACGCGGACGGTGTTTGGACTTCCGGCGTTCACTATCTCTTGCCCGCGGGCAAATCTCCCACACAATTGAGCATTCGCTGGACGCGCAACGGCGAACAGGCCGTGTATGGCTACACCTATCCGCAGGCACTGGTGGCCGGCACGCCCTATCGGTTCGAAGGGGCCTTTGTCGACGACGCGGCCGGGGGCACGGTGGGCGACGTCTCGGTGGCCGCCTGGAATACCCCCGTTGTGCAAACATTCAGTTTCGGCAAAACGGTCGTGAATCCGCCCGTTCAACCCCAACCGCCCGCCGGTGGCGGCACAGGCGGCACCACGCCGCAGACCACGTGGGAGGGCCGCCTGTGGAACGGCCATGTGGTGGCGCTGGTGCAGAACATTGTCGGCAGTGAAGCCGATTTCCTGTTGATCAGTCGCGCGCAGTGGGATCCGGTGGCCTCGGCCTATTCAGAAACCGCCTCCGATGAGGCGGCGCAGTACGCAGCCGGCTACAAAGAGGGCGAGTTGGCCGAGTGGCACATCCCCACGCGCCAAGAAGCGGCCGCGCTGGCGGCCTTCTGGCGGGGCGAAAAACTCAAAATCATCAATGCCACTCTCCGTGGTGCGAGCGAACCGGAGATCTACGACAAGGTAGAGGGGCGTTCCGTCCCCTATCTCTGCGACGAAGCGCGTTCCGTCTTCTCGTTCCTGGAAAATTCGCATGTGCGCAAGGCCGGTAAGTCGGTGGGAACCTACTTGTTGCGCTTGGTCAAGACCGTGCACGTGCGCTTTCAACCCTGATTGGTATTGTGACATCGGCGACGCCCGTTGAAAACACGGGGACTAAGCTCGAAAACACGGGAGGTTTTCGAGCTTAGTCCCCGTGTTTTTTCTGATCGTTGGGCGTTTTTCTCCGAGCGCTCCGCGGTGCGGCGCGTCGGAGGGCGATTCTCGGGCGAGACCTCTCCGTGTGCGGAGCTTCACCTTGGCGAAAATCACCCCGCCAAGGGGCGTAGGCTCGGCCGAACGCCGCGGTCTGTCGCGACCGTTGCGCGCGCAGGTGTACAAATGCCCACGAACGCACAAATCGTTTGCGAAAAAAGTAGTATATTTGCACCGACGTCTCTCAAAACGTCAGCTTGTCTTTCCTTGCCCCGCGGCGAACCCCTGTTCCTCCCCGTCTGAATCCCTTTCTTCGGAGAGCGCGGGGGCGGGCCTCCCTTTTTGTGGAGCGCTTTTGCCTCAGGCGCAGTTAGGGTCCCGTCGCATCGCGGCGAGGCCGGCAGGCCACAAGCTCCTTACCTCGAAACGTAACGCGACATCGATCTATGATAAAAAAGTTCACCGAGCGCACGGGGATGAACCTCTACGCCGTCAACGAAGAAGTACTCAAAGAGTGGGACGAGACTGACCTCTTCCACAAAAGCATCGCAGAGCGCGAGGGCTGTCCCGCGTATGTGTTTTTCGAAGGCCCCCCTTCGGCCAACGGGCATCCGGGCATTCACCACGTGATGGCGCGCACCATCAAGGACGTGTTCTGCCGTTACAAAACGATGCAAGGCTTCCAAGTGAAGCGAAAAGCCGGTTGGGACACGCACGGCCTGCCGGTTGAACTCGGTGTGGAGAAGGAACTCGGCATCACCAAGGAAGACATCGGCAAGAAAATCTCGATCGAGGAATACAACGCCCAATGTCGTCGCAACGTCATGAAGTTTACGCGCGAATGGACCGACCTTTCGCATCTTATGGGCTACTGGGTGGACATGGAACACCCCTATGTGACGTACGAAAACTCCTACATCGAAACCCTCTGGTGGCTGCTTCGTCAGCTGTATGACAAGGGATACCTCTACAAAGGTTACACCATTCAGCCCTACAGCCCCGCTGCCGGCACGGGCCTTTCGAGTCACGAGCTCAATCAGCCCGGTGCCTATCGCGATGTGAAGGACACCACGGTCACGGCCCAGTTCGAAATGCTCGACGCCCCCGCGGCACTCACCGAATGGGGCCGCCCGGTGTTCCTCGCCTGGACCACCACGCCGTGGACCCTCCCCTCGAACACCGCCCTCTGCGTCGGCCCGCACATCGACTACGTGGCAGTGCAGACGTTCAACCCCTACAACGGCGAGCAAATCACCGCCGTCCTGGCCGAAAGTCGCCTGGCTGCCTACTTCAAGGCCGAGGGCGCCGAAGCCGAAATGGCCTTCACGCCCGGCGACAAGGTGTTGCCCTATCGCGTAGTGGCCCACTTCAAGGGCAGCGACCTCGTGGGCATGCGCTATGCCCAGCTCATGCCTTGGGTGAAACCCACCGAACCGCTCAACGACACGGCCGCCGACTTCGTGCAAGACTACGCCGCGGCGCACGCCGACCGCGTTTTCAGCATCGGTCGCGATCGTTTTGTCGAAATGAGTGAGTGCGCCTTCCGTGTCATCCCCGGCGACTATGTCACCACCGACGACGGTACGGGCATTGTCCACATTGCGCCCACGTTTGGTGCCGACGATGCCAAGGTGGCCAAGGCCGCCGGCATCCCTTCGCTCTTCATTCTCAATCAGGCCGGGGAGACTCGCCCCATGGTCGACCTGACCGGCCGCTACTACACGCTCGAAGCTTGCGCCGAACCCTTTGTTCAGCACTGCGTCGACACTGCGCTTTATGCACATCACGCAGGTGACTACGTGAAGAACGCTTACGACCCGCGTTTCACGGTGGAAGGCAAATACGATGAGGCCGCAGCCAACAAGGCCGAGGACCTCAACATCGTGATCTGCATGGAAATGAAGCAGGAGGGCACCGCTTTCAAGATCGAAAAGCACGTGCACAATTATCCGCACTGCTGGCGCACCGACAAACCGGTGCTCTACTATCCGCTCGATAGCTGGTTCATCCGTTCCACTGCGGCCAAAGACCGCATGATTGCCCTGAACGAAACCATTCGCTGGAAACCCGAATCGACCGGTACGGGACGTTTCGGCAAATGGCTCGAAAACCTCAACGATTGGAACCTGAGTCGCTCGCGCTATTGGGGCACCCCGCTCCCGATCTGGCGCAACACCGAGACGCGCGAGGAGGTTTGCATCGGTTCGATCCAAGAGCTTTATGATGAAATCGAGAAGGCCGTGGCCGCCGGCGTGATGAAGTCCAACCCGCTCAAGGACAAAGGTTTCGTGCCCGGCGATTACAGCAGCGAGAACTACCATCTCATCGATTTGCACCGCCCGTATGTCGACGACATTGTACTGGTTTCGCCCACCGGTGCCCCGATGCACCGCGAAAGCGACCTGATCGATGTGTGGTTTGACTCGGGTGCCATGCCCTATGCCCAAATCCACTACCCGTTTGAGCACATGGCCGCGCTCGACAATCGCACGGTTTATCCCGCCGACTTCATTGCGGAGGGCGTAGACCAGACGCGCGGTTGGTTCTTCACCCTGCATGCCATCGCCACCATGGTGTTCGACAGCGTAGCCTTCAAGGCCGTGATCTCCAACGGCCTTGTGCTGGACAAGAACGGCCAGAAAATGTCGAAGCGTCTGGGCAATGCCGTCGATCCCTTCGCCGCCATTCGCGAATATGGTTCGGATCCCGTGCGTTGGTACATGATCACCAATTCCGCTCCCTGGGACAATCTGAAGTTCGACTCGGAGGGTGTGCTCGAAACGAGCCGCACGTTCTTCGGCAAACTCATTCAGACCTATTCCTTCTTCTCGATGTATGCCAACGTCGACGGCTTCGATCCCGACGCCCCGCAGGTGCCCGTGAGCGAACGCCCCGAAATCGACCGTTGGATCTTGAGCGAACTCCATTCACTCATCCGTGAAGTACAAGCTTGCTACGAAGATTACGAACCGACCAAGGCCGGTCGTCTCATCCAAAGCTTCACGGTCGACAATCTTTCCAACTGGTATGTGCGCCTGAACCGCAAGCGTTACTGGGCCGGCGAGATGACGACCGACAAACAAGCCGCCTATCAGACGCTCTACACCTGCTTGCTCACGCTGAGCCGCTTGATGGCGCCGATTGCTCCCTTCTATGCCGATCGTCTGTACAAGGATTTGACCGCCGGCACGCAACAAGCCACTGCCGAGAGCGTGCACCTCGATCGTTTCCCCGTGGCCGATGAGTCGCTGATCGACAGTGAACTCGAAGCCCGCATGGAGTTGGCCCAACAAACCACCTCGTTGGTGCTCTCGCTGCGCAAGAAGGAACGCATCATTGTGCGCCAGCCGCTGCAACGCATTGCCATTCCGGTACACGACGCCCGACTCAAAGCGAGACTCGAGGCCGTGCGCCAGCTCATCCTCGACGAAGTGAACGTCAAAGCCATCGATTTCGTCGAAGGCAACATGCTGGAGAAGAAAGTCAAGTGCAATTTCCGCGTGATGGGCAAGAAGTTCGGCAAACTCATGAAGGCCGTGAACAATGTCGTCACTTCTATCAGTCAAGAACAGATTGCAGAATTGGAAACGCGCGGACAACTCACCGTGAACGTTGAGGGACAAGACTGCTTGATCGAGCGCAGCGATGTGGAAATCATCAGTGAAGACATGCCCGGTTGGAGCGTTGCCAACGAAGGTGCGCTGACCGTGGCGCTCGACATCACAATTACCGACGAACTTCGCAACGAAGGCGTGGCACGCGAGATCGTAAAACGCATCCAAGCCCTGCGCAAAGACAGCGGCTTCGAGATTACCGATCGCATTCACATTGTGCTCGAATCGAATCCCGCGGTGGAACGTGCCGTAGCCGACTACAAGGACTTCATTTGCGCGCAAGTGCTCGGCGAAAGTCTCGAGGTGCGTGCCAATGTTTCCTCGGAAGTGACTTTCGACGTGGAGGGCGCCGCCGTGAAATTGCAGATCACCAAAGCATAACCGCGCATGCCCGCAGCTCGCCGCCCCAACGCCTGTCCGACGCCCACCGGGTGGACAGCGCGAACTGGTGGGGGAGGCGGGCATGCCCGCATTCTTTACCATAACCAATTGCACCATGGAAGAAAAAAAACGGTATTCTGATGAGGAACTCGCGGAATTTCGCGAACTCATCAATGAGAAACTTCGCGTGGCGAAGGGACAGTATGAGGAGGTGATGGCCACACTCAACAAGCGCAACAGCAATGATATCGACGACACCCTGCCGACTTATCATGCGCTCGAGGAAGGCTCAACCGTTCAATCTCTGGAAGAACTCATGAATAGTGCCGAGCGACTGCGCAAATTCATCACCGGCTTGCAAGCCGCACTGGTTCGTATCGAAAATAAGACGTACGGCATTTGCCGAGTCACCAAACAATTGATCCCCAAAGAGCGCCTTCGTGCCGTGCCCCACGCCACTTTGAGCATAGAGGCCAAGTTGGCACAAGGAAAGTAGGATGGTTGGTCGGGTTTCGATCCGCATCGGTGAGTCTGCTCCCGGACTTTCGTCGCTCCGTGGCGAAGCCTTCGCTCCTCAAAGCGCTCCGGCCGATCGCCGCTTCGGACTTTCGACGCCCCGACCCCCGTTTTCGTCACGCTGCGCGACAGGTTGTGCTTCAACATCCGTGCCGCGCAGCGTGGCGCCCTCTTCCACCATCGCATTTATCCCAGAAACATTATGAAACTTCGCGCCTGTCTGGCCACCCTCCTCTTTTTGTGCATTGTGGTCGGTGACCAAGTCATCAAATATCTCGTCAAAACCGGTATGAGTTTGGGCGAACGCATCCACGTGACCGATTGGTTCTACATCCTTTTCACGGAGAATCACGGCATGGCCTTCGGCATGGACTTCATCGGCACGGCGGTGTTGTCCATTTTCCGCGTGGCCGCCGTCGGATTGTTCACCTATGTGCTGGTAAAACAGATACGTCGCGGCGCGCCGTTGGGATTCGTCGTTTGTTTGTCGCTGATCATTGCCGGCGCCTTCGGTAATATCATCGACAACTTCTTCTACGGGCTCTGTTTCACGGAGAGTTTCCCGCAAGGATTGGGAGCCGTACCGGCCCATTGCGTACCGATGGGCGAAGGCTACGGCACTTTTCTACACGGGCGGGTGGTCGACATGTTTTATTTCCCGTTTTTCACCTGGCCCGATTGGGTTCCCGTGTTGGGCGGCGGCACCTTTTTCGGCGCCATCTTCAATTTGGCCGACTCAGCCATCTCGGTTGGCGCCGTTGCCATGATTCTTTTCTACTATAAATACCTGTCGGTGTTGCTCGGCGGCCGACGTTCGACGTCCCCCTCGCCCGAGGACAGCGCCGAAGAAGGGGAAAAACAGGCATGATGAGGAGAGGTAAGCATTTTTCGTTGCCCGTTTGTTGCTTGGGTCTGGCCCTCTTGGTCGCTTGCGGCCCCGGCAATGAGCGGAAAGACGTGTTGCCGACCGAGCGCATGGCCGATGTGCTCTATGATTATCAGTTGGCGCAAACACTCAGCGAGCAACTGGCAGACAGTGTGCCCACGGCACCGATCGAATATCGGCTGTCGGTGTTCAAAAAATATGGCATAACCGCCCAAGAGTTCGATCATTCGCTGGCCTACTACTCGCGCCATGCCGACGAAATGAAGGAAGTGTATGCTCGCATCCAAAAAAAATACGGGCAAGACGGGGGCAACGACCCAGCCGCCGGAGGCAGCGCGGCACAAAGTGGCGATTCCTTGTTGATTTGGCAGGCGAAACAGCGCGTGCTCACCGCCCAAGTTTCACCGCACGTCACCTTTCGCGTGCAGCCCGGGAAGAAAGTGCCGAACCACGCCACGCTTTCGCTCTTTTTCTCCGCCGACTGGCTCTACATGCAGGGCCTCAAGCAAGCCGCCTCGGTGGTTAGCGTGCGCTACGCCAACGATTCCACCGAAACCTTTGCCAACGGCATCTATTCTTACCAGCGCGATCAGGAATTGCGGATGACGCTGGGCAGCAGCGCCCCGGTTCGCGAAATCGAAGTGCAGTTGATGCAGAATGTCGGGTGGCAGTCCTACCCGCAAGTCCTGACTTTGTCCAACTTGCGCCTGGTAGCGGTGCGTCCGACCACGCCGACGCCCTAAACCGCGGCCTACACATTATATATATGGCGTCGTCAATCCCAGAATCCCCCCAGTCCGCCGACGAGACCGAGGCCGGGCGCGCGAGTTTTGCTCGTTTTTTGGCGCGGCAGCCGTTTCCCGTCGACATCGACGAGCAGCGAATTGCCGTGGCCCGCTTTTTCCCTGTCGAGGGCGGCAGCCGTTCGCGCGAACTCCTGGTTTTCGATCGTGCGCATCGCCTCTTGCACACGCGCCCGCTGGTGGAGGAATCTCCCTTCACCGCGTGGTATGCCGGCGCCGTCCGCGAAAGTTGGTTTCGCACGCCCGATGCCGCCGATTCTCTCCCGTCGGCCCGGAATCTCGACGCCTGATCGCTCATTTCCCCGCCTCACTCCCTATAATTGCGCGTCATGCTTCTCATGCTCATCGGCCTCGCGGTCTATTTTCCCCTGCTCATTCTCCTCTCTCGTCTCGCCGAACGTCGTCACGGTCGCACCGGCAATTCCGCTTTCTACCGTGCCGCCCGTTCCGCCCCCTGGCCCATGGTGGCTTTCGGCATGATTGCCGGCAGCATCTCGGGCGTTTCGTTGGTGAGCGTTCCCGCATGGGCGTCCACCACCGGGATGACCTATTTGCAAATGTGCGCCGGTTTCATCGTGGGCTACATCATTGTGGCGCTCGTCCTCCTGCCGGTATATTATCGTTTGCGGCTCACCAGCATTTACGGCTACCTCTCGCGTCGTTTCGGCCCGAAAACACGCCGCGCCGGTGCCGTTTTTTTTCTGCTCAGCAAATTGGCCGGTGCCGCCGCCCGCCTTTATGTCGCCGGCTTGGTGCTCCACACCTTCATCGCCGCGCCTTTTGGCATCCCCTTCCCCGTCACCGCCGCCGTCACGCTATTGCTCATTTGGCTCTACACGCATCGCAGCGGACAAGCGGGACTGATCTACACCGATGTCTTTCAAAGTCTGATGTTGCTCCTCGCGCTCGGCGGCACCCTGTGGGCCGTGGCGGCGCGCATGGGACTCGACTGGCACGGCGTGTGGACCATCGTGCGCGAAAGCCCCATGAGCCGTATCTTTGAGTGGGACTTCGCGAGCCCGCAAGCCTTTTGGCGGCAATTTCTCTCCGGCATTTTCATCGTGATCGTGATGACGGGGTTGGATCAAGACATGATGCAGAAAAATCTCACCTGCCGCACGCTTCGCGACGCGCAGAAAGACATGTGCCTCTACGGCATGGCCTTTCTTCCCATCAACGCCCTGTTGCTCGCTTTGGGGATCTTGCTCTACACCTTCTGTGCGGCGCAAGGCATCGCCCTGCCGGCCAAGCCCGACGCCCTCCTGCCACAATTGGTCAGCAGCGGTGCCCTCGGTCCGTGGGTGGTGATACCGTTCTCATTGGGCATTGTGGCCGCGGCCTTCAGCGCTGCCGACGGCGCCCTCACGGCCTTGACCACCAGTTGCTGCATCGATTTGCTCGAACGCGAAGATGATGTGCGTCTCCGTCGGCGAGTTCACGCCCTGATGGTGCTGGCTTGCCTGGGTTGCGTGTGGATTTTCGCCGCCGTCGACAGCCCGAATGTCATCAACACCATCTATGTCATGGCCTCTTACACCTACGGTCCGCTGCTTGGCCTCTTTGCTTTCGGTCTCTTCACCCGCGTTCGCGTTCGCGATCGTTTTGTTCCGTGGGTAGTCGTGCTCTCGCCGTTGATTTGCGGCGTGCTCGACCGCATGGCTCCCGTGTGGTGGAACTACAAATTCGGCTACGAACTGCTCGTGTTCAACGGTTTGCTCACCGCCGTCGGCCTGTTCCTGTTGCGCGCACACAATGAAAGAGTGCAAAACTGAGCCATTTCGTTTTCAAAAAACGCCGCAGAGCGTTGGTCACTCGGCCTGTGCTTTCTAAATTTGCAGCGCAGTGCGAAAGCACCGCGCGGTGGTCGCGGATCGGTCCGAACTGATCGCACCGCCACTGACGATTTCCTCGGCAAAGATGCGGAGGAACAACTAAAACTATCAATCTCATCACTTCTTATGGAAAAGAAAATTCGCGCTGCCATCGTCGGCTACGGAAACATTGGAAAGTATGCCCTTGAAGCCATCGAAGCTTCTCCCGATATGGAATGCGTTGGCGTGGTTCGCCGCAATGGTGCCGCCGACCGTCCCGCAGAACTCGCCGCTTATCCTGTGGTGAAGCACATCTCAGAACTCGAGAAAGTTGATGTAGCCATCCTGGCCACGCCCACGCGCAGCGTCGAAAGTTATGCCAAAGAGTGCTTGGCCCTCGGCATCAATACCGTCGATTCTTTCGACATCCACACCAGCATCGTCGATCTCCGCCGCACCCTCGACGAAGTCGCCAAGGCACACAACGCCGTGAGCGTAGTAGCTGCCGGTTGGGACCCGGGTTCCGACTCCGTTGTGCGCACCCTCATGGAGAGCCTCGCCCCGAAAGGCGTGAGCTACACGAATTTCGGCCCCGGCCGTTCCATGGGACACTCGGTAGCCGTTCGCGCTATCGATGGCGTTCACGATGCCCTTTCGGTCACCATCCCCCTCGGCACCGGCATTCACCGCCGTATGGTCTACGTCGAACTCGAGCCCGGCGCTGATTTCGCCCGAGTTGAAGCCGCCATCAAGGCCGATCCCTATTTCGTCAACGACGAAACGCACGTACAGGCCGTGGCTTCTGTCGACGCCCTCAACGATGTGGGTCACGGTGTGCACCTCACGCGCAAAGGTGTCTCGGGTCGCACGCACAATCAGCTCTTCTCGTTCGACATGAAGATCAACAATCCCGCCCTCACCGCGCAAGTATTGGTCAACGTCGCCCGCGCTTCGTTGCGCCAACGCCCCGGTGCTTACACCATGATCGAGATTCCCGTCATCGACTACCTGCCCGGCGATCGCGAATCCCTCATCGCACATCTTGTTTGATCGCTTTCTTGTAAAGCCTTCCCCCATCGCGCCCCTTCGTTCCCCGCGGACGAAGGGGCGTTGCCGTCTCTGCACTTTTGCCCGCCCGATCTCCGAAGCAGCCCCCCGCGGCAGGCGAAAAAATGGGAGACTTTCGTCGGAAAACGGGGAGGAAAAACCTGAAAACGGGTGGTTTTTTGTCACCACAAGGGGAGAATTGTCAGCTTCGCTTGACTTTCTCCATGGAAGAAGTGTAAGAATAGAAATAAAATGCTAACTTTGTAGCAAACATTCGTCGACAGAATTTGCCGTTCGGCACGTTTTGTCGCCTATCACCCCACAAGCTCCACCAGCCCATGAAATTTCGGCATCTTTCTCTGCTCGCCGCCTTTCTTTTGTTGCCATTCGGCAAAATGAGTGCGCAGCAACCGTTTGTCAACTTGACGCCCCTTCCCAAACAAATGAGCGTTCAGACCGGCACCTTCGTCTTCCCCGCAACTTTCGCGGTGGGCGGTGACGGCCTCGACAAGTCGGTGCGCGCAGAAGTACGTAAATTCGTCAGCAACTTCAACCGCGTCACCGGCAGCACCGCCACGGCGGCCGATCGCGCCGCCGGAACGGTCGTCACGCTCCGACAAGTGAAGGACGCGACGAACACCTACGGTCAAGAAGGCTACCGCCTGACCGTGCAGCCCGAAGGCGTGACGATCGAAGCCGCCACGGCCACCGGCTTCTTCTACGCTTTCGCCAGTCTCAACAAGATGCTGCCCGCCTGTGTCGCCGCCGGTGTGCACGATGCAGCCGTCACGCGCTATGAATTGCCCTGCCTGACCATCACCGACGGCCCGCGCTTCGCCTATCGCGGCTTCATGCTCGACGTGGCCCGCCACTTTTTCAGCGTCGACGAGATCAAGCGCATGCTCGACCTCATGGCGGTGTACAAACTCAACAAGTTCCACTTCCACCTCACCGAAGACCAAGGTTGGCGTTGGGAAGTGAAAAAATATCCGCGGCTGACCTCGGTCGGTTCCGTGGCGTCCAACACCTACGTCACCTCCATGCAGCACGGCGCCTACTGGACGAATCGTCCCTACGGCCCCTACTTCTACACGCGTGCTGAGTTGAAAGACATCGTCGCCTACGCCGCCGAACGCCACATCGAGGTGATTCCCGAGATCGACATGCCCGGCCACTTCTCGGCTGCCATGGCCGCCTACCCGCAATTCTCCTGCAATCCGAGCGGTCCGCACCGCGTGGAAACGTGGGGTGGGGTGTTCACCGACGTGCTCAATGTGGCCGACCCCAAAGCCGTGCGCTTTGTGAAAGACATTCTCGACGAATTGATGGACATTTTCCCCTCGGAGAATATCCACATCGGCGGTGACGAATGCCCCACCACGGCATGGGAGAACAACAAGCAGTGCCAAGAGATGTACAAGCGCTTGAAGCTCACGTCTTATCGCCAGTTGCAAACCCACTTCATCGACGAGATCAGCACCTATCTCCGCTCGAAAGGTCGCAAAATCTCCGTTTGGAACGAAACCGTGACCGAGAAAGGCGCTGACCTTCAGCTCATGAAGAAAACCGGCGCCACGGTCTATTGCTGGGTGCCCGCACGCCGCGGTGCCGAGATCGCCAACGAACTCGGACTCCCCAGCATCTACACTGTTTACGGCCCCTATTACATCAACCGTGCCCCCTCGAAAGAGGGGTGGATGGCCACGCTGCCCGGCAACGGCTCCGACCACTTGAAAGCCACTTACGAAGAACAGCCCACCGACTTCAAACACTCGATCGGTGTGCAGGGCACGTTCTGGACCGAACACGTGGCCACAGCCGACGTGATGGAGCACCTGGCCCTCCCGCGCCTCATTGCCATCGCCGAAGCCGGTTGGTCGCCGCAAGCCAAAAAGAACTTCAACAGCTTCGTGCGCCGTATGCAGGCCGACACCGTGATGCTCAATTACAATAAGTATGAGTACGACCGTGCCTTCCTCCGCGACGAAAAGCCCGCTTCGATGGTTTATCCCGAAGTGAGCACAGCCGACCACAATACCTACTACCGCCTCGTGACGCGCGCTGCCGACAACGATCGCAAAGGCCGCTGCATCACGCTGCTCACCGCCGACTCTCCGCTCGTCGCGCAGTACAAAGCGAAGGGCGCTGCAGCCGATCGGTTGTGGACCGCCCCGCAAGCTGCCGATGGCACGACCGCTGCCGACGCACAACTCTGGCGTTTCGAGCAAGACAGCAACCACCCCGGCCGTTTCGCCCTCGTGTCGAAAGCCGCTCCCGAAGGCAGTGTCGCTCCGCAGCCCACCGCCACTTCCGTTGCCGGACGTTGGAACTACGATCGCACGGCCAAGCATTATGACTTCGTACTCGGCGACAAAGGCTACGGCACCGCCGACGGTTATCGCTACTACACCATTCGCTCCGCGGCCAACAACAGCCTGTGGTTCAACGCTTCGATGCCCGGACAAGGCCAAGCCGTGAACCTCTATTCCGACCCTGCCGGCGGCAACGGCGGTCTTTGGCTCTTTGTCGGTGGGCAAAAAGTGACCGACGTCGCGAACCCCACGGTGCAAGCCCCCGCTTCGCTTCCCAAGGCCGGACAAGTTTACCTGTTGCGCAACACCGTCGACGGATTCAAGGGCACGATGCTCGCCGACAAGAAGGGCGCCGCCGAACTCACCCACACCGCACAGCTCGACAACAGCAACAATGCGTGGGAACTCGTGGACGCCACGCCCTTCAACACGTCGGGCGGCACCTTCACCTTCCGCCTGCGCAACGTCGCCACCGGTCGTTTTGTCGGCACGCCCGCCACGAAGAAAATCGATCGCTACGCCTTCCCCGTGAGTGTGGCCAAAAACGGCGCCACCCTCACCGCCACCTATCATCCCGCCACGGCCGATTACACGCTTTCTGCCTCCGGCAAGACGCTTTTCCCCATCGCCGCCGATTCGCCCACCTATCCCGGAGTGATCAGTTCGGGCAGCAGCACCGGCGGTCCCGATGCAGTGCGTCCGCAAGGCACGGGTTGGCAGTTCGTGGCCGCGCGCAGTGTCACGATTCAGTGTGTCGACACCAAAGGCAACCCGCTTTCGACCGTCGTTCGCTATGTGCCGGTCGACGAACGCACATTGGTCGCTCCGAAACTGCCCGGCTATCGTTTGCAGTCGACGCTCTCCCCGCTCGACGCCGGCGACACGCCGCTCACCCTCACCCTCACTTACAAGAAAACCCACAACCGGGTTTTTCTGACGGCCATCGATGAACACGGCGCATTGCTGGCCACCGATACCCTTGCCGTGGCGGTGGGCGAAAGCTTCGTGCTGCATGCCCCCGCTGTCCCCTTCTACACCGTCAGTGACTTTCCCGCCGAGGGAATAACCCTGACCCCCGATGCCGATGTGCACCGCACCCTCGTCTACAAAGGCGATGCCCATGCCGGTGTCGCCGCCGCGGGCGAACCGCTCGCCGAGTTGACCGACGGCCACTACGTGTTGCTCTACGACACCTCGACTTCCGCCCCCGAGCGTGCCGGCTATCGCAACGTCTCGCCCGACAACGGCCGCGTGTTGCAAGGTCAAATCGCGCCCGACGGTGCCGACCCGATGTACGTCTGGCAGTTGCGCCGCAACGGTGCGCGCTGGCAGTTGTACCATCCCGCCACCGGAAAATACCTCCCCGAGCTGCCCCGTTCCGGCGAAGTCCTCGTCGGCGACACCCCTGGTGATTTCTCGTTCACGCTCAATGCCGACGGCCGCAGTTGGCGTGTGCAAGGCACGAACGGCGAATATTGGGATGGCGTGGTGGGCGGCATGACCGGTTGGAACGTCTATGGTCATGCCTACGAGCTACGTTCCTTCCGCCTCGCCCCCTATTTCCGGGTCACGGTGCACCACCGCTTCGCCCCCGACGGCCGCAGCTTGCTCCCCGACGAGCAGTTTTTCGTCCCCGCCGGTAGCACATTGACCTACGAAGCCCCCGAATTGGAAAAGTACAAGTTCGATTCGCTCACCGGTCTCCCCGTCGGCGCCGACGGACTCACCGCCGATGTCACCCTCATTTGCAACTATGTGACGGGCATCGCCCCCGTTCGCACCGGCGATTCCGCTTCTTCGTCGCACTACGACCTCAGCGGTCGCCGCATTGCCCCCAACGCGCCCGGCCTCCACGTGCTGAAAGGGAGCAAACTTATCGTGCGATAAATGCTACAAAACAACATCGCGCCGCTTGCCCGAGAGCAAGCGGCGCGATTGCTTGTGTAGCCCTCCTCGAAGTGTTGAGGAGAAGGAAGCACAGGTTGCATCAATTTCTTTCCTCTTTCCCCGCTTGCCAAAACCGTGTCCGCAAGCTTGCAGCGATAATGGCCAACTTTTCGCTCATGGTGTTGCAAGCTTGGGAAAGGGAGCGCAGGTGAATAGGAGAAACTACCTTTGCAACATCAAACAACAAAAGGACTAATTCAAAAATAAATTTCCGTTATGTGTTGAAGTGGTCTTTGCGAGCCCAACTCCATGAAAAACGAGATCGCACGCAGGTGACCAATACGATTTACCTTGTTTTACCACTGCCCGAGCCCCAAATTGGCAGCCCTCTTTCCTGAGGGGATAAGGGGGACTGATTATGGAATTCTATTACGTGTTAAGCAAGGACAAGCGCACAGCCACATGTTATTACGATTACCGGCGCGAAGAGAGAGGAGGGATCCTTCCATGGGGTAATTCCCATTACGTCTTTTGACTTTTTAGAAGATTATTTGGCTTAAGGTACAGCTTAAAGAAAGTTGTCTTTGATGCTACGTGTAAGAGCGCGTCTTTTGCTAGCACAACGGAATGGTTTAGTGGTTGTTCTAGTTTGGAAGAAATAACGGGACTCGAAAACTTGAACACAAGTAAGGTGAAGGATATGCATGCTATGTTTTGCGGTTGCCATGTATTATCTGCCCTCGATCTTTCCTCTTTTGATACAACGCAGGTTACAAACATGTCGTTAATGTTTTGCGGTTGCCGTGCATTGTCTGCCCTCGATCTCTCTTCTTTTGTTACAACGCAGGTTACAAACATGTCGTCAATGTTTCGCGGTTGCAGTGCATTGACTGCCCTTGATCTTTCTTCTTTTAATACAACGAGCGTTGGAGGTATGATGAGTATGTTTCAAGGTTGCAAATCTTTGAAAGCCTTGGACTTGTCCAGCTTCAATGGTCGTGCTGTGGTAAATATGGAGAACATGTTTGCCGATTGCCCTGCATTGACTCACCTCGATCTTTCTTATTTCTATCCGAAGAAGGTAAAAGTGTTGAAAGGCATGTTCTTTAATTGTCGGGAACTGACCACCATCTATTGCAAGGCAACCTGGGATTGTAGATCTTCAGAAGCGATGTTCGAGGATTGCCGTAAATTGCGCGGTGCAGTGCCCTATGATTTGACCCGAACTGATGCGGAAATGGCCAATCCCGAGACGGGCTATTTCAGTTCCGAAGAACCGAATTTGCCGGTGCCTGAAAAAAAGTCCGAAACTGTGCCCGAAGAGAAAGAGAACACCGCGAACCATGAAGGACAAATGACTCCTAATGAGTTTGTGAATTGCAGCTTCTTCACGATGCAAGGTGTACCCATTGAGGGAGGAGTGGCCGATCTTCCCGCCGGAATGTACTTGATGAAGAAGGACTAAAACGTCCTCGTTAGCCTATCGCCATAAAATATAAGTTGTTCATAACAGAGTGAAGTTCCTCGACAGTCCCTGCACCGGGTTCGTCGGGGAACTTTCATTTCGTTTTTGCCGCTGTCGCCAACAAGTAGACTGCTTTTCCTTTGCCGTCTCCCCCGAGGAGTATGGGAGCGGTGTATCCAATCGGGCACACCGCAGCGGAAGGGCAAAAGCGGGCAGCCCCCGCCCGTAAAGCCCAAACAACATAAGACGAAGCACGTATGCAGAGAGGAAAGGCAAACAAAGGCGGAAAGCACGCACTTACAACGTACTTACATCGCACTTTCATAAGTGACGAAGCGCGAATTGTATGTGATTTTCTGCTGCTTACGTCGTGCAACTCATTAGATATTCGTAAATTCGCACCAAATATCGAAATACAAAAGTCTATGATGACAGCAAACGAAATACGCGAAGCCTTCAAACGCTTCTTCGAAGAGAACGGTCACCTCATCGTTCCCTCCGCCCCGATGGTGATCAAGGACGATCCCACGCTGATGTTCACCAATGCCGGTATGAATCAATTCAAGGACATCATTCTCGGCAACGTCGAACCCAAGAGCCGCCGCATGACCGACTCGCAGAAATGTCTGCGCGTGAGCGGTAAGCACAACGACCTCGAAGAGGTGGGCCACGACACCTACCACCACACGATGTTCGAAATGCTGGGCAACTGGTCGTTTGGCGACTATTTTAAAGAAGGCGCCATCACCTTTGCCTACAAATTCCTGGTCGAAGTGCTCAAGATCGATCCCAAAGACCTGTACGTCACGGTCTTCGAAGGCGACAAGAGCGCCGGTTTGGAGCGCGACGACGAAGCAGCCGGCATCTGGGAACGCTATTTCCCCAAAGACCACATCATCAACGGCAACAAGCACGACAACTTCTGGGAAATGGGCGACACGGGTCCTTGCGGCCCTTGCTCGGAAATCCACATCGATAACCGCACCGACGCCGAGAAAGCCGCCGTGCCCGGTGCTGAGCTGGTGAACAAAGACAACCCTTTCGTCATCGAGATTTGGAACCTCGTCTTCATGCAATACAACCGCAAGGCCGACGGTTCGCTCGAGGGATTGCCCCACAAAGTCATCGACACCGGCATGGGCTTCGAGCGCCTGGTGCGTGTGATGCAAGGCAAGACATCGAACTACGACACCGACGTGTTCCAACCCATCATTCGTAAAATCGCCGAACTCTCGGGCTTCACCTACGGCAAGGACGAACCGATCGACGTGGCCATGCGCGTCATCGCCGACCACCTGCGCGCCATCGCCTTCTCCATCGCCGACGGACAGCTGCCCTCCAACGCCAAAGCCGGCTACGTCATTCGCCGCATCCTCCGCCGCGCCGTGCGTTATGCCTACACCTTCCTCGGTCGTCGCGACCCCTTCCTCTGTCTGCTCGTGCCCACCCTCGTGCAAGAGATGGGCGGCGCCTATCCCGAGCTGCCCGCACAGCAAGAACTCATCACCAAGGTTATTCGCGAAGAAGAAGAATCCTTCCTCCGCACCCTCGCCACCGGCATCAACCTCCTGGAAGGCGTGATCGAGCAAACCAAACAAGCCGGTCGCACCGTCGTCGACGGCACCAAAGCCTTCACGCTTTTCGACACCTACGGTTTCCCCCTTGACCTCACCGAACTCATCTGTTCCGAAGCCGGTTTGACGGTGGACGAAGCCGCCTTCAACGCCGAGATGGAACAGCAGAAACAGCGTGCCCGCAACGCCGCCGCCGTCGAAGCCTCCGACTGGGTGACCGTGCACGAAGGCGAAACCCAATTTGTGGGTTGGGACTACACCGAATACGGCTGCCGCATCCTCAAGTATCGCCAAGTCACCCAGAAGAAACAGACCTACTTTGAGCTCGTGCTCGACACCACGCCCTTCTATGCCGAAATGGGCGGCCAGGTGGGCGACACCGGTGTGCTCGTCAACGAGCAAGAAACGGTAGAAATCTTCGACACCAAGCGCGAAAACAACCTGCCCATCCACCTCACGCACAAACTTCCCGCCGACGTCTCGGCCGAATTCATGGCCTGCGTTGACGTCGACCGCCGTCGTGGCGCCGAAGCCAACCACACCGCCACGCACCTCGTGGATCAGGCCCTGCGAGAAGTCCTCGGCGACCACGTCGAACAGAAGGGATCGCTCGTCACGCCCGACGGTTTGCGTTTCGACTTCGCCCACTTCCAAAAAGTCACCCCCGAGGAGCTGCGCCAAGTGGAACGCCTGGTGAATGCACGCATCCGCGAAAACCTACCTCTGCAGGACCATCGCGACGTCGACATCGAAGAAGCCAAGAAAATGGGCGCCGTGGCCCTCTTTGGTGAGAAGTACGGCGACAAAGTGCGCGTCGTGCAGTTTGGCGACAGCATCGAGTTCTGCGGTGGCACACACGCCGCCAGCACCGGTTGCCTCGGTCTGTTCCGCATCGTGAGCGAAAGCAGTGTCGCCGCCGGCATTCGCCGCATTGAGGCCCTCACCGGTCAAGCCGCCGAAGAGAGTGTCTACCTCATGCAGGAAATCATCCAGGGCGTATCGTCGTTCTTCAACAATGCCAAGGACGTGCGCGCCGCCGTCGAAAAGGCCATTGCCGACAATGCCGACTTGCGCAAACAAGTGGAAGAGGCAGTGCGCGAGCGCGTGTCGCAACTCAAATCGCGTCTCATCGAGAAGGCCAAGGATGTCGACGGCGTGAAGATTGTCTCCGGCGTCATTCCCATGGACGTCGATGCCGCTGCGGTCAAAGACCTCGCATTCCAAGTGGCCGGTCAGTTGCAAGACCACACCCTCGTGGTGCTCGGTTCGAAGCACGACGACAAACCGCTCCTCACCGTGATGCTCAGCAAAGACCTGGTGAGCGAACGCAGTTTGCACGCCGGCAATCTCGTCAAGGCTGCCGCACAGCTCATCAAGGGCGGCGGCGGTGGCGCACCCCACTTCGCCACGGCGGGTGGCAAGGACGTGGCCGGACTTGATGCCGCTGTGGCGCGTGTGCTCGAACTCGCCGGCTTCTGATCGCGCCCTTTTCAAAATTAGGATATGACACACACTCCCCACGAATCGCGTCTTTCGCCGATTCGTGGGGAGCTTTGTTTTGAATCGGCCGGCGATGTAGGGTTTCGAAGCAATGTCCAACACGCAGCCCTCTTTCGTGAATAGGGAAAGCGCAGTTCGTTTTTGGCGATAAGTCGCCCCTTGTTTTAATCTTTTGAATTTGAGGTAGAGTTGTGTTTTATTTGTATTTTTGCAACGAAGGTGTCGGGACTTCCACTTAGATTTTGCCCCACGCGTTCTATTCCTCTTGTCGTTTTAATGTTGATCTATATCACAACCCGATCATGAAATGAAAAGAAAGAGCACTTTCCTATTGTTGTTTTTGGCCGTTGTGGTCTTCGCCACCTGGCAATACCGCTTGCTGTGTATCCTCTCGCTGGTCTTGTTGAACAAGGAGTGGATCAGGTCACGCCCTTGGATGGCACAACACAAGCATGCTTTCAAAGGGCTGGTCGCCTCGCTCCTGCTGGCTATTTTTGTGGCTATTCCCAACTACGTCCAACGTGGGCGAACGCAATTACTCTACATCGACCGCAATGGCCACCGCACCGCGACGCCCGCTCCCATCTACCTGCTGAATGCCTTGTTTCCCGAAGAAGAAGTGATGAACTTTTGTATGAAGGCCACCGCTTTAATGCCGCCGACGGGGAGTACCGGCACGTCGCTCCTTCGCGATGCACAACGCGATTTCTGGACAGGAAAAGCCTTGGGATTTTATACCCCTTATAACCTTCTGTCCTTGCAAGGTAGCAATCCCGGTTCGCTGGTTATTTCACAGGCTTGTAATCAAGTGTTGGGCACGAACTACAAGGGAGCTTACATCATCAAACCCCGTAATTATTCCGCATCGAAACGCTACCCTGTGGTCTTCTTCGCCCACGGCTATTTGGGGAATTGGGAACTCTATCAAGGCGTGCTCGGTGGATTGGAAAACTGTTTCGTTGTGAGCTTTGGCACGCGCAATCTCTCCGGTTTCTTTGACTACAAGGACATCGATGAGATTTTTAGTTCTTATCTTCCCTTGTTGGAGAATGAAGGCTATCAGCTCGATCGCGAACGTTTGCACCTTATGGGGTTGTCGAATGGAGGAACCGCAGCCAATGTCGCTTTGCGCCAATTTGATCGTCATTTTCAGAGCATTACTTTTATCTCCACAGCTTGCCAAGTTGCGAAACACACGTCGGCCAAGGTGCTGTTCGTCGGTGGAGGGAAAGATGCTGCTTCGGCCGGTATGCGTACTGCCGCACAACGGTTACGCAACTGTGGGACAAAGACGGCCTTGTTCTTTGACGAAAACGAAAATCACTACATCATCGTCTACAAGCGAAGCAAGATAATCGATTTTCTCAACGAAGAAATGGAACTAAAATCTGAACGCTGAGCCCCTTCGTTTCCTCGTTCGTGGGGCGACGCCCTTACTTGTAGTCCAGTAGGTTAGTGCAAGTTATTGTATAATAGAGGTTTGTGTGAACGGCGATTCAGAGAGCTTTGAATATAGCTCGTTACGCTTGTGTAAAGACGCGCCGCGCGCCGGAGCGTAGCGCTTTTTGTCTGTTCCGATAGGCAGGGATAAGGCGAAGTCGCAATGGTTCAGTAAGTCAAAGAGCATTTGCGCCGGATGGTCGGGAAACGTACCTCGACTTTGCGCTATATGGACGCCGCAGTGCGGCGGGATGAAGGGAAAATTGTGTTTTATCAAGCGCGAAAGTCAATTGCACTCTGTTTTTGACCTGCTTTATCAACAATATTCTGCAGAGCGGTTGAGGTATCAAACAACGCATTCGGCTGTTTCTGGCTATCTTTCCGAGAACTGGCTCTACGACGCATTGAAGCAGGCGTTGACGGAAATGAGTTGCCCCCATCTTTCCATCGTTTGCCACTATCCCCTTTCGAAGTTGATCGCCGACTCTGCGCTTTTGGACGCGGAAGAGCGTGCGTTTGTAGAGAGTCCTTTTTCGCACGTAGACTTTTTGATCTACAATGTGATCACGAAACGACCCGTACTGCCCATAGAGGTAGACGGTTGGGGCTTTCACGGCGGAAATAGTATTCAGCAGCACCGAGATGCACTGAAAGATGGCTTGCTCGCCAAATATGACTTGTCCCCTTGCCGCATTTCGACCACTGACCGCGTGACGGTGGAGGTGCTAAAGGAGCTCTTGGCGAAACGTGGATTGGTGGATGAGTTGCAAAGGACTCGGGACAGAAAAGAGTAGTGGAGTAATGAATTTAGATGGAGCTACGTATTAGCGTCGTTCTAATTTGAACCCAATAAGAAAGTATGATGGAAACAACAAGGATGAAATTTATAACAGCAGAAGTTCACAGTAAGATTCTTAACCAAGCATTGTTTGATGAGATTTCTAAGGTGAAGTTCCTCGATGGGCAGTTTGAGGAAATTCCATTGGTAAGCAGGTATAGCAGCGTTGAGTTTCTGCAGCGTTATTTCTGCGATGAAGAAGTTTCTTTATACCTTGCATCAATTGCTCAAAGGTTACTCTTAGATAGTGAAGCTTACTTTCGAAAGATTTACTCATCGATGAATGAGAAAAGGCTATTTAGTTGTTTGACCTTCGTTGATTTCGATGATGAAGTGGATGATGTCGGTTTTTGTATCCCCAATTTGTTTTTCAGCACCTCTTCTACAGTTGAATATCTGGCTTCCTCTCTTTGTGAAATTAAAGATAGTAGTAAATTCGGTACCATATATGCTCCAATACTTGAAAAAGAAGAGGTGAAAGTCTACCGGACGACCACAGCACAAGGAGGAGTAAACACGGATCGGATCTATCTTGTTTTTTAGGCAAGTGATGGGTAGCGAAACGTGTGGAGCATTGAAATAATGGGTAATGTGTGGCTCCCAAGTTCTTAAACTTGTGGGGCCTTAAAGAATCAAACAACAATGAAGCTTACACACGTTTTGGGGACAGTATCCTTCCCATGGGCAAGTTGGGTCATGAAGAGAGTGGCCTATCGTTTTAGGGATTAAAGATACTTTCAACTGAGATGATATGCGCTGCACGATTGCTGCATCACTCCAAATTATAAATTGAACACGTTAATGTAGGTATGGAAGAAAAGAAAATAGTACTGGGTTCGGGCAAGGTGACGCTTGACCGGCTGCAGAAGTTTGCTGATGATAGTGTCAGCGAGGAATACGTGGGCGGCACACTGGGCAACATCATGATGATAATGGCCCACTATGGTTGGCACGCAATGCCTGTGACACGTCTCGATGTGTCGGTCGATAGCGAGAAGATGGTCGACGACATGAAGGCCAGTGGCATGGACTTACGCTATGTGATACGTGAGGAAGGCGGCAAGACTCCCGTCATCTTTCAGCGCAACTACATTAAGCGCGATGGCAGCAAGGGGAAGAGTATAGGTGCTCCGGAAGGACGCAGCCGCTTCATTCCCTTCAGTGCCATCACCAAGAAAACGGCGAAAGCCATCATAGAAGAGTTGAATGAGGTGCCCGATGTGCTTGTGTTCGACCGTGCCTACCCGGCCTACATAGACCTTGCGAAGCACTTCAAAGAGAAAGGCGCTTTGGTGTATTTTGAGCCTGAGGGCATCAGCCCGGTCAATCAGAAGAATGTGGAAAAGCTCATTGCGCTGAGCGATGTGGTGAAGTATTCGGGTAAACGAATCAAGGACACGACGCAGTTTGAGAAATACACGGATACACTCTTCATCGAGACCCGCAGTGAGGAGGGTTTGCGTTTCCGTCTGCAGGGAACGTGGCATGCGGTTGCGGCTCCGGAACTGCCCGGAGAATTTATGGACGAGGAGGGAGCCGGCGACTGGACTTCTGCAACCTTTATCCACTTGCTCACAGCGCATGGCGTGCGCCATATAGCCGACCTTTCTGCCGACGACTGTGCCGCCTTGCTGACTCAGGCTCAGAAGAAGGGGGCTGAGAACTGCTGCCGTGAGGGAGCCCGCGGACTGATGAGATCATAAAAAAACACGACTAAAAACATAACAACGATGGCAAGAGAAATATTCTATCACGGATCATCTCAACGATTTGATGAGTTTGATATGTCTCATGCACTGGAGGGCGATGGCAAGGTAAAGTTTGGTTATGGTGCGTATGTAACGTCCAATTTTGCTACTGCTGCACTCTATGCCGGCAAGAGCAACCACTCTGGTCACTACTATGTTTACACGGTGGAGGTGGCAGAAAAAAAGGCTGACAACTTTATAAGTCATCGATACCCCGTCGAAGCATCGCTCCTAGAGAAGGTGGAAGGAAAGCTAGGCAAGGTCACGAAGGAGAAATATCTTGAGAATGCAGGAAAATCCTTCCGCAAATACATCGCCCTAGCTCTTTCGGGGAAGCACATACCTGACAATCCGGAGAATGCGAAGCCTTCTGTAGCGGAGGAGAAGGCCGCTTCTGAATTTCTGTTGAGCCTCGGCATTGATTTTATCGAGTGGCCGCAAGGGGCTTGGAAGAAACCTTGGAAGCAGACTAATCGTGCAATTCTCGATGAGAAGTCGATTAAGATTTTGAAGATTGAAGAAGTAGAATTGGCACCCAAAGGCAAGAAAGGTACACTTGAACTTATCGAAGGATCGCAAAAGACAATATTTGAAGCGAAATGAGTAGAGAAAAGCATAGTGTTGCTCCACTTGTCAAGGAGTTTTATCCTGAGTATTACAGTCTGCATGAGTACCCTGCGGACCAATGTGTGGTATTCACAAAAGTAGACTTGCCTTGGGGAATACTCGGCAACTTCGGGCGCACATCGATAATCGTAAATGGCGTCACCTTCCGCACGGCTGAACAACTCTTCCAAATGATGAAGTTCAAAGAAGCAGAGCAGCTAATGGACCTCTACAAGTCCGGCGGCTTGTTCCTCAAGCACAAGGCCAAGAAATGGGAGAACCGGGACAAGCGCAGGGCGGATTGGGGCAGCATGGTGGTTGATGCCATCAAAATGTGCATACAACTTAAGTATGAACAAAATGAAGATTTCCGCAACGAGCTTGAGCGAACCAAGGGAATGTATATCGTTGAAGGGCAGAAAAAGGGACCCGACACTTGGGGGGCCAAACTGACTGATGATGTATATGCCGGCTCCAACCTCATGGGGCGCCTCCTGATGGAGCTGCGCGATAATGGCAAGCTGGAATATCACCTGCCCGACAATGCGCTGGATTTCATTGAGATCGTAAAACTGGAGCTTGACAAATAATGTGACGTAAAAGTGCCCGGTGTAAAAGGTTATTTCCTCATTAATACGGAGTATCCCCTATAGCAACTATCCGGTGATACCGATTAAAGAAGGTCCATCCGACATTGGGAGTGATAGGGTTCTTGCCCATTCGCTCCTTTTGCCCGCCGATGAATCATTGTTCAATTTATACACCATCCCCACCATGAAAAATTACCTACTCCATTTCTGCTTTTTGGCCTTCGCCCTCTTGTCGCTGTGCGGTTGCGACAACCTGAAATACGCCGAACTCTATGAAATCACTGACGAATTTGTGGAGGAGCTCCACACCGACGTGGAGAGCTACGGGTTGTTGGGCGGAGTGGATGACACCGAATACACCGACGACGGAGCGTTTCGCGTCCTACCGATGGGCCGCTTGGTCAATGTGAAAATCGAACACGAAGCCACCGACGAGGAGTACGAAGCACTGCGTGCAGCGCTCGAATCGCACTATGCCGACGACGAACGGGTGACGGAGGTTTACCGCTGCCGTGCGGGCACCATCATGATCGATTGCCGACATTGAGGCGAACAAGGGACATCCTCCTCAAGAACGGACGCTTCGTTGCGCCTTAAGCGGCCAATGCACGCTTCGGAGTTGCCGGCAACTGCTGTGGCCCGCTCTTTGCGTGCGCAAAACGTAGCTATGCCGTGCGCGCCGGCTCATAGTGCGTGCTTGAAAATTGTCTTGCAATGGACACGGAATGCCGTGCGCGCCGGCTCGTAGCGCGTGCTTGAAAATTGTCTCGCAATGGAAACAGAATGCCGTGCGCGCCACGCGTAAGGCGTGCTTGAATTCGTCGAGCAGTGGAAACGAAATACCATGCCGTGTCGCGGAGGAGAGGAGGGGAGTCGTCGTGGTGCGAAGGGCCTCAAAGCGAAAATGCGTTTGCGCGTCGCCTCACACCTCCCACCGGTGAGGCGCGTGCTGTGCACCTCACTCGTTGTGCCCGCCCCGATCGTCTGCTCTCTGTTCTGATTGTCTGCTTCCCGCCCGGAGAAGAAAATTGTGAGCACGAATTTCCGACTGCCCACCGTTTCCTTTTCGCCGCGCGGCTTCCGTTTCGTGGGCTGCGACCGGCCGGCGAACGGTGAAGGAGAGTCGTGGAGAAACGCTGCTCTACGCGCGTGCGCGTATCCGCTACTTTTCGTTTTTTGCCTTCACTCCTTCACCCGGTTGCCGCATCTTGTTGACACATAGCGAATAGAGGGTGAAGGCTTTTGCAATTTGCCTTCACCGCCGAGCGCCACCCCCACTCTTCACCGCCGAGCGCCGCATCGCCGCCGATTTCCGCCCGATTGCCCGCATTTCTCGGGGGCTTTTCCCGGAAAGCAGCGTACTTTCAGGAGAAAACCGGACACGCTCAGTGCGTTTTTTGATGAATAGCGAGCTGAAAATGAGCCCGTTTGCGCAGCCTCTCTTCAAGAAAACGGCTCTGGTGTGAAGATTTTGCAGGGGAGATGTTCACCATTTCTGCTTCGCAATGTATTGATTCCAAGTAGATTGCAAATAGAGGGTGAAGCGGTGAAGGCTTTTTACCGAAACGGACTGATGCGCGTGCCTACGCGTGCGTGCGAGATTTCCTTCACCTTCACCCCGCGCAGGGTTTGCCGACCTTTACGGAGTGAGTCGGCGGCGCCGACGGTGAAGTGCCACGTCGTTTGTGCACGCGTCAGGCGTTTGCACTGCGCAACTTCCTTCGTGCGGCGGCGTCGACAGCTTGGCCGCAAACGCTCATCCCTGCGCCCGAACCGATGCCTTTTGCCGCTGCCGTAAATCGCGCGTCCTCGCTCGCCCCCCAATCGCCTTTTCCGCTCGCGACGCCTCCCTCTTGTCGGAAAGGAGACAACGTCGAACAAAAGTTGCGGTTCCGCCGGGGCACGGTCGGGCGGCAATGGGGGAGGGGAGCGTGCTGTGCACATCGGGACGACGAAGGACTAAAATGGACGGCTGTGGTGCAAGTGGGTTTTCACTAAAATCTCGTCATTCTGCTATTCGTGTATTGCAAAATGTGGTTGTTTGGCGCGGGTTCTTTACTTTTTACACAGAAAAAATCGTCTTGTCGCAGTCATCGTGTATATTTGTGCACGGAATGTCATCTGACGGCAACAAATGTGCCCGTTGCAGAACGCGAGCGCCCCGTGGCCCGATGAAAACAACGACGAGTCGAATTCCGCTTCTCGCCGGCGTGCCCAGTGACACGACAGCGCGCACACGGATCGACCCCCTATCGACGAATTAATTCATTACACAGAAAACAATAAAACGTAATCGCTAAGATGGAGAAAACAAATCCCCTAAGATGGAAACTCTTCGGGCTCCTATGTGCGTTGTTGCTCTGTTTGGGAGTCCTGCCCGTCACGGCGCAGAACTGCCCGAGCTTTCAATGGAGTGACTTTACCACGACGCTTGTGCAACCCAACAAGGATTGCAACAAGCCGGGTATTGCCACCATCCGTTACAGCAACAACATTGTCGGAGTCGACGAAGTGCATTATCAGTTTGGCTCAGGGAGTAGCGGCCCATGGTTTTACGAGACCGACGCGGCAGCTCCCGGTGCAACGGTGAAAGCGGAAGTGCCGGCCTCGATGGACGGAAAATACCTTTACGTGCGCATCACCACCAAGTGTGGCACCAATACGCGCTCTGACTGGTGGGGCATGGGAAGCATCAACTCGCAGAACTCCGAAACGATCCAACTGAACATCACCACCACGCCCACCGGTAACGGTGTCGGTTCGAGTGGCGGTGTGCAAGCTTACTTGACCGGCCCGTCGGGATTCACCGAAGCGACGTTCAAGCTCTACAAGAGTTCGGATCTCAACACGCCGATCAGCACGCAGCGCAGCACGCGCCCCTACGAAGGCGTCACGTTCTTCAATCTGCCCAAAGGCGACTATGTGGTGAAGGCGGACGCCAAACCGGCGTGTACCCCCCCCACGACGGCTTCGAATTGGAAAACTGACCACTTCGAGCTGTCGGCTTCTGCTACGGTGGGTACCTTCAACCTGATCACCACGCCCATCAACGCCCGTGGTAATTGCACGGGTGGGGTGAAAGTCGAGGTGTCGAAAGTGAGCGGTGTGCAGAACATCGAATACAAGGTGTTTAATCAGAATGATGAAAACACCGCTTTGGACACCTACACGGCCAGCTACCCCAATTTCACCCACACCTTCACCGGTCTTGCCGGCTCGAGAGGCTATGTGGTGACGGCCACGGAGAAAACGGGTAACAGCACCATGCGCAACTCGTTCTATCTCTACATCAATAACTATGGTGTGGATCCTCGCGTCGTGCACGGCACGTTGCCCGGCGTGAACGAAGGCGTGGTGGATCTCGTGGTGAACGGCACGTCCGTGGCTTGCCCGGTGAAATATACCATTACCCGTACTGACGGGGTGGCGTTTACTCCCATTGTGAAGAACAACGTGACCGAGGAGACCACGCGTGTCGAAGGATTGCCCAAGGGCAACTACAAGGTGACGGCTGAATACGGTGGTTTGACACAAACCAACACCTTCACCATCTCGGAGGGGATCATGGGCTATTTGAGCACCAGAAGTTATACACAGGCGCAGGGAATCTGTGAACCCTCCGGTGGAGTCCAATGGTACATTTACAATGGCCTGAACTACAACCAGCGCAAAGTTCGGGTGACCAACAATGCCACGGGCGCGTTGGTGCGTGAATTTAAACTCGCTGCCGGACAAACGGAATTCGAAACCAAAAATCTTTTCCCCGGCGAATACAAACTGACGGTGCGCGATGAGAACGCCAATACGGAAATCTCTTCGGACTTCACCATCTCTTCCAAGGTCAATCCGGAATCGGACCTGTCGGTCGATTACTACAACACGATCACAGACTATTGCGGTGACCGGACGATGACGCGCATTCCCATAAAATACCCCTACACCGGTGGCATCGAAAATGCGCCCAATCTCCAGGCTTACCTTAACGGAGCCACCTATGAGATTTACAAGAGCGACGGTAAAACCTTCGTTTATTCGGGCGTGATGCCGACGCTGACGGGCAATGCGGCGAGCTACATCGAAACGCCGGAGATCGACAGTTATTACACCCTTCGCATCAAGCCCACCTGTGGTTACCCCGTACAGAACTATACTTTGTATGGGGGCAGAGGCTACAAATTTAGTCCTAATTTGACGTTCCGCGGTTGTGGTGGAACGGGTACGGACGTGGATCTGCGTGTGGTTGACGCGAAGGGACAGGTGGCCCCCAACATCACGTACAAAGTCAAGAACAAGGCGACCGGTGCCGTCGTGGCAGAGTATGCCATGAAAGACGGGGTGAATACCGCCATCATCGCCAATATGAAGGCCGGCGACTACACCGTGGAATGGTTCCCCCAATGTTCGCCCACTCAGCTCCACACCGACACGCTACGCGTTGAAGACAAAGTGAAGGAGACCAGCCGAAGTGTGCACTCCGCGCGCTGTGGTGACGACGGTTCGATCTACATGAGCTTCTACTCTTTTCAGAACGTCAACGCCTGGCGATATGAGTTGCGACGCAAAAGTGATAATCAGCTCGTGCGCACTTATGGTTCTACCAACGGTTCGTATGCGAACTTTGCCCGCATACCGGCCGGCGAATACATTGTGAAGGCAACCCCTATTGTGGAGTGCGGTGAGTTGACGCCCGCTGTCTATGAGGTCACGGTTCCGTCTGAGCCCTTGCAGGTCGACAACTTTACCAAGTATACTGTTAAAAATGCGGTACCCTACAAAAATGAGGGAGTCGCAAATTACTACATTGCCTATCCCTTGGATTACGTGAAGTGGCGAGTGCTCGATGTGCTCACCGGCGCTGAAATCAACAAGGGAGAAGTTCATCCGGCCACAACCAACGCGGGTGGGTATAACTTCCCCGTCACGAAACTGCCGCAGACTTACAAAATCGAATTCGAAACGCCTTGCGGCAAGTTTACCCGCATAGACTCCCTCGAGGTGACGAGCCGCAAGGATATGCCCGGCTTCGAAACGGTGGTGGGCAACGGAAACACCTCTTGTAACCAGAAAGCCTTCATCATGGTGAAATCGCGGCTCAAGACGGCGGGATTCCCCGACAAGGCCTCGAAGATTGTGCTCTACCGGTACAAGTTGGTCAACAGCAGTTGGCAGTACGTGCCGATTGATTCGGTGCAGAATGCGGCGGCGATCATCGAAAAGCATACCTTCACGGGGCTGGATCCTGCGCCCTATGCCATTCGGTACTACTACAACGGTACGTCCGAGTTTGTGCAGAATCTGAACACGGGCGAGCAAGGGCAGCTGTCGATATCAACCTCCTATTCTCCTTTCAGCCTGAAGGGCACTTCGTTTACGACGATCAACGTGCAACCGGCTGAAGAGGGAAAGACCATGCGCGTGGAAGTGACGGGCAACGACGGCTCGTCGCTGCTCAACAAGGTGGTGCCTGCCGATGCGCCGTATATGCTGGAACTGAAGAAGCCCAACACCAGCTTCACGGTGAAAGTGACGAAGATCGACGGTTGCAACGCCGGTCAGTCTGTGCAAAGTTACATCGCGCCGTCTTCGGGCGCGAAGTTCAACTTCTCGGCACAGGGCAACCGAATGAAGTGTAAGAACGACGGTGAAATCACGATGATTGTGCCCGACGCCTTCCGTGACGTGGATCAAATCCACTACACGCTGACCAAGACTTCGGGTACCTCTTACACCGATGTGGCCGAAACGACAACGCCCTCTGTGCCAAAGACCTTCATCGGTCTGGAGGCCGGCACGTACAAAATCATCGGTCGTGCCACCGTGTTCCACGACGAGAACAACCAGCCCGTGGTGCAGGATTACGATCAGACGGTGACGCTCTACACTCCCTATGGTGAGGGGCTTTACGCCACGGTACGTCCCGATTACATGGTGCCCACCACGACGGCTTGTCCCAATGGTCGCATCGGACTGAACATTGAGAAGGGTTCCGGCCGCTATCGCGTGTACCTCAAGTCGACCCCCGACGGTCCGCTGGCCCAGCCGCAGGAAATCTTCACCGATCCGTCGGGCAGCAACTACAATAAGCTTTGGGGGCAAGGCCTGAAGCCCGGTCACTATTCGCTGACGGTGAGCGACGGGTGTATGGAGCGTGACATTCCGGACGCCGAGATTCTCGAGATGCCCAACACGCCGAAGTACACGTGGTATTATGGTTACATGTTCTTGGACGAGCGCATAAAGAACAACCCCAACGATACGCGCGACTCGATCAGTTACTACATTCAGTTCGATCCCTCCCTCTTCCCCCAGAACTTCAGACAGGTGGCTTATCGCGCCTACGAGGTGCAGGTGGTGGCCAAAGGCCAACAGCCGGACGAAAACCAGTGGAAGAGCAACTGGAGCGATGAGAATAGCGGAAAGGGTTACCTTAATAACTACGCCAAACGTTTCAACAACTGCGACGGCGTCGATGTGCTCTTCCGACTCAAAAATTGCCCGTCGTCTCTGACCCGTTTTACGGATAACAGACTGATCCACAATGCTTTCTCCGGAAACTGGACGCAATTGAAGTGTAATACGGTACAGTGGGCCTTCACCAACGGTGAAATCGGCCACGAGTACAACATCAAGGTGACGCGCTATCCTGACGGCGCGGTGGTGTATAACAAGGACAAGACTTTCCACTCGCGTGAGGAGTATCTGCAGCGGGATCCGGAATTGGAATTCCCGGCCGATAAGTCCTACCGCATCGAAATGACGCCGAAAGACTATTGCGGTAATCCGCTGTATAACGCTACTACGTACGCCAGTGCGATCAACCGCAATTACCAGTACACGCTTGATTATGGCGGCAATATCCTGTCGGATTGTGACGGTCGTCTCTTGTCGATCAAGGGTTGGACGGACTGCCGCTTGCCGATGAAATACTTCGCTTACGAAGTGAACGGCACGCAGGAAACGCTGGTGGCCCAGAGTGGTAACTACGTTCCCGATGCTTGGAACAGTCCTTACAAGTACAAGAAGGACAAGACCTATGTGATCCGCGTGGTGGAATACGGCCAGCCGGAGACCAATCAGGTGCAGTTGGTGAAATTCACGCTCAACTACCGCCTGCCTTCGAAGTACAACATTTACAATAGTTACAAGTACAGTGCAACCACCTTCTGTGGAACAGGTTACGACGCTGCGAAGAAGGGCTACAACATGAACAGTGGCTGGGCTTACTATAATGCCGGCTGGGATGGAGTGCCCGCGGTGACCCAAGACACGTATCTCACGATCCCGAAGATGACGATTGTGGCTACGCAAAAGGCAGCACCGCACCGCAAGTTTGTTGCCACGAAGGTGACGCGTTCGAATAGCACGCTTTATCGCAACGATTGGCGCGAACTCTTGCCCGATGGCTCGTACGGGGCCGATGCTTACGCGCCGGAAGGTGAATACTCGATGGTGGCGCACACGGACTGTGGCGACATCCCGATGGACGACGACTACATTGGCCGCCCGACGTTGGATCTTTCGCCCACAACGGTAGACGCAGCTTGTGACGGTAAGTTCACCGTTACGCCGAAGGGTACGCTGACTTACCGCGGTAGCAGTTCGGATGTGGAAATCACTTCGTTCTATGTGAGCGGTGACAACTTCAACACGACCCGTAACTGGGGCCAGTCGTTCGACACGTACCAGCGTGAGTTTACCCTCATCCTCAATGTCAAGCGTAAGAGCGACGGTCAGACTTGTACGCTGAGCTGGCCTTTCTCGATGAGCAACTATATTCTTGACTTCGACCAGTCGCAAGCATTGAGTATGTTCTGCACGGATTCGGGCAAGGGTATCATCCACATGGCACTGAAGGGTGGACAACCGCCTTACACGTATAAGCTCTCGACGATGGACGGCACGGAAATCGAACGCAAAACGGTTCCCGGAGCTGTTGACTTCGAACACGGTACGCTCGGACAGCGCTTCCGCATCACGGCTACTGACGCTTGTAATCTGACGTGGATCCACCAGGATGTCCTTTTGCAAGACCCCGCAGCTATTTCGTCTTCGATGAACGAAAAAAAATCATATTGCGCAGGCGATCATGTTAAGATGGCGGCACGGAGTTTCCCGGGTGCGACATACCTTTGGCATTTGCCCGATGGCTCGACGAAGGCTGGCCGTGAGATTGAGTTTGATGCGACAACGGCCAGTGCTGGTACATACGTTGTGGACATTCATCTTACAACCTGTACAGTTACATTAACTGCCAATATAAAAGTAAAGATAGCTAGTATTAATGAAGCGGCTGGCTTGACTCTCAACCAGCAAGCTTGTGCAGGAGAACCTGTAGAGTTTACATTGGATCCTGCTGAGGCAGAAATTAACGGTGTCGCTGCTGACGAGGATGAGATCGAGTATCAATGGGAGCGAACTGCAACTCCGAACGATCCGGAGTCGTGGGTAGCGATTCCCAATGCAACGGATCAGAACCTTACTTACACGGCTGCTGCCCCCGGTGTCTTTTACGTTCGTCGTACAGCAGTGATCGGTGACTGTAAAGCCATCAGTGGACAATCCAAGTTGACCGTGATCCCCGGTATCAATGTGGCGATGACGCCCGAAGAACCGACGGTGACGATCA
>CAJPJR010000012.1 GCA_905369775.1 Prevotellaceae bacterium UBA1746
AATCCCACACGGGATGGTCTTGCACCTTGCGCGTCTCGGTGATCGAATCGCCCGGGCAGTCCAGGTACTCGCTGCACAGTCGTTTCCACTCCGCATCGGTGAAGTGCACCTCGTTGAGCGTCTCGAGCTGTCGGCGCACATTGTCGCGCAAGGCCTCGGGAGTGCGCAGATCGGGCAGGTATTCGTAGCCCTGCGCCCGCAGGTCGGCAATGAATTCGTTTTCCAGCTCACTTTCGGTTTGGTAGCCGGTGGGCGGTTCGTGCAGCGCGGCGTATTTGGTATAGCTGTCCAGCACGATGAAGTTCGGGGTTTCGGCGATGGGGGTGTATTGTGCCATGGTACATGTGGGGGATAAACTTCGGGACTAAGCGCTCACCTCGGGACGGGGAAAGCTGAGGAGCGCATCGCGATAGTATGCATATTGTTTCCGCCGCAGGGCGATCTCTTTCGGCAGCCCTTCCGAAATCGAGTTCGTCAGCGTGTCAAAGCGGTCGAGGATGTCGACAATGCGGCGTTGCTCGGAGAGAGGGGGGATGGGGATGGGGAAATCTGTGAGCATCGGTTTTCTTATCGAGGTGGCAGTTGCCCCTACGCATCGGGAAAGAATGAAAGGCTTAAATGCGTTGGTCATGTAGTAGAAAAGGAACTTTGGAAAAAGCTCATTCTCTGCGTTTACCTTTATACGATAAGCCCTTTGGTGTAAGGCATATTTCCCTTCTGTGTAGTGGAAAATATCTCCAATTCCGCCTTCTCCGGGAATGATGATCGCGGTTTCGTCAAACTGATAAGTGGAAGAACGCAAGATATTTTTCGAACGCACATAAAAAGGATATACACCATTTTCTGCTTCATCTTGTCTATTAGAACTTCCGGTTCCAATTTCCGCCATCTCCCCGAGCGTCTTCCATTCGATATTAACGTTTAGGGGGGGGTATTGTGAGAAATTAAGAAGTTGATCGCGATAATACGCATATTGCTTCCTACGCGCCTCCAGTTCGGCCTGCAGTTCGGCTTCCAGCTGTGTGAACTTGTCGAGAATCTCCACAATACGGGCTTGTACGCGGAGAGGAGGAATGGGGAGAGTTATTGCCAAAAATTTCTTTTTGGATACATTAAAGCGAGTCACTCCGCTTGCTGTCTTCATTATTTGTTTGCGAAGCAAGTCACTGCGAAAAAGGTACTTTGTAAACTCTGGGGAGAGTTGAATAGCAGAATGAAAGCGGATGCCGAAAGAAAAACTATTCAAGTAGATTTCTGTTTCCGGATGGAACGTAACTACTGAAGCCATTCCCACTTCTTCTATATTCTCGGAGGAACCAGTGATTAGTATATCGCCGTATTTTATCGCGTGTTGCCGTTCGTCTGCTTCGATACTCACCATTTCTAAAATGGAAGAATCGACGGCCAAGTTCTCAAATATGTTTTTGTAAGTAACATAAGGCGCATTCCCTTTTTGGAAATGCTCTTTGTTCTTGCCGGATAGGCCGGCATATAATTCCGCCACCTCCCCAAGCGTCTTCCATTCCACTTCCTCCCCGTCCAGCAATCGTTCGAGGTAAGGGAAGAATTTTGTTGTCGTTTCGTTCATTACATTGTTGTGAAGCGCATGGCGAAGCACAAGCCCCGTCCCCACTGCGCAGTGTATGAAAATGAGCCATGGGGATTCACACCCCACGGCCGCAAAACGAGTTTAGGCGCTGAGCTCCGCAATGATCGTGTCGATGTCGCGACGCAGCGCATCGATGCGACCCACCGTTTCAGACACCTCGGCGTTGAGGAGGTCGATGTCGATCACCTCGCGCGTGTCGCGCGCCTCCACATACGAACTCACCGAAAGATTGTAGTCGTTCGCCGCAATGGCCGAATGCTCCACCAGCGCCGAAACGTGCGGCTCCTCCACCTTCTGCTCAAAGAGCGACACAATGCGATCGATCTGTTCGGGCGTGAGCACATTGTTTTTCGTCTCCTTGCGGAAAAACTCCTCGCCGCTCGCATCGATGAACTGCGTGCGCGTGTCGGTCTTGTGTTTCGAGAGCACGAGGATGCACACCGCGATGCTCGTGCCGAAAAAGAGGTTGGGCGCCAGCGCAATGACCGTCTCCACAAAGTTGTTGTCCACCAAATATTGGCGAATCTTCTGTTCCGCTCCGCCGCGATAGAAGATGCCGGGGAAGCATACGATGGCGGCACGGCCACGCGCACTGAGGTGGTTGAGGGCATGGAGCACAAAGGCGAAATCGGCCTTCGATTTTGGTGCCAGCACGCCCGCGGGAGCAAAACGCTCGTCGTTGATGAGCGTGGGGTCGTCGCTCCCCACCCACTTCACCGAATAGGGCGGGTTGGACACGATGGCATCGAAGGGTTTGGTGTCGCGATGTTGCGGCGAAAGGAGGGTGTCGCCCAGCGCGAGGTCGAACTTCGAATAGTTCACATCGTGCAAGAAGAGGTTCATGCGCGCCAGGTTGTAGGTGGTGTGGTTGATTTCCTGCCCCACGAAACCCTCCTTGATCAGGTCCTGATCAAACTGGCGCTTGGCTTGCAGCAGCAGCGAGCCCGAACCGCACGCGGGGTCGTAGATTTTGTTCACCTCGTGCTGCCCCGAGAGCGCAAGCCGCGCCAGCAGCCGCGAGACGTTCTGGGGCGTGAAAAACTCACCGCCCGACTTACCGGCATTGGCGGCATAGTTGGAGATGAGAAACTCGTAGGCATCGCCGAAGAGGTCGATTTTGTGGTCGGCAAAGCGGCCGAAGTCCAAACTCTCCACGCCGTGGAGCACGGCACAGAGACGGCGGTTCTTCTCCTCGACGGTGTTGCCCAGACGGGTGCTGGTGGTGTCGAAATCGGCAAAAAGCCCCTTCACCGCGCGCTCGGAGTCATAGCCCACCGCCGAGGCTTCGATGGCGGAGAAGATCGCTGCCAGGTCGGTGTTGAGGTTGGGATTGTGGTCGGCTTGCGCCACCACGACCGAAAAGAGTTGGCTGGGGTAGATAAAATAGCCCTTTTCGCGCGTCACCTCGTCGATCATTCCCGCATTGGCACTGATTTCGCTGTCGGCATATTCCTCATAGCGTCTTTGGGGATCGTCCCCTTCCATATGAGCAACAAAGTTTTCGCTGATGAAGCGGTAGAAGAGCGAGCCGAGCACAAACTGTTTGAAGTCCCAGCCATCGACAGCGCCGCGTACTTCGTCGGCGATGCGCCAAATGGCGGCTTGCAATTCGGTGCGTTGGGTGATTTCGGACATAGAGCAGTGAGGGTTTAGAGGTAAGTGTTGAACTATCGTGCGAATATAGTCATTTTTTACGAAATAGCCCCTCTCTCTGCCCGCTCTTCAAAAAAGAGGACGCAAAAAGAGGGACCGGCGCCCGCGAACTCGAGGAATTTTTCATTTCATCAATTGATAGGCCTTCCACTTGGGCGGAATGTGTAAATCAAAAGCCGTCAACATAGACAATGACTCTCTCGTTATTAGTCGTTCCCATAGGGATACAAAAAAATAAGCCACCCCAAAAATGAAGTGGCGAGCCTTAGTCTTTTCCACCTAAGGGCGATATTTTATGCTGCGAATATAGGAATTTATTTCATCTCGCCCCAAAAACCAACTATATTTTTTCTCACACCGCAATGAATTTCAAGACCATTTCTACCCCCACACAAAGAAAACGCCCACTTCAGCCTCCCATTGTTCGGCCGCGAAGTGCGCACCTCCCGAGCTGCGCAGGCGCTCGGGAAGCGAGTGGAAAGCGCGGCGGGCCCAACGGAGGAACAGAGCGGCACAATCGCCGAGCCGCCCCTGCGCTCGCTCGCGCAACGCCGTTCCGTCCGAAAAAAGGAGGAGCAAACGGCTCAGGCCTTGGGCATTTTTTCGACTTATCGGGGAGCTTTTCGCCAATGGCCTCCACCGCGTCCGCCCCCCCCACGCCGCCGCAAGAAGCAAGGGCGGAGAAATCGGCGAAAAAGCTCTCTCGCGCACACGCGTACAACACCGAGTTTCTGTTTTTCCCCTTCACCCATCGGCAGTAATTCGGTGGTTCACAACGCGTTAGGGGTGAAGATAGCCATATTTTAACACAAAGATAGCATCACACAACCACCTCAGTATCAGCACCTTGCGGGTGAACCGCGGTGAAGCAACACGAAGCGGCTCCGGCTTCACCCCGGTTCACTCCGGTTCACCCCACGTTTGGGCGCCGCATGAGGGCGTGAAGGCAGGGTGAAGGCGGGCGGGCAAACATCGTCCGCGACCTTCACACGCAACACGGTGAAACAGAGCGAGAAATCGGCATGCGGTGAAGGGTGAAGGCAAAAAACGAAAATCGCCTGACGCGCCCGCGCGCGAAGGGCCGCAATTTTGGTTACCTTCGGCGGGCGGCAAAGAGAACCGCGGGACAACTGTCGTGCCCCACTCCGTTTTCGGCACAAAAAAAGCCTGCGAATCGCCCCAAAGGGCGTCGCAGGCTACAATCAACATGCAAATTTCAGCGCGAACCTTACTTCAAACGCGCTGTAATGTCCTTTTCAACCTCAGCGGTTTCAATCTTTTCCTCACGGAGCAGCCATCCCAAACCGAGATACAGCTCTTTGTCCGTGAGTCTTCCGCACACCTTCTTGAGTTCTTTGCCGGTCAGTGTGCCTTTTTCGTCGAGTGCGGTCCAAATGCGACCTGCGATCTCGCCGGCTTTGATAGTCAACATAAGCGTATATCTTTTCGAATCAAAGAATCTGACGCGAAGATGCGGCCTTTTTGCCGATTCGACAAATAGAAACGAGACAAAACGACGGAAAGCGGATGCAATCTCGAGAAATTGGCAACCAAAGGAAACAGTACAAAAGCAAAAACGGCATATCATACTCGAAAAACTCTTTATTCGCCGATGCCGTCTCGGCGGCGGCGCTGCACCGCACGGAAAAACGGGGACGAAGCGAGGGCAAACGGGCGAAATGGGGCACCCGGCGCGCGCCAAAAGGCGAAAGTGCGCGAACGCCTTTGTCGATCGGGCGTTTTTTTCTAACTTTGCGGCAGTTTCGAAACCTATATACTCATGCGTACGACCAAATTTATTCCGCTTTTGGCACTCGTCGTTTTCCTCACCTGCAGCCTCCCCGCTTTTTCGGCTGCCCCTGAGGAGAAGCCCGCTGCCGACGGCGTGCAAACGCTTTATATCTACGGGGTGTCGCAAAACCTGAACGATTCGATCGTTTACGTCAGTGACATCACCGTCCTCACCGGCACGCACCTGCTCGAAAAAGGCTATTTCGTGCAGCGCGACCAGTATGCCGATCAATTCAAGGACTTTGTGCAGCAGCATTTCTCGGCGCCCCACCAAACCGCGGCCGTGTTTTTCGACACGCGCATCGAGACGGCAGAAAAGCGGCGGGAGAAACTGCGCAAACAACTGGCCGGCAGCACGTCGGGATGGACCACCCTGGTGGTGAAAGACGTGTACAAAGACCAGTTTGTGTTCAAGCCCATCGGCCGTTAACCCCTGTCGAATCCCCCACACGCCTACTCCTGCATGAAATTCTATTTTTGCGTAGCCGAACAAGTGTTCAGCGCCGAATTCGTCGGCAGCACAGCCAACATGCTGATGGTGCTGCCCAACATGGCCCCCTTTGCCTGTCAAGCCCCCACGCAGCCCCTCCTCTTTTCGCTGGCGGTGCACCGCGGCGCGGCAGCGGCGGAACCGGAGCGCTGGAACGAAATCGGGCTGTATGAGGGAGGTGACCTCTCGCATCGCGTCGAGACCGACGCCGCGGGGCACTACCGTATCACGCTTGTCGACGAGTCGGCGGGCCACATCGGCACGCTGATCAGCGACGGGCGCTTCACGGACTGCCACCTCTATCTGGACTGCCCCTCAGTGCACCACGCCCACAGCGTCGAAAACGCCCTCATGCTCGCCTTTGCCTTTGCCGGCGCGCACCACGGTGTGCTGCTCATGCACGCCTCGGTGCCGATGATCGGCGGGAAGGGCTATGTGTTTCAGGGCAAGAGCGGAACGGGCAAAAGCACCCACAGCCGCCTGTGGCTCTCGACCTATTGGGAGGCCCACTTGCTCAACGACGACAACCCGGCGGTGCGCTACGACGCAAGGCAAGAAAAGGCCTATGTGTACGGCACGCCGTGGAGCGGCAAGACGCCCTGCTACCGCAACCTGCGCTGCACGTTGGGCGGTTTTCTGCGTTTGCACCAGGCACCGGAGAATGTGATTCGCCGCCAGTCGCCGATCGAAGCCTTCGGCTCGATTCTCTCGTCGTGCTCGTCGATGGTTTGGGACAAAGCGCTCTACACGGCCATCTGCGACACGATCCACCACATCGTGCAGTGCACGCCCTCCTACGACCTGGACTGTCTTCCCAACCGTGAGGCGGCCGTGCTGAGCCACGACACGCTCACCGCCGCTTCGCGCTAAACTCGCCTCATGCAACAGCAAGTATTAGAAGTGACCAACGCTCGCTTCATCCCACACGTGCGCGCCCTAATCGAAGAAGGCCGGACGGTGCGATTTCGAGCCATGGGTTGGAGCATGCGCCCGCTGATCGAACACGCACGCGACGACGTGCTGCTCTCGGGCTACGGGGAGGCGGCGCCGCAACGCTATGACGTGGTGCTGGCCGCCACCGACCGCGGGGGCTTCGTGCTGCACCGCATTGTGCACATCGACGGGGACCGCTACACCCTGCAGGGCGACGGCAACTGGCGCGGCGTGGAACACTGTACGCGCGCCGACATCATCGCCAAGGCGGTGGCATTCTACCGCAAAGGACACGCGCAACCCCTGCGCACCGACAGCCGGACATGGCGCTGCTACTCGCAGCTGTGGGTGGCGCTGCGCCCCGTGCGCCGCATCCTGCTCGGGCTCTACCGCCGATGGAGAGCCCTCTGCCCTGCCTAACTACTCTCTCAGCAATTACCAACTCTCTTCTATAACAATGAGATTTAAGACATCGTTCGATCTCCGAACCATCTGCGGCGAGACCGTGCTCATCGCCACCGGTGCCGAACACGTAGATTTTGGCCACCTGATCAATCTGAACGAAACAGCCGCCGACGTCTACACGGCATTTTCCAACCGCGATTTCGAAGCGTCTGACGTGGTCGACTATCTGCAAGCCCACTACGAAGGAGCGACTCGCGAACAAATGGCCGCCGACGTAGACCAGCTCATCGATTCGTTCCGCCAAAGCGGCGTACTCCAGTAAAATCTACTCATTTCTCCTCATGGCTGATACAAAATATATCTTCGTCACCGGCGGCGTAGCCTCGTCGCTGGGCAAGGGCATCATCGCCAGCTCGATCGGCAAACTGCTCCAATCGCGCGGCTACAACATTACGATCCAGAAATTCGACCCGTACATCAATATCGACCCCGGTACGCTCAATCCCTATGAGCACGGCGAGTGCTATGTGACGGACGACGGACAGGAAACGGATCTCGACCTCGGCCACTACGAGCGCTTCACGGGCATCAAGACCACGCGCTACAACAATTTCACCACGGGCCGCATCTACCAAAGCGTGATCGAAAAGGAACGTCGCGGCGACTACCTGGGCAAAACCATCCAGGTGGTTCCGCACATCACCGACGAAATCAAACGCGACATGCTCTACCTGGGCAAGAAAGGCGGCTATGATTTTGTGATCACGGAAATCGGCGGTACGATCGGCGACATCGAAAGTTTGCCCTTCGTCGAAGCCATTCGCCAACTCAAGTGGGAGCTCGGCCGCAACGCCGTGTGCATTCACCTGACCTATGTGCCGTATCTGGCGGCTGCGGGCGAGCTGAAGACCAAACCCACGCAACACTCCGTCAAAGAGCTGCAAAGCGAAGGGATTCAGCCCGATATCCTCGTTTTGCGCACGGAGCATCCGCTGTCGGCCGCGCTGTGCAAGAAAGTGGCCAACTTCTGCAACGTGAGTCCGGACGCCGTGTTCCAAAGCCCCGACATGCCCTCCATCTATCAGGTGCCGGTGTGCATGCAGGATCAAGGTATCGACCGCGTGATTCTCGAAAAACTGGGTTTGCCGGTGGGCGCCACTCCGGAACTCGGCCCTTGGCGCGCCTTCTTGGACCGTCGCGCCAACGCCACGGAGGAATTGCATATCGGCCTGGTCGGAAAATATGATTTGCAGGATGCCTACAAATCGATCATCGAGGCGCTGCAACAAGCGGGCGTCTACAATGACCGCAAGGTGCGCTGCCACTTCATCAATTCGGAAAACATCACGCGCGAGAACGTGGGCGAAATGCTCGAAGGCATGGCCGGCTACGTGATTTGCCCGGGATTCGGACAGCGCGGCACGGAGGGAAAACTCATCGCCACGCAGTATTGCCGCGAGCACGACCTGCCGACCTTCGGTATCTGCCTGGGTATGCAAATGATGGTGATCGAATTTGCGCGCAACGTCCTGGGCTACAAAGATGCGAACTCCACGGAACTGAACAGCAAGACGACGCACAACGTCATCGACATCATGGAGGAGCAGAAAAACATCACCAACATGGGCGGCACGATGCGTCTCGGCGGTTACGAATGCGACTTGCGCAAGGGTTCGCACGCACACGACATCTACCAAAGCGACACCATCCGCGAACGCCACCGCCACCGCTACGAATTCAACAGCGACTACACGAAAGAATTTGAAGCGGCGGGCATGGAATGCGTCGGCACCAACCCCGAAAGCGACCTGATCGAAATCGTGGAGATCCCCGAAAAGAAATGGTACATCGGCACGCAATTCCATCCGGAATACTCCTCGACGGTGCTGCACCCCCACCCCCTTTTCCTGGACTTCGTGAAAACCGCCATTGCCGCACAAGACAAATAAAACGATTCACTCTCGCGCCGCCTTACGGACTTGCGCGTCCCGGCGGCGCGCAGCTTTTCTGCTATGAATAAGAACAATATCACCGCTATCGTGCTGATGATTTTGGTCGTTTTCGGCTTCTCTTATTGGAGTTCGCACAACAATAAGCCCAAAACCGAATCCACCGCGACCGAAAGCACAGCACCGACCGCTTCGGCGACAGCGAACAGCGCTTCGACCGCAGTGCCGACAGACAGCAACGCGATTTTCGCCGCGGCACGCGCCACGCGTGAGGACATGATTCCCGTGGTGCTGAAAAACGAGAACATCGAGGTGACCATCAGTCCCAAGGGGGGACAGGTGAGTCGCGTGGTGCTCAAGAATTTTAAGAGCTATGCCGACTACAAAGCGGGCAAACAGCGCGCATTGGTGCTCTACAATGAAGACGATGCCTCCTTGGACATGAGCTTTGACACGAAGTCGGAAAACATCTCTACGTCAGCGCTTTATTTCATGCCGGAGAACGTGTCGGCACGGGCTGTGACGATGACGGCGAGCGGTAAGAACGGCGAGAAAATAGCCATTGACTACACCCTCACCGACGACTATATGCTCAATATGAGTGTGCGCACGGAAGGACTCGCCCAACAATTCTCACCCAAGACGAAGACTTTCGGATTGAAGTGGAAAGACAACGTGCGCCAGTACGAAAAGGGCTACTACTTTGAGAACATGTATTCGACGCTGACCTACAAAGACAGCGACGGCAGCAGTGATCACCTCAAAGAACAGGGCGACAAGCAAGAAAAGGTGGATCGCCCCGTGGATTGGGTGGCTTTCAAGAACCAATATTTCAGTGCGGTGCTCATCGCTAAGGATGCTTTCACCGCTGCCGACCTCGACAGTCGACAACTGGCGGAGCATTCGGGCTATTTGAAGAGCTTCTCGGCCGATTTGGAGGCGCCTTTCGATCCTTCGGGCAAAACGGCTGCGCAGTTCCAGTGGTATTTCGGACCGAACAACTTCCGTTTGCTGCAATCGATGGAAAAGCATGCGCTGAATCCCCATCAAGATCTTGATTTGCAGAAGCTCGTTTACCTCGGATGGCCCGTGGTGCGCTGGATCAACCGCTTCTTCACGATCTACGTGTTCGACTTCCTCACTTCGCTCAACCTGCCGATGTGGCTGGTGCTGGTGATCATCACCTTGCTGCTGCGTGCCATCGTCTACGTGCCGACGAAAAAGAGCTTCCTCAGTTCGGCCAAGACGCGTGTGCTCCGACCGAAAGTGGAAGAAATCAACGCGAAATATCCGAACAAGGAGGACGCGCTGAAACGCCAACAGGAAACGATGGCGCTCTACTCACAATATGGTTCGAGTCCGCTGGGCGGCTGTTTGCCCATGCTCATCCAGATGCCGATCTGGATCGCGATGTTCAACTTTGTCCCCAACGCCATCGAACTCCGTCAACAGAGCTTCCTTTGGGCCGACGACCTCTCGGCTTACGACGATTTGATCTCGTGGAGCACGAATATCTGGGGCCTGGGCAACCACCTCTCGCTCTTCTGTGTGCTCTTCTGCCTGACCAACTTGCTGTATAGCTACATGTCGATGCGCCAACAACGGGATTCCATGGCCGCTGCACCCGATCAAGCGGCGAATATGAAGGTGTTGCAGTACTCGATGTTCCTGATGCCTGTGATGTTCTTCTTCATGTTCAACAAATACAGCGCGGGCCTTAACTTCTACTACTTCATCTCGCTGTTTAGCTCGGCTGCCACGATGTGGTATCTGCGTCGGACGACGGACGACGAGAAACTGCTGGCGAAGCTCGAAGCCTACTACGAGAAGAACAAGAACAACCCGCAGAAGAAAACTTCGGGGCTGGCAGCTCGACTGCAGGCGCTCAACGAACAACAACAGAAGTTGCTCGAAGAACAACGCCGCCGCAACGGGCACGGCAATTGATCCTCTCAAAACAACATTACGTGAGACGCGCCCCCACGGAGCGCGTCTCACAACCTATAAATAGCTCCTTACCATGTCTCTCCAAACTCTCATGATCGGAACCGCCCTGAGTCTCGCGACCCTCACCGGCGCCGTTGCCTCGGAAAGCAGTGCGCAGACTTTCATCGGCCGGCAAACTCCGGCCCTGAAATCCGACCGTATGACGCCCGAAGCCCTTTGGGCCATGGGACGCATCGGCAGTGTGCAAGCCAATGCGGCCGGTACCCGAGCCGTGTATGCCGTCACTTACTACAGCGTGCCGGAAAACAAATCGCACAGCGTGCTTTATCTGTTGGATCTCAAGACCAAACATTCGCAACGCCTCACCACTTCCACTCACAGCGAGAGCGGTGCCGTGTGGATCAAGGTCGGCAACGAAGAGCAAATCGCTTATCTTTCGGCCGAAAGCGGCAGCAACCAACTTTGGGTCATGAGCGCCGACGGCAGTCACCGCCGACAGATCAGCCACGAAGCCGACGACGTGCAAGACTTCCTCTTCTCGCCCGACAGCAAACGCGTGATTCTCGTCAAAGAGGTGCAACAAAACACCTCGATCGCCCCGAAAGAAAAAGACCTTCCCAAGGCCACCGGTATGGTCATCAACGATTTGATGTACAAGCACTGGGATCAATACGTCACCACAGCGCCCCACCCTTTCTTGGCAGACTTCGACGGGGAAAAAATCACAGTGGAGAAGGATCTGCTGGAAGGCGAACCCTTCGAATCGCCCATGATGCCTTTCGGCGGTAACGAACAGTTGGCTTGGAGTCCCGACAGTCGACAAATTGCTTACACCTGTCGCAAGAAAACAGGCCGCGACTACGCCACTTCCACCGACAGCGACATCTTCCTCTACGACATCGCGAAGAAAACCACGCGCAACCTCTGCAAACCCGAGGGTTGGACCGCACCGAGCGAGACAGATTACACCCGCAGTCTCCAAAACCAACCGATCAATGCGAAGAACGGCCAAGATGCCAACGTCGGCTACGACCAGAACCCGCAGTTCTCGCCCGACGGCAAGTACATTGCGTGGAGCAGCATGGAGCGCGACGGCTATGAAAGCGACCGCGCACGTCTCTGCGTCTACGAATTGCGTACCGGCAAGAAGAGTTACGTCACCGAAGGCTTCGACAGCGGTGTAGATGCCTTCCTGTGGTCGCCCGACAGCAAGCGGCTGTACTTTGCCGGCGTCTGGCACGGGAAAGTCAACCTCCACGTTGCCGACCTCAAAGGGAAATTACGCCAAATCACCGACGACCCGGCCGACTACTCCCTCGTTTCGCTTCTCCCCGGCGAGAAACAGTTGCTGGTGAAGCGTCATTCGCTTTCCCGTCCCGATGAAATCTACACCGTAGACGTGAAAAACGGTCGTGTCGCCCAACTCACCGAAGAAAACAAGTGGTTCTACGATCACCTCGCGTGGGGCGACGTGAAAGAACGCTGGACGAAAACCGTAGACGGCCAAAAGATGCTCAGTTGGGTCATCTATCCTCCGCATTTCGACCCGACGAAAAAGTACCCTACTCTCCTGTTCTGTGAAGGCGGTCCGCAAAGTCCCGTCAGCCAATTCTGGAGCTACCGTTGGAACTTCCAAATCATGGCCGCACAAGGCTATATTGTCATCGCGCCCAACCGCCGCGGTTTGCCCGGTTTCGGCAAAGAATGGCTCGAAGAGATCAGCGGTGACTACACCGGCCTCTGCATGCAGGACTATCTCTCCGCCATCGACGACATTGCCTCCGAGCCCTATGTGGATCGCGAGCGCCTCGGTGCAGTCGGCGCCTCGTTCGGCGGTTTCAGTGTCTACTGGTTGGCCGGCAACCACAACAAGCGCTTCAAAGCCTTCATTGCGCACGACGGAATCTACAACACCCAACAACAATACACCGAGACCGAAGAACTTTGGTTCGCCAACTGGGACATGGGCTCCGCTCCTTGGGTGAAAAATGCCGAGGGTCAGCAACAAAAGGCCTTCCGCACCTCGCCCCACCTATATGTCGATCGTTGGGACACCCCCATTCTCTGCATTCACGGGCAACGTGATTTCCGCATTGAGTACACCCAAGCAGAAAGTGCCTTCACCGCAGCCCGCCTGCGCGGCATTCCCGCTCAACTTCTCCTCTTCCCCGACGAGAACCACTGGGTACTCCGTCCGCAAAACGGCATTCTCTGGCAACGCACCTTCTTCCGTTGGCTCGACAAATATCTCAAGTAACCCTTTTCCCTACTATCAACCCAATTCCTCACGCTCACAACAATGAACGTTACACAACCCATCGCACAAAAGCTCAACGATTCCGCATCGGCTCGTTGGACTGCCCTCATCATTGTGTCCTTCACCATGATGATGGGCTACTATGTCACGGACCTTCTCTCGCCGCTCGAGAAAATCCTCACAGCTCCCACTGCACAAGGTGGCCTCGGATGGAGCGCCGACGACTATGGTTTCTTCTCCGGTAGCTACGGCCTCATCAACGTGTTCCTCCTGATGCTCTTCTTCGGCGGCATCATTCTCGACAAACTGGGTATTCGCTTCACCGGCGTACTCAGTACCGCACTCATGGTCGTAGGCGTACTCATCAAATACGTGGCCGTCTCCACCGATTTCCACGGAGCCGTGTTCAGCCTCGGTTCTTTCCACCTTCCCATGTCGGCCGCAGTGGCTTGCTTGGGCTTCGCCATCTTCGGCGTGGGCTGTGAAATCACCGGTATCACCATTTCGAAAACCATCACCAAGTGGTTCACCGGCCACGAGATGGCCTTGGCCATGGGTGTGCAGGTAGCGCTCGCCCGTCTCGGCACCGCCGCTGCCCTCAGTGCCAACCTCCCCATGGCGAAAGCCACCTCTCTGGGCATTCAGCTCCCCGTGATCGTAGGAGCCGCCCTGCTCATCGCCGGTTTCCTCGGTTTCCTGGTCTACAATGTGATGGATCGCCGTTTGGATGCCTCGATCGCAGCAGTAGACGGAGAGTCTGTCACCGAAGAAGCCGAAGACGAGAGTTTCAAGTTCTCCGATCTCGGAAAAATCTTCTCCAATCCCGGTTTCTGGCTCATCGCCCTGCTCTGCCTGCTCTTCTACAGCGGCGTGTTCCCCTTCTTGAAGTTTGCCACTAAGTTGATGATCTCCAATTATAACGTGCCCGAGGACTATGCCGGCATGATTCCCGGTCTGCTCCCCTTCGGAACGATCATCCTCACGCCCCTTTTCGGCATTGTCTATGACAAGGTCGGCAAAGGTGCCACCCTTATGCTCATCGGCTCGGTGATGCTCACCGCTGTGCACTTCACCTTCATGCTCAACGTCCTCCCCTTCGGCTGGTTCGCCATCATTCTCATGCTCGTCCTCGGTGTCGCCTTCGCCCTTGTGCCCTCTGCCATGTGGCCCAGCGTGCCCAAGATCATTCCCATGAAGTTGCTCGGATCGGCCTTCGCCATTATCTTCTACATTCAGAACATCGGTCTCACGCTCGTTCCCATGTGGATCGGTAAGATGAATGGTGCCGACCCCTCCTACAGGACTTCGATGGCTATCTTCACCTGCTTCGGTGCGATCTCCGTCCTCCTCGCCCTTGCCCTCCTCTACATGGACAAGAAGAAAGGCTACGGCTTGCAGAAAAAGAACAGCAAATAAAACGTGTACTGCCAATTTCGGTGACACACCCAATAAGAAAGCCCGCAAAGCGACATGCTTTGCGGGCTTTACTTTTGCCTTACCGACAAGAATAGACAGCAGCAACGCGCTCAAGGCGTTCCATCGGAAAGGAAGTCAGCGACAACCTTTGTCACGGCTCACGATCTTCGCAATCATCGGGCGGCCGTTGTGCGTCACCATGCGTACAATCGTTTCGCCTTTCACTCCCCCATCGTTATACGTCACCACATAGTCTCGACCGCTGCGTACCCGGATCTGCAAAACGCCGGCCGTGTTATCGCCGCCGTTGATGCACGTGCGAAAGATCCAAATGCCGTAGCCCGTGCCGTCGTATTCATCGACATAAGCTTTGCGCAACTCACGGAGCATAGCTGGGGTGCAAATAGCCTCGACTTTCTTTTCATCGAGCTTTCCGTCGTACAGCACCACTTCGGTGTAAAACCTCCGCAGAACCGCTTCATCGGCTGCGGTCGAAGCCGACTTTTTCACGACGATCGGCGCACGATCCGTCGACACCGGCACAACCTCCATCCCCTTCGCGCCACTTCCGGACAACAAGAACCAACCGGCCAACAAAAAGCCGCCGCGACAAAGGAGGGACCGTAAACTAAAAAATAGGGGCTGTTTCATAGGGCTTTTTTACTGTTATGTTACAGCGCGAATTTACACACAAATAATTTCTCGGCAACACCTTTTCTTGCCAAACACCATTCTTACATCGCGAGAACAGAATCTCTCTACCCCGTTTCGGCCTCCGTCCTTCATTTTATGCAAGCAAAAGGCAGCAACAGTCGTTCGCTGTTTGCGAGAGACGCCTGTTGCTGCCAATCGGTGGACATTCCGTGCGCGGACCGTCGACGAACGACGAAACGACGGACAAAAATCACCTCAGTTTTCCCTTATGCTCGTTTGCCGTTGAACACATAAGTGAGCGGGAAGGGCATTTTTCCGGGTTGCAAGCTATATTCCAGCTCGAGCACCCCGTCTTTCACCGTGCCGATCACATTATATTCCGTGGCAGGGAACACTCGATAGGGCATTTCTTCCTTTTTCTGCTTGAGCGGCACCAGTTGGATCTCGGCGTCTGCCTTGGCTTTGCCACTGAGCACGAAGTCCTTTTCGCCCGTCTTCACCACTTTTACGCCCTTGAGCGTGTAGCCTTTCTGTGCGGCGCTCGAATAAGGTGCTCCCTCGATGAGATCAATGTCATAAGCCTCCGTCGTGATGTCAACCGTCGAATCGGTTGCGGGCACCATCTTCAGGTTGTGCTCCTTCAACTGGCCCAGCACGGCCTCTTGGCCAAACATTTTGATCGAGAAACGTTGGCTGACGACGTACGTACCGGCCAGTGCCTCAGTCTTGAGTTTCGCCACAACGGGTTGTTTCGGCTTTTCGACTTCGTCTTTGTCGCACGAAACGGTCACACATGCATTGGCAGCGAGCAACAAGGCCGCTCCGAAGGCGGCCAACTTAAATTGGATTTGCATAATCGAAGTATTTGTCGTGAATTATTCGGGTGCAAAGTTACGCGAAGTCCGCTGCAATGACAATCCCCATTTGTTAGGATATTCTGTTTTCTCCTCTCATCAGCTGCCGACCGCAGCCTCCTCTTTCACTCTCGCGCACAAGCCCCGGACTGTTCTCGCCGTTTTTCGCCGAGCAACACGCGACAGCGGAAAAAAGCCTGCACCTTTCAATGACAGTTGCGACATACGAAAAAAGCGCTTCACCCAGTTGAGTGAAGCGCTTGCAATAAACGAAACTTGCGGTGCGTACGGGACTCGAACCCGTGACCCCATGCGTGACAGGCATGTATTCTAACCAGCTGAACTAACGCACCTTGTTTTGATTACGGGTGCAAAGGTAGGCATTCATTCCCAATACTCCAAATTTTCGGGAAGGAAAAATGAAGAAATCCCCCATTTTCACAAGAAAATCCCGCGATTTCGGTGGAAATCGCGGGATTTTTTCTCACCGGCCGAGAACGATCGTCCTTTCTATCGCCACTGCGTGTACACCACTGCGCGCAGTTTATCTGTATCCTGGATTCTGTTTCAAATTAGGATTGAGCTGCAGCATGCGCGCCGGGATGGGAAAGACCGTCGTGTGGCGGTCTGCTTCGTCAGACAAGGCCGGTCGCAGGGTGTAAGCCTTGTGGAAGAGATCAAACCTCACGAGATCCGCTCGCCGCGTTCCCTCCCACATCAGTTCCAATAGGCGTTCCTCAAGCAGATGTTCGAGTGTAGCCGTGCGCGGCGCCATGCCCACACGTGCACGCACGCGATTCAGATCCTCGTCTCCCGACTCCCCTAATCTAACCTTGGCCTCGGCACGCATCAGTAGTGCATCTGCATAACGAAACAGCACGATATCGTTGTCCGCCAGCTGTCCGTCACTGTAAGCCGTGGGGTCGGGAGCATATTTGTGCATGCGCGCACCGGCGGTCTTCTCATAAGGCGAACCGGTGAGGCTGAGTTTGACTTCACGGGCCCGATAAATGAGCGGTGTGTGGGCATCTTGCATCACCGTCACGCCGTTTTCGCGCACGGTGTCGGCATAGAAATTCAGCGCGAAACGTCGGTCCTCTCGACTCGTCCCGTAGCCGTAGATGTCCAAGGTAGCCGGCGTGGCGCAACTTCCGTTTTCTCCCACGCCGTGCTGCGCCCCACCCTGCGCATAGTGGCGAGAACGGAAAAGGTTCTTGAACAAGGTGGGATAGAGCGTCTTGTCGGTGACGATTGTGAAGATGTTTTCGCGCGATTGTTCGTTGGCCACTTTGAAATTGTCGGCATAGTTCGGCTCAAGTGTATAGCCGGCGGCGGTAAGTGAGTCGCAATAGGCCACAGTTGCCTGCCACGCGTTGAGTGTGCGGCCGTTTACGTCCAACCGCATCGTGTCGCCCGACGGACGATGGCCGTCTGTGGGGTCATCGTCGGCATACACTTCGGCATTGAGGGCCAAACGCGCCAAAAGGAAGAAGACCACCGGGCGGGTGATGCGCCCATAATAGCTGCCGGGCACGTTGCTGCGCACATTGGGCAGGAGGGGTAAGACCTCACGCAGCTCTTTATTGACAAAAGCATAGACTTCCGAACGACGCGCGGGACGCACATCTTCCAAGCGCGCTTCGGCTTTCGTCACCACGGGAACTCCACCAAAGAGATCGAGCAATTCGAAATAAAAGAGCGCACGCACTGCACGCACTTCGGCGCAGTAGCGAGCATAGTCGGCGTCACTGAGTAAATTACGGTGCTTCGCCAACCGATCGAGCGACCGATTGCTGAGCATCACCACACGATAGAGATAATTCCAAAGCGTGAGCAACTCGGGGTCGTTGGACGTCCAACGGTGCAAGTAGAGATTTTCCCAAAATCCCCCGTCATACCAATCGCCGCCCCGAATCGGGATCACGGCTTCGTCCGTGCAAAAAGTATTGTAGTCGTACACCCCTTTGTAGGTGCCCTGCAATCCCTCTCCGTCGCGGCTTCCGCCGATGTTCGCATAGAGCGTTGCAACGGTGTTGACGTACAAATTGGTCGCGTTGTCGTAGGCTTGCTGCTCAGACAGGCTTCCGTGCGGCTCGTCGTGCAAACAAGCCGTCAAAAAAAAGAGCGGAAGGCAAAAAAGGAAAAGAAGCTTGTTCATCTTAGTGCATTTAGAACTGTACATTCACCCCCATAGAAAAAGTGCGATAGACAGGATACGAACGTTTGTCGTCCATTCCGATCGTGGCATTGACCACGTGGCTGTTGATCATGGGGGTCAATCCCGAATAAGCCGTAAATGTCCACGGATTGTTCACACTACACGATAGACGCAGCCCCCGAATGACCCGAGAACGCAAGGGTACGTTCCAGCCCAAGGTGATATAATCCACATTTACGTAGTCGCCTTTCTCCAACCAGTAGTCGGTGACGTTTTGATCCTTGATGTTCTGCTGCGGCGCCCCACGCATCACGTTGTAGTCGGGAAAGCTCGTCATGTTCATGTAGGCCAAGGCCGTGGCATTGAAGATCTTGTGGCCGAAGGCGCCGTTGATTTGCATCGTGAGATCCCAATTTTTGTAACGCACTGCGATGTTCGAGCCGAGCATCACCTTGGGTGTGGCCTGTCCCGCCACATATCGGTCGCCACCGTCTTCGACATTGATCCGCCCGTTGTGGTCCAAATCTTCGATTTCGTAGCGGCGACTGCCGTCGGGCTGGAGTTCCAAACCGGTGCTTTTGGGCAAATAGAACACGCCCAGCGGTTGTCCAACGATTTGATAGAGCACATTGTTGTTTCCTCCGTGGAAACCGGCGCCAAGCTCCATTCCGCCGATGGGAGTAATGCGAGGGGCAGTGAGTTGCATGCCGAGACAAGCTCCTCCCAGCGAGCGCAAACGACTGCGCTGCACGGTGAGGTTCGCATTCACGTCGAGTCCCCAGTCGCGGGTGCGCAACAACGAAGCACCGAGTCCGAGTTCCCAACCGTCGTTGGAGAGTGTGCCGTTGTTGGCCAGGAGTTTGTCATAAACAAAGGGCGGCACGGGCACTTCGTACTCATAAAGCATGTCGCGCGTCACGGCATGATAATATTCTGCGGTCAATATCAAACGATTGTCCCACAACGCCGCCTCAGCGCCCACGTTGAAGGTGCCGCGCGTCTCCCAACGCAAATCAGGATTATAGTTGCGCGCTTCGCTCATCGTCACAACCGGCGCTCCGTTGACGGGGACAACGTTGGTCGGCACCATGCGTCGTACGGCATTGTAGGCCGAGATGCCCGCCAGATTTCCCGATTCACCATAGCCGATGCGAAATTTCAGGCGATTCACGGCATCGACGCCGCGCAAGAAGGCTTCGTGCTTCACATCCCACTCGCCCGAAACCGAAGGGAAGAGACCCCACGTGTGATTCTCCCCTACCAACGAGCTACCGTCGGCGCGCACGCTGACGGAAAGGGCATAGCGATTGAAAATGCTGTAGCGGGCAGAAAAAAGTCCGGAGAGTAATGTGGCATCTTGGCGGTCACTATACGTCCCGCCGTAGGGGCGCAACGCACCGGCGGCCAGATTGTGATAGCCGGTGGCGTTGTTCGTGAATCCCTTTACGAGCGTTCCGAATTCTGTTTGGCGGCTGTGCTGCCACTCGCCCAGGGCACGGGCCGTGAGTCGGTGAGCGCCCCAGAAACGATCGAAGTCTAACGAGAAATTGGCCAGCCAATCTTTGTAATTCCGCTGGCGACGCAAGGCTTGTCCCTGCGCCCATATCCAAGTGGGGTAATATTGAAGTTCTTGATTGGTGCTATTCGTGTAGGTCCCCAACGCACTGAGCGAAAAAGCGTCGTCTAATTTCAATTTCAGCTGCACATGGGCGTTGAGGTGCTGATTTTCGAGATCATTGCTCGCTCTGAACATGGCTTGCGGCGCAGCAATCTGCGAAGCCGTGGGATTCGTGTACCAGCCTCCGCCCACTTTTTCCTGCAAAGGATAGGTGGGATTTTGCGCTGCTGCCCCATAAAAAACTCTTTGACCGTCGTAAAGATCGGCCCGCTGTTGGGTCGAGGTGAAAAGCCCGAAATCGATGCGCAATTGCTCATTGAGCGCGCGCTGACTCAGGTCGATTTTCGCCACAAAATTGTTGCTACTGTTGTTTTTCACCACCATTTCGCGTTCACGATAGGCCACCGACGCACGATAATTGGACGATTCCGTGCCGCCGTTGAGGGCAACGTGGTGACTGTGTAGGAAACCCGTCCGCTCAAGGTAACGCAAATAATTTTCATTCGCACCTCCGTCAATATAAGGCTTGCCTAATCGCTGCGCTGTGGCCAGATATTCCGAAGCCGAAAGCATTTCGAGGCGTTTACTCACAGTTTGCACGCCGGCATTCCCGTCGTAACTGATGTGGAAGCGCCCACTCTTCCCCTTTTTTGTGGTGACCACAATCACACCGGAGGCACCTCTCGAACCATACTGCGCTGTTTCTGCCGCGTCCTTGAGCACTTCGAATTGATCGATGTCGCCCGGATACACCGTACTGAGGGTTTCCAGATCGGAAGGTACGCCGTCGATGAGCACCAAAGGATCGTTTCCGCCGGTAATGGACGTGGTGCCACGCACTCTCACCCCGGTAAGCGCCGCCATGCGGTCGCCTGTACCCGAAGTCACGCTCACACCGGGTAAGCGCCCGGCAAGATTTTCCAAAGGCGACTCGATATATCCTCGTTTGAAGCGGTCGTCGCTGAAATTTAAACCGGGGGCCAATCGAATCACCTTGCGTGTGGTGTCTTTTCGCGTCACAGGCTTTGTCTTCTGCGCATGTGTGGTCGCAGCCACGGCCATTATGCAAAGCAACACGGAAAGTCGACGTTTGTTCATCATCGTTGCGGGGAGAAAAGTGGGGGTTACTATATAAATAATGAGTGATCCTACCGTATATAATGGAGTGACCTGCCGTTTACTCTACGACTGCAGCTCGAAAGTCGGGGCTACTCCATGCCGCTCTTCGCACGATCCACCGACCGGCGGGACTTTTTCGCGACAACGTGCGCCCTTTTAGAGAATCTCTCGTGCAATCCAAGCACAGGCTTCGGCATCGGCCAGTGCATGGTGGTGATCTTCGAGATGAAACCCGCAGCGTTCGGCCACTGTGTGGAGCTGATGATTCGGTAACCCGGCACCGAACGTTCTGCGCGAGGCGCGACAGGTGCAATAGAAGGGATATTCCGGGTAATCCATGTCGTAGGCATCAAAAACAGCCCGGAGACAAGACTCATCAAATGGGCTGTTGTGCGCCACAAAGGGAAATTCTTCCGGCAAATGCCGACACAATTCGGCCCACACTTGTGGAAACGGGCGCTCATGCCGCGTGTCCTCTGTCGTCAATCCGTGAACAGCGGTGGTGAACGGGGAATAATAATCGGGAATCGGGCGGATCAAGCTGTAATACTTGTCGGTTATTTCACCGTCGCGCACCACTACAATCCCAACACTGCACACACTGCTGCGCTTCCCGTTGGCGGTTTCAAAGTCAATCGCTACAAAGTTTTCCATCGGTCGGTCATTTTAGAAGAAACAAAACGACATATCCCTTCTATTTATCAAAGGCTTATCACATTTCTCCTCAACAATTCGAAGAAGCACTCCTTCGTGGCGCTGATATCGGCCATCGCGTCGTGCGCCCCGTCGAATTCTCGGCCGAAAAGTCGCACATACAATTCTTGCAGACGGGGCCACTTGGGGCCATATTTCCCGGGAATGTTGCAAAAGTCGATCGTTGCTTGCATTGTGCACACATAAGGGCGCGCAAACATGATGCGGTGATCGTAACCTAGGCGATAATATTCCGTACCCACGACGTGTAAATCGTAATCTATGTTGTGTCCCACCAGCCAACCGGATTCATTCAGATCGGCACCGAAGGCCAACATCACGTCGCGCAGCGGTTCTCCTTCAGCCAAGGCACGTTCTGTCGTAATACCGTGCACGTCCGAAGCCGCTGTTGGAATTTCAAAGCCTTCGGGGCGCACAATCCGGTTGCCCCGTCGCAATTCGCTCCCCCGGCTGTCGGTGAGAATCCAGCCCAACTGCACCAAACGCGGCCAATTGTCCGTGTCTGTGCAAGGCGCTTTGTAGTCTTGTGGAATGCCTGTGGTCTCAGTGTCGAAAAAGAGGTATTTTGTTTCAGGTTGAGGCATGTTGTTTTGAATTATAGGAGAAGGCAGATGAAAACACTTCGGTGTGCGTATTGATCCTTCCGGACAACACACCTGCAAATATCTAAAAAAAAAAAGTGTCTCCCAAGAATCCTCGTGTCAAAATGCTTTTTCGTCGAGCACAAAGGGCTTTCCCCGAAGTTTTTCGTACTTTTGCAGCAAACCATTGTGTACCTTCGCATGAAGCCTCTCTTTATAGCCGGCCCTTGCGTGATCGAAAGCAACGAATTGCTCGACCGCGTGGCACAACAGTTGGTAGAAATTCGCCAACGCCTTCACATCGACATTTATTTTAAGGCCTCGTTTGACAAGGCCAACCGCACTTCTCTCCGTTCCTTCCGCGGCCCGGGGCTGGAACGCGGCTTGCAACAACTTGCCGATGTGGGTGCGCGCTACCATCTTCCCTTGACTACCGACATTCACGAAAGCTATCAGGCCGCAGCCGCGGGCGAAGTAGTCGATGTGCTGCAGATTCCCGCTTTTTTGTGCCGCCAGACCGATTTACTCGTGGCAGCTTCACGCACCGGCCGCGTGGTCAACATCAAAAAGGCCCAATTTCTTTCCGGCGAAGACATGCGTTTCCCCGTAGAGAAGTGTAGAGAATCAGGCGCGAAGGAAGTTTGGCTGACAGAACGGGGCAATAGCTTCGGCTACAACAACTTGGTTGTCGATTTTCGCAATCTTCCCATCATGCGGCAGTGGGCCGACCGCGTCATCATGGACTGCACACACTCGGTGCAGCGTCCCGGCGGCGGAAACGGCACAACTTCCGGCGACCGCGAGTTTGTTCCTGCCATGGCATTGGCCGCCAAAGCGTTCGGCGCCCAGGGCTATTTCCTCGAAACCCACCCCGATCCGGACAAAGCGCTGTCCGACGGTCCGAATATGCTGCCGCTCGACGAACTCGAAGGCCTGTTTCGCCAATTGTGCTAATCTCTCTTCTCGAAAATCCCCATGTCAATTTATACCGACACCGCCATTCAATGCCTCCGCGACGAAGCCGAGGCATTATTGGCCTTGATCCCCACCATCGGCTCCGAGTTGGATGAGGCCGTTCGGCTCATTATGGCCTGCACCGGCAAAGTCATTGTGACGGGTGTGGGAAAAAGCGGACACGTCGGCGCCAAAATCGCCGCGACTCTCTCTTCCACAGGAACCCCCAGCTTCTTTATCAATCCGCTCGACGCGTTCCACGGAGACTTGGGCGTGATTGCCGACAACGATCTCATTCTCGCAATTTCCAATTCGGGCGAAACCGACGAGCTGCTCCGCTTCTTCCCCTACTTGCTCGCCAAGAAAGTGCCGATTGTCGGCATGAGTGGCAACCCCTCTTCGCTTTTGGCGCAATACAGCACCGTGCATTTGAATATCGCCGTGAAGCACGAGGCTTGCCCCATGGGGTTGGCGCCCACTTCCAGCACGACCGTGACGCTTGCCCTGGGCGATGCCCTCGCCTGTGCCCTCATTGTGGCGCGCGACTTCAAGGCCGGCGATTTTGCACGCTTCCATCCCGGCGGTGCCCTGGGTCGGCGGTTGCTGACCTGCGCACGCGACGTCATGCGCACCGACAATCTCCCCACCACCTCGCCCGATACGTGCATGGGCGAGGCACTGGTTTGCATGACCTCCGGGCGTTTGGGTCTCTGCGTGGCCGTTGAAAACGGAAACATCGTGGGCATCGTCACCGACGGCGACATTCGTCGTGCAATGGAGCGCTTCGGCGACAGCTTCTTCCGCCATACCGTGCGCGAAGTCATGACCTCACACCCCAAAATCGTGCGCCCCGAAACCAAAGTGGCCGAGATCGATCAGCTCATGCAGCAATACAAGATCCACTCCGTGCTGGTGCTGGACGAAGCGGGCAAATTGCTCGGCATTGTCGACTCCTTCAGCACGATGATTTAAACATTCGTCTCCCACGAAGGCCTCTTCTAACGAAGAACTGCCCCCTTTTATCCCATTCTCCACATGAACGAACAGCGCGACACCACTTTCTCCATATTAAAGGCACTTGCCATTCTCCTCGTCGTGACGGCTCATGCAGCAGCCCCCACCTACCTGTCCCGCTTCGCCTACATGGTTTCGGTACCGGCCTTCTTTGTGTGCGCCGGCTACTTTTTCAATCCCCAATACCTGCAACAGAAGGGCACTTTCGTCGTGCGCCGCGCACGCCGCCTTTACCTTCCGTTTGTGAAATGGAGCCTTCTGTTTCTCGTCCTCCACAATCTTTTTTTCCCGCTCGGTCTACTCTCTGAAACCTACGGCAATGCCGCCGGAGGCGTGACGCATCCCTACGATTGGGGCACGGCAATGCAAAATCTCTGGAGCATTGTCTTCAACATGTCGGGCTATGACGTCTTTCTCGCCGGTGCTTTTTGGTTTTTCCGCGCCCTGTTTCTGTCGAGCATCGCCTTCCTGCTTCTGTTCAAGGGCGCCACTTGCATCAAGTGGCTGAAGAATCCCACCCTACAAGTCGCTGCAGTCGGCACCCTCACCCTCCTTCTCGCCATTTGGCAATCGTTTGACGGACTTCGCATCACCGGTGTGGCGCAAGGCGGCTACCGCGAACTGATGGGCATCACTTTTATGAGCATCGGTTTCTTGTTTCGTCACAACACCGACAGCCCTGTGTCGGTTGCCTGGCGCCATCCCGCACTCGGTTTGGCATGGAGTAGTCTTGTTTTGGCGCTTTTGGTCGCCTTCTTCCCCGTAGCCATGACTCCCTCCACCGGCAATCCGCTCGCCGTTGTCCTTTTGGCGCTCGCCGGTCCGGCCGCTTTTGTCTGGCTGCACGCCGTTGCCCACTATCTCTCCCTCCTCCCTCGCAAAGTTCCCGAGGTCATTGCCTACATTGGCGACAACAGCATCTACATCTTCGGTTTCCATCTCCTGGCCTTCAAGTTGGTGAGCATGATCAAGGTGTTGGCCTACGGGTTGCCGTGGGAAATGGTGGGGAACCACCCGGTGGTGACATTCCAACGGGACGATGCATTTTGGATCGCCTACCTTTTCGTCGGCGCAGGGCTCCCGCTGCTGGTGGTCTGGAGTTGGCGCTATTTCTGCACCCAATTTGACTTCAACTGGACGCGTCCTGCCGACTGGGGCCGGCTGTTCCTCACAATTTCTGTCGGGATCTGGACCGGAATGAAGTGGTTGGGACGCACCTCAGTGCGCACTTCGAAGAAAACGGCGCACGGCATTGCCGTCACCTTCAAAGACATCGTCACGCAATCGCGCACCGACGACGACAATTGACCGCGCATCGCAGAAAACCTCCCGCAAATCATTATCACCCCGAAGTCTCTTTCCAACGGAGACTTCGGGGTTTTTCGTTTCCTCGTCTCGGTCAATAACGGAAAACCTGGGGAGAAATACGCCAAATCCCCCAACTTTCGACAGAAAGCTCCGCGCTTTTGCCCTCGAATTCCACAGGCACAAGCGTCATCTCCCTCTTATTCGCACACCACCGCCGATTTCCCATGGGCAACCCGGACATGCAAGCACAAAAAAAGGCCTTCCGCCAAAAGCGGAAGGCCGGTGTTTCGCGATGAATGCGAAAACTTCGGCTACAAATTAACGTGCCTGTGCTTCAGCATTCTTGATCATTTGCTGCGATGCGTAGAGATAAACTTCTACACGGCGGTTTTGCTGCTTACCCATCGTGGTGCTGTTGTCAGCCACGGGGAATTCTTCACCAAGTCCCTTCACTTCGCGGATTTGCGACGAACGAGCACCGCTCTGCATGAGGTAGTTGCTCACGCTCTGGGCGCGTTGATACGAAAGTGCTTGGTTCTTCTCGCGCGATTGGTCGGCCGTGCTGTTTCTCCAGCCCTGGTTGTCCGTGTAACCCATGATGGAAACGTCCATATCGCTGTTGGGAACGAGCACATCGGTCGCAAACTTGCGGAGCGAGCTCTGTGCAGATGCTGAAAGTGTGGCGTTACCGGTACCGAAGAGGATACCGCTGTCGAAAGTGACGCGGACATACTTCACACCATTCTCACCTTGGAGCACTTCTGCCTTGGCATTGGCGACACGTTCGGCCTCAGCTTTCGCCTTATCCATGCGGTTGCCGATGATTACACCGGCGCCACCGCCGACAGCTGCGCCGACTGCAGCACCGATGGCGGTACCTTTACCGTCCTTGCTGATGAGATATCCCACCAACGAGCCGAGGGCTGCACCGGCTCCACCGCCGAGCAAACCGCCCTTACCTTTATTGCTCCAATCGCCGCAGGATGTGAGCATCATCGACGCGCAAAGTGCTACTGCTGCAAACTTAATTCCTTTCATAAGTGTATGATATTGAGTTGATATATGGTTCGTTTAGGAACGAAACTGCTTGCAAAAGTAGTCATAAGCACACGACAAACCAAGAGAAACAGAAAAAAGTTCGTATATTTGCACGCAAACAGCGGATCTGTGTAATGCGATAATTTCGATCCGCCCAGAGGTCTTACAATAGTATATCCATTTGTATCATGGAAGAACAAAACATGACTGGCGCACAGACGCCCACCGGCACTCCCGGCCCCAACAATCGTGGAACACAGCCCCCGATCCGCACAAAACGCAATCCGTGGATCTATGTGATCATCGCCCTTTGCATCTTGATTCCCGCCCTGGTGGCAGGCGGCTTCTACTTCTATGTCAACAAACAGGAGACGGAAGAGCAAGCCTACGCGCTACTCAATAATAATGAGAACGTCGAAGACTACGAAAACTACTTGACGCAATTCCCCAATAGCGCACATGCCGACGAAGTGCGCGACCGCCTCAAACAATTGCGCACCATGTATGCCGATTGGCAGCGCATTGCCAACAGCGGCTACGCTTCTGATTTCGAACGCTTCAGCCAAAACTATCCGCAAAGCCAATTGGTGAAGCAATGTGAGCTGAAGATCGACTCTCTCGACTGGGAAACAGCGAAAAAGCTCAACACGCCCGATGCCATTTCCGACTATTTGGAAAAACACCCCGATGGTCGTTATGCACAAGACGCAAGTCAGCTGCAAAACACGCTGGTCAAGTCGATCGTCAGTCCCGACGAGCGCGGCACCATCTCCAGCACCCTGCACGGTTTCTTCGAAGCATTCGGCAATAACGACGAGACTTCGCTCTTTACCTACATTACTCCCACCATGACGCAGTTCCTTAATAAGCAAAATGCGACGAAAGCTGACGTGGGCAACCTCCTAAAGAAGACCTACTCGGGAGACATCGAGAGCTGCTCGTTCGTGGTGAACGACGATTACCAGATCAAGAAAACTGTAGACGACCAAGGTAACGCGTCCTACACGGTAGCTTGCTCAGTAGATCAGCACATCATCCGCAGCGGAGAGGGCAAAACCTTCGGTTCTTACACCATAAGTGCCAAACTCAACAGCGAAATGAAAATCTCTTCGCTCACTATGAAAGAGATTTCACGCGCGGACAATTGAGTAGCTCCCACCCCAACCAGCCAACAAGGACTTAGATATATCTGAAAATCCTATTAAGCAAAGAATCACCCATGCTTATCATCAACAACTACGAAGAGTTCGCTTCGCATCTCGGCGAAGTATTGGGCACCTCCGATTGGCTCGAAGTGCCGCAGGAACGCATTAACTTGTTTGCCGACGCCACGCTCGATCATCAATGGATCCACGTCGACGAAGCCAAGGCCAAAGAAGGTCCTTTCGGCCAAACAATCGTGCACGGTTACCTCACGCTCTCGCTCCTTCCCTACCTTTGGAGCCAAATCATCGAGGTACGCAACATTAAGATGATGGTCAATTACGGCATGGACAAGATGAAATTCGGCCAACCCGTGCTTTCCGGCCAGCAGATCCGCCTGACGGGTTCGTTAGCCTCCATCACGAACCTGCGCGGTGTGTGCAAAGCTGAAATTAAGTTCAACATCGAGATCAAAGACCAGAAGAAACCTGCGCTCAGCGGCGTGGCCACCTTCCTTTATCACTTTGATCAGGCCTAATGACAGGAGACACTTACCTCACACTCTCGAGCAACGGCGAAGCGGTCTACACTGAAAAGCGCAGTAAGTTCTATGCTTTTGCCGAACACGTGGAGGATGAGGAAAGCGCTAAGGCACGCGTGGCGGCATTGCGGAAACAATTCTACGATGCCCGCCACGTTTGTTTTGCCTATGCCCTTGATTTCGACGGAGAGCGCACGCGCACAAACGACGACGGGGAGCCTTCCGGCACGGCGGGCCGACCTATATTGGGTGCCCTGCGCTCTGCAGGATTAACCTTCGCGCTGGTCGTCGTGGTTCGCTACTTCGGCGGCGTGAAACTCGGCACGGGTGGTCTGGTGGTCGCCTACCGCGAAGCCGCAGCGGCCGCCATTGCCGAAGCCACCACCGAGGAACGCCTGGTTATGGGCCGATTGCGCGTGGAAGTTCCCTACACAGACGCCGATGTGGCGATGCGTTTCATCAGAGAAGGGGGCGGCGAAATCACAGCTCGCGACTTCTCGGCCGAAGGCACCACGCTCACCGTCGATATCCGGATGTCACTGCTTGCTCCCTTGCGCGAACGTCTCGCCAAAATCCTATCGCTGCGCTTTCTCGACGAGACGGACAAAGACTAAGCTCCAAATCTCAACGGACTTTCGGCGGCAATCCATCGCATTGCGCAACGAAGCCCCTCTTTTCTTCCAATGAGAAAAGAGGGGCTTCGCGTTGTTTTCGACCCATGCGCGGCTTTCCCACCCTACTTCAGGGAATCAAGGAGAGCGGCGCTATGAGACTTAAATTTCATCGCTGTCGCGGAGTGTCGGCAGGTTGATATGGTAGCGTACGGCCAACACACGCGACAGAATCACGACCGAACCGCACACCAGTCCGCAGGGCACATTGCCCCACCCGCACAAACTGCAGACCCAATAGGCCAATCCGCCCAAAACACAGGCCACGGCATAGATTTCGGCGCGGAAAATCAACGGCACTTCATTGAGAAACACATCGCGAATCACCCCGCCACCGGCTCCCGTGACGGACCCCATGACGATGGCCACCCAGAAAGGGAAACCCACTCCGAGTGTTTTCTCAATGCCAATCACGGCAAACATGCCCAGCCCGATGGTATCGAAGATAAACCACGTGTATTTCTGCCGCACCACGACTTTTCCGAACAAAACAACGAGCAAAAGCGCGAGCAACGTGATGAGAAAATAAATTCCATTGCGCATCCAAAAGACAGGCACGTCGAGCATCAGATCGCGCACCGTACCTCCACCGATGGCTGTGGCGAGTCCGACCACATAAGCCCCGAACCAGTCAAAATTCTTCGTACTGGCCAAACGAATTCCGGAAATGGCAAAGGCCAAAGTGCCAATGTAGTCCAACACATTGGCGAAAGTGATTTCAGGGAGAGTCATAGATCTTTGAAAAATAGTCGGGCTTTAACGCCCCAGTGTGGCCACTCCCACCAATCGGTCGTAGCGATCGGTCGGGAAGGTCCCGTAAATGTAAGCAGTGTAGGTGTTTCGCGTTTGATAGAAGTCCCCTTCGGTCGGTGCAGTCAGGCCTACTCGGCGAAGATCGCGCGCCGCCGTCTCATTGCGCGGCACTGTGAGATAAATATAGTTGTAATATCCCTGTTTCAACAGCAGCGCCGCCTCGTATGCGTGACGTTCGGGACGATAGGTCATACGATATTCGGGAATCAATCCACCCGTTGTCCATCGGCCGCTGACATAGACCTCGGCGTTGGGCATTTGTTCACTCTCGAGTGTGAAGTGTACGAACAAATAATCGCTCTCCGTGTCGTTGTCGCGGTTGTCGGTGTTGCGTATCACGGCCGTGCCGTTGCGATCTTCGCGCAGGAGATAGTTACGCCGCACTTCGTCGGGGAACAATGTGGCATGATAATACGACGGGTGCCAATTGAATGCTTCGACTCGCGTGCCGGCAACGCGCATGTTGAGTTGTTCGAAACTTCGGTACACGTTTCCGGCCGGAAAAATGAGCTGTTGCGCGTGTTCCCACCTCACGGTGCGACCGGGGAGGACAGCTGTGGGGGGAAACAGCACGCAGGCGTTGTCCTCTCGCCCGTTTTGGCGCACAGTGGCTCGCAACGCCGTTCGCAAATCGGCAGTCGGCAAATTACCGATCGCCTGTGCTTGCAATTCCACCTGCTGATTCCGGTCGTTTCGATCCACTTCCGTGTCAGTCAGCACGCGTCCGCTGACATTCATCGAGGGTTCTACGACACAAAGACAGACTTCTGCCACCGGATCGCCCGAGGCATCTGCGCGATCGTAGATTTTCAATTTGTAGTTGCCCGATATCAACGGTCGAGCATCGGAACTTGGAAACTGAAACGCGTAGTGAGTGTACAAAATAGAGGTGTTTTGACTCTCGCGATAGGTTTCGATCGGCACGTCTTCGTAATTGGCTTCCACAAATTCGCCGGTGAACAAACCGGGAGTGGGTGCGCCGAAAGCACGATCCCAATGCTCCACACGATAGAAGTACATTTTCCCATCGTGCGAGAGCTGATCGAAGCTCACTTCCACCACATCCGTGGAACCGAGTCGCACCACCGGCAGCGTTTCCAGCTGCCCGGCCACTTCGGTGCGCAACGTGCGAATGTCGTCACGGAAGATGCGATGCGAAACCGCCCCAGCCGAAACGAAGCTCAGCGCAAAAAGACCAACAATCAGGAGGAAATATCTCACAGTAAAGTACTTATTTCAACTCGACAACGTAAATACGGTCGGGCACCGGCTCAGCTGCAACGGTAAAATTGAGTCGCTTTCGTCGACACTTGAAGTCTGTCGGCGCGACCGTGCCCAAGCGGTAGACCTTCTCCACCCGATCGCTACATGGCAAATCGAGTTTTTGAATCTCGGGATCTAGAATGTGGACATAAATCTTCGATCCTCGGCGCGTACTCACCACATTTTTTCCGTCACCGAGGGGGCCGGCTTCCGTTTCGTAAATGGTTTCGCCGTTCACTTTGAGCCACTCCCCCATAGCCTCCAGGCGTTCCACCGCAGCGGCGGGCAAATTGCCGTCGGGTTGGGGTCCCACATTGAGCAACAGGTTGGCCCCTTTCGAAGCCGTGCGCACTAAGAGTCGGATCAACTGATCGGCCGACTTATAGTTCTGGTCAGCTACTTTGTAGCCCCACATGCCGTTCATCGTTTCGCAGGTCTCCAGCGGCAAACGTCCGATGGCCTGCCCGCTCAGCCCCGCTTTGTTTTCGCCCGGCACGTCGCGTTCGAAAAATTGCAAGTCTTCTCCTTCGTTCGGCTGCTGATGATGGTTGTTGCCCACCAAACATCCGGGTTGCAAACGATGGATGAGTGCATATTGTTCGGGAAGTTGCCAATCAAATGCAGGTTTCTTTTGGTCTTGATCCCACCACCCGTCGAACCAAATGGCGCGCACCGGCCCGTATTGGGTCAGCAATTCGGTGAGTTGCCGGTTCATAAAGGCATAATAATGCGGCCAATCGGCTTTCGCTGCGTCCTTTCCGACCCGGCGCCCCGTTCTTCCCATGGGATAATCGTCGCGCATCCAATCGATGTGACTATAATAGAGATGGAGTGCCAAATTGTTCTCACGACAAGCCTCCGCAAGTTGTGCCACGATGTCCTTTCCGTAGGGCGTGTGCATGATGTTGTAGTCGCTCTGCCGCGTGTTCCACATCGAAAAGCCGTCGTGGTGTCGAGTTGTGAACGTGATGTAGCGCGCACCGGCCTTTTTGAAAACCTTGGCCCAGGCGTTGGCGTCGAAATCATGCGGATAGAACGCATTGGCCGCCTTGGCATACTCTTCTCTGCGAAGCGGTCCGTCCTGCAAATACCACTCTCCTTGTGCGAAGAGGGAATAGATGCCCCAATGAATGAATATGCCAAAACGATCTGCTGCGAACTGCCGACGATTTTCGAGGTTCTCAGGACTGGGCTTGTAGTTTTGCGCCGACAAAGGTGCACCGGCAAGGCACATCAAGGCAACGGATAGGACGAAACGTTTCATGTGTAAGGGATAGATGGTTTGAATATATACGCGAAAGTACTCAAATTCTGCGAAACTCGCCCTTGTATCCACTTTTTTTCCTACTTTTGTAGTTAGAAAAGGCGCAGTCGGACAGTTCGTCGCTCGCATTCTTGTGATGCGTGAGGAAAGTCCGGGCAGCGTAGAGCGTTCCGCTTCTTAATGGGAAGTCGTCTGCGAAGGCGAATTCGTGCAGAAGAAAAGAACCGCCGCCGCAAGGTTTCGCACCGCCCGGCGGTAAGGGTGAGAAGGTGGGGTAAGAGCCCACCGGTTGTCGTGGTGACACGGCAAGCCGTGCACATCGGAAGCTGAAAGTTCATGTAAACCGACGTCGGAGGGCGGCTCGTCCGATTGCTCCACGGAGAAACGTCGGAGGGTAGAACGATAGAATGTGTCGGCAACGGCGCATCCAGATAAATGACGAACACTTTGCAACGCAAAGCACAGAACCCGGCTCATCGGCCGACTGTTCCTTTTCTACGGCATACAAGGCTACGCTCTTTCGAGGGGCGTAGCCTTTTTTGTTGCGCCAGCACGCCGCCAATATGCCGGTCGGTGCGTTCGCGCTCCCCCACTCGCCTGCCACATTATGCAGGCACTTGCGACGAAAAGAGATGAGGCATGCCGAAAAATTAGCATACCAATCTCTTGCTTTCACGTGCATCGTGCACGCCACGGCGTAGTTCGGAGTCAAACCGGGAAGGGATAAAAAAAGAAGCGACTCTTCTGAGTCGCTTCTTGGGATGTGGGCGCTGAGGGATTCGAACCCCCGACCCTCTGCTTGTAAGGCAGACGCTCTGAACCAGCTGAGCTAAGCGCCCGATTGGGAATCGGTGTCTTCTGAAACGGGAAAATCAGTGTGGGCGCTGAGGGATTCGAACCCCCGACCCTCTGCTTGTAAGGCAGACGCTCTGAACCAGCTGAGCTAAGCGCCCGTAAATTTCAGAAGAGATGCAATCTTCGAACAGGAGATGTGGGCGCTGAGGGATTCGAACCCCCGACCCTCTGCTTGTAAGGCAGACGCTCTGAACCAGCTGAGCTAAGCGCCCTTGTTCTTAATTGCGATGCAAAGGTACGAACTTTCGGGATATGCTCCAAATATCTGGGCGTTTTTTTGAGAAAACGGGGAGTTTTTTCTGCTTTCACGGGAAGTTTCGGTCGGAAACGGAGAAAAAACGCTCGCTGAGGGGAGGAAAATTCCCTCAGCGAGCGTTCAGTCGTTGATGGCACCGCAGGACGGACAGCGTCCTTTGGCGTGGAGCGCTTCTCCACAGCGGGCACAACGATAGGGAGCCGAAGTGAAACGGAAATGTCGTCGGAGAGCAAAAATCCAATAGGCTAACAACAACGGGTAGCCCACATAAATGTGCACACTCAGCGAGAAGAAAAGATAGAGCAACATGCACACGCCGGCCAAAATGCCGAGATAGGCAACGTCGTCGACCACTCCCGGCAATTTACGCACGTCGTCAACCACAGCAATGCCCAACACTGCCATCGCCCAAACGCTGAGCAGGAAAAATCGCAGCGGCCAAGCAACGGACGCAAAGGGATTGAGCGTGGGATGGAAATAAAACTCCTGCCACAACTCGGGGGCAAACTGCTGCAAAGCGCCATAGAGTACGGCCGAACTGCTGACCACCAAACAAAGTAAAGTAGGATAGAAGCTCTTGATGTCGTTGTAGTGCACCATCTGCAAGCGCCCACGTCGGAAATTCTGGAAAACGAGGAAGCCCAAAGCCAAGACAGCGAACGAAAGCACCACCCACGTACGCCCCAAAGAGAAGGCATGGATGAAACGCGTGATGAACTGATCGGGAACCACGTTGGGCAACAAATCGCTTTCGCGCACCCAACCCATGGTCTCGGCGTCGCGCGCCACCATCACCCAAGTGCTGTCGATACTATCGGTCGGGACGTTGGCAATGTTGGCCACCACAATGGCGTCCGACGCACCGAGCTGCACAGAGTCGGAACCATAGGCCCCAAGCACTCCCGACGGATCAGAAGCAGAGAGACGAATCGAATCGGTCGTAAGGAAATTGTAGTTTTTCCAATAGTGGTGCGTGCGCGCAAAGGCCACTGAATCGACGCCGTCGCCCCCACTGAAACCAAGCATGCGCGGACGGGTGTCACGACACCCGACCAGGGTAAGGAGACCGCCGAAGAAAAGGAGGATATGTACGAAATATTTCATCGTCGTATGGCTAACGTTCCACACCTACACTCATTTCACAACGCACACAATCGAACGTGAGCGGAAACTCTCGGCCATCGGGTAATCTCAGTGCCAAGGGTTCGTGCCAGGTCGGTTGGTGTCCGGTTTCACGTGGGCACTGTCCGTGGGTGTATCGTAGGCAATGTTTACACGTCATGAGTTTTGCGTTCGTGGCAGGCTGGATTTCATAAGCGGGTGCCACCTTTTGTGCACCATGCTCGAGCAGAAACTCTCGTGCCATGCGGTTGGCCACATTGGCCGTGTAGTCGAGCGCCAGTCCCTCCAAGGAAAAATCGGCAGACAGGGGTCGACGCAAATCGCGCCGGTGTGCGGCACGCACCGCCTCGGTGAGTTGCACGGTCAATTCACGCCGCCATGCGGTCAACAAAGAGGCGGGGATGAAACGTTCGCCGCGCGTTTCCAGTTTGACTTCCTGCACGACGAAAGGCGTCCCGCCGAATTTGGTCAACTGACGACGTATATTTTCGCTTTGCGGGGTGTTGGCTTCCTGCACCTCGGTCGTAAAATCGAGTCGGCACTCAACTCCACTCTCGGTGACGGCCTGCAACGCATAGCCCTCGCCGGGAATTTCCGTCAAGGTGATATTGATGCGCAACAAACGCTCGCTCGGCGTGCGATGAAGTGCTTTCTCAAACACGCGATCTTCGTTGCGAAACAGCTCCGTTCCGGGTCGCAACGAGGCAGGAAGGCGCAAAGGAAACAATTCGCGCCCTTCGACACGATTCACGCGGAAGCCTTGCAACGTGCCGTCGGCATCAAAATAGCACAGGCCGTCGCCGTTGGCAAACTCCACCGTGCCGTCGACCGTAAACGACCGCTTCCCCACTCTACGCACGGCACCGACGGGAGCACCGATGGCTTTGGGGGTCCGCATCGAGACCACGTCCGGACGACGCCCGTGGAGAAAATAATCGGTGAACCCGCGATTGAATGACTTTTCGACCTGAGGAACAAATCCTACCTTGGAAATGCCGAATGACGAACGCCGGAATTCATCGGGACGGCGCTCAATGATGGCATCAATTTGACGCCGATAGTGCGCGGTAACATTGCGCACATAGTTGATGTCCTTCAATCTGCCCTCAATTTTGAAGCTGCTCACACCGGCATCGAGCATTTCTTCGATGCTCTCCGTGCGGTTCATGTCGCGCATCGACAGCTGATGTCCGGTGGAAAGTACGCTCCCATCGGCGTCGACAAGGTCGAAGTTCAAGCGACAAAACTGCGCACAGCATCCGCGATTGGCCGAACGACCAAAACAATGCTGCGATACGTAACAGCGTCCGCTGTAGCTCACACACAATGCGCCGTGCACGAACCCTTCGACGGGAACGGAGACCGCCGATGTGATGGCGCGCAACTGGCGCAACGAGAGTTCGCGTGCCACTACGATCTGCGAATAGCCGGCGCGCTCCAAGAATCGGGCTTTCTCCGGTGTGCACGTGTCCATTTGAGTCGAAGCATGAAGCGCGATGGGGGGAATGTCCATCTTGAGCAGCGCGAGATCCTGGGTAATCAGCGCATCGACTCCGGCATCATAGAGTTGCGCCACCATTTTCTCGGCATCACGCAGTTCGTCGTCGTAAAGAATGGTGTTGAGCGTGACGTAAATGCGCACACCGAAGAGGTGTGCAAAGTCGCAAATGCTTCGAATATCCTCGATACTGTTGCCGGCCGCAGCACGCGCTCCGAAGGAAGGTCCTCCGATGTACACGGCATCTGCTCCACAACGAATGGCTTCGAAAGCAGTCTCCGCATTTTTGGCAGGACAAAGTAGTTCTATTGATCTCATTTGAGCGTTTTCTTCGCTTGTTTAATCAGGTTGTAGGCACGATAAAAACCGAGTTCTCCGGCCCGACTCAGATCTGGAATGGCTTGTTCCGTACGCCCGTCGAGCAAGGCGACCACTCCACGATTGTAATAGGCCTCTGCCATACGATCATCGAGCGAAAGGGCTTTCGCAAAAGCCTCTTTGGCCTCTTCGAGGCGTCCTTGTGTTCCCAACACACAACCTTTATTGTAATACAAATAGGCCGTTTTCGGTTGCAACTGCAAGGCCTTATCGAGCAACTGCAGCGCTTCAGCGGCTTGATCCGCAGGCAATGAAATAGCTTGCTGGTTCAAGAGCAATACGCGATCCGACATTCGGCTCTCTTTCAGCCATGTCCGCAAACGATCATAGCTCACCGACGTACCGGATTCGGCGCTCATCAGCGCTCGGTGTGCTTCCAATATCGTCGACGAAGGGAGGAAAAGCACAGACGCGTGATCCGAGAGCGTGTCCGGCCGTTCAATCACGCGGAAAGGCGGGAGCAAGACGCGATCGACCTTGCGGTTCTGCACCTTCCCCGAATAGGACGTGATGAAAGTCCTCGCCGTGTCAGCCTCTTCCTCTATCAGCTGGTCGTATTGTTCCAGCGCATGTTCCGAACGCTTCCGCACTTTTTTCACGGTTTTACGAGCCGTATTGAAAAAGAAGTCCAGTCGAGCCCGCTGCACTCGACTTTCGTCGACCAATGCTCCACGTACATCTCCCATTCGTCGGCGACATTTGGCACGTGCCGCATATCCGGCAGTAAAATTGGGGTAGGATCGCAGCAACACCGTGTAGTCTGCCGCAGCCGCCGCGAATTGTCCCACTCGCTCTCGCAGCAAAGCTCGATTGTAGCGTGCCAGCGTATTGTTTGGCTCCTTTTTCAGCACGAAATCGAAATCACCTATCGCGCGGTTGTCGTCGCCGATAAACGATCGCAATAGTCCTCGATTGTAATGCGCAACAAAATGTTCGGGGATGAGCTTGATGACGTGATCATAGTCTGCGAGCGCCAGCGCATAGCGGTTCAATGCATGACGCGCCTGCGCTCTCGCCATATAGGTGTCTGCATAGTTGCCGTTGTAGCGCACCGCCTGCGTCAAAAAGGAATCTGCGCGCACATATTGTCCTTTTTGTAAAGCATAACGCCCTTTGAAATCCCAGGCTTCCGACTCCTTGGGACTCACCACTAAGGCAGAATCCATCCAATGCAACGCCGCAACAGTGTCGCGTTGCAGGAGTTTGATTTGCGCCTTCATCAAATAAGCGCGCACATACGTCGGCCATTGGCCGATGAACCGGTCGACGAGCGAATCTGCCGCTTCGTAGCGCTTTTGTTCCAATCGGCAAACCGCAACGTTGAAGCACGCGGTCTGGTCTTCCGGATGCTCTGCCAGCACTTTCCCATAATCCTCCACAGCGGTCTCATACTGTTGGGCGTGTATGCGACAGAGCGCACGCAACGCATAGTATTCCGTACGAAAGGGGTTGAGCCGAATAGCTTCGTCCAAATCTATAGCGGCACCCGCGTAATCTTCTAATGAGGATTTGGCTGCGGCGCGCAAATAATAGGCTTCGGCCGTGTAAGGACGGGCTTCAATTGCTCGATTAAACAAAGAGATCGCTGTGATGTAATCGCTATAAGAAAGAGCGACGCGCCCCATGTCCAACACATGCTCAACATGGGTTTGCGCTCTGCCCACAACAAGGGACAGAGCGCACACCAAAAAGAAACAGATTCGCAGCGCGGATCTGCGAATTGCGGCAAAGAGCAGATGGAAAATCACGGTCATTCGACCCTAATTACTTGGTTTTTACTTTGTAGCGGCAGCTAAACTTTCCACTCAACAAGTTCGAAAGCTTTTTCTTGATGAGTTGACGACGCAAAGGGGAAATCTTGTCGGTAAAGACTTTACCGTCAAGGTGGTCAATCTCGTGTTGCAGCACGCGGGCCAAGAATCCATCGATCCACTCGTCGTGCGGTGTAAAATCGGGATCCATCCATTGCACGCGCACGCGCTTCGGGCGACGCACGGGTTCGTTGATACCGGGAAGAGACAGACAACCTTCATCCATGCTCACCGTTTCCTCTCCGGTCTCGACAATATGTGCATTCAAGTAAGCCCGTTTGAAACCGGCGTACTCAGGATAATCTTCTGCAAGCACATCGAGTCCCACGACAAGCAGTCGGATAGGCAGGCCCACTTGGGGAGCAGCCAAGCCTACGCCATCGCTTTTGTCCATCGTTTCGAACATGTTTTCGATCAACGTGGGGAGTTCGGGGTAGTCAGGAGTGATATCTTGTGCCACTTCACGCAGCACGGGTTGTCCGTAAGTGTAGATAGGTAAGAACATGAGAATGGTTTAGAGAAGAGGAACGCAATCGTCATTTTTTGCCCGCACCACTGCGGCACTGCTTGTGTTCAACACAAGCGACGGCGTTCCATGTAGTTTTGTAATATGATCGTGGCAGAAATTTCATCGACCAACGCTTTGTCTTGTCTCCGTTTACGCCCTAATCCGCCATCGATCATGGCACGATGTGCTAACACGGAAGTAAAACGTTCGTCGTAGAAATCTATGGGGATTTCCGGCAACATCTTTGCCAACTTACTTGCAAAAGTCTTTACTCGGGGTAAGTTTTCAGACGGTTCGCCGTTAGGTTGCGTCGGTAGACCGACAACGAAACGCTCAACGGGCTCTTTTTCTACATAAGCCTTGAGAAACGCCAATAGTTTTCCGGTCTCAACCGTTGTTAAGCCGTTCGCAATGATTTGTGCCGGATCGGTGACAGCCAGACCGGTACGTTTTTTTCCGTAGTCGATCGCCAAAATTCGCATAGTGCAGACGATTGTTTTAAGCGTGCAACAGCACACCCGCGAAATGCGGTTGTGCTGTTGCAAAAGACAGATAATTTAGTAACCGTAGCGGTAGCCATAACGGTAACCGTATTTCCGATAGCCGTAACCGCTTCCGCTCTCTGTGCCATTGAGCACCATGAACATGTTCGGATAGCGTTGGCTTTTGTAGAACATCTCGACATCAGGCAACATCGAGCGTTCGAGCAGGTAAGCACGCACCACGAAGAGCGAAATGTCTGCGAAGGGAGCAATGATGGAGGAGTCAGCCACCACTTCGACCGGAGGACAGTCTATAAAGACATAATCGTAGTCCTTGCGGAGCTGCTCGATAGCTTCTGCGAGTCGTTCATCGTAGAGCAATTCCGTGGGATTGGGTGGAATCATACCTACGGGGATCACATCCAATTCGACTCCGTCGTAACGATGGATGATGTCCTTCAGCTCGCACTGGCCATTGAGGTAGCTGGAGATACCCACCTGCGGTTTGCGCACATACTTAGACGTTGCGGCTTTACGCATGTCAAGGTCGACCACAACTACTCGTTTTTTCTTAATCGCAAGACTCATCGCCAAATTCATGGTGAGGAAAGTCTTACCCGAGGCAGGATTGGCAGAAATCACCATCGTGACTACACCGTGGCCATACTTTTTCGCACAGAACTCAAAGTTTGCGCGAAGCACACGGAAGGCTTCGTTGATGTTGTTACTGCTCTGCGCCTTAACCACCACATCTTTGCGCGCCACATCGACTTGCGAACTGTGAATACCCAGTTTCTGAAGAATTCTACGCCACCAAGATTTGGGTTTGATGCCATCGTAGGGAATCTCACCGATGTAGGGAACACTGAGTTTCTCCAGATCTTTGCGTCCGCGCACTCTCGTGTTGAGCGCCATGGAAGCATAGATAACAATGAGCGGAATCGCAAAACCGATGGCCAATGCGATCAGCAAGGTATTGCGACGCTTGGGCGAAATGGGTTTGTTGGAACCCATAGGCGGCGTGATCACGCGGTTGTTGTAGGCGGTGAACGCCATGGAGAGCTCATTTTCTTCACGCTTCTGGAGCAAGAAGATGTAGAGCGATTCTTTCACTTTCTGCTCACGACCGATCGACGTCAGGTAAGACGACTGCGTCGGTGCCTGCGCCATTTTCGAGTTCAGCATACCGTCCTGCGCCTGCACATCGCGCAATTGAGCGCGGAGTGTCATCACCAGATTGTCGATGGTAGCCACAATGGCCTGACGCTGTTCGCCAATACGCGCATCGATCTCTGCCACCACAGGGCTGTCAGACGATGAGTTCTTGACCAATCGGTTGCGCTGGAGGATGGTCGAATTGTAATCGTTGACCATCGCCTCGAACGAACCGGAACGGATACCCGAGTTTGCAGGAAGGAGTTCGAGTTTAGAGCTGTTGCCCGCAATTTTGCGCATCATTTCAGCCATGTAAAGCTGATTGCGCAAATCGAGCATTCGGTCGCCGTTCGCTTCAGTTTTCTGAATGTAAACCTGCGAAGCATTGGGCGAATCGGGGATGAGATTACTACTCTTGTAAGAGGAGATGCTGCGATCGACGTTGCCGAGTTCTGTTTCGATCACACGGAGGCGCTCGTTGATGAACTTCGACGTGTTGGCAGCCACCTTATTTTTGTCTTCGAGCCATGCATCGTTGTAGGCATCGACGAGCGTACGCAGCACATCTTCTGCACGTTCGGTGGAATAGTCAGAGATGGCCAATTGCAACATCGTCGATTCCTTATCCTTCTGCGTCACCTGAACACGGGTGTAGGCGTTCAAGGCGTCGTAGATCGTGGAACGGAACACTTGGATGGGTTGATTGCTTCCGGCTCCGAAATGCGACGTCGGCGTCACCATCACGCGACCCACCGGTGTATTCACCACTTGGTTGAAATGCCCTTTGACCACTCGCTCCTTCTGCGACTCTCCAATGCGATTGGAAGCGAAGCCGGTGAGCTGGTACGATCCGTCAGCCTTATAGCTCACCGTCATTTTTGCAGCGTCCTTATCGCCGAGCGAAAGGAACTGCACCTGAATGGGGAGCGTGGAACCATAGAGCGGTTTGTCGTGAAAGAAACCGTGCGTACTATAGTTCATGTCGAGATGCAAACGCTTCACGACATCAAGGATCAAAGCCGGCGACTGAAAAGAGATCAATTCGTTGGCCACCTTCGAGGTTTGAACGATACCGATCTGCTGCAACTGCTGATCGAGCGAAGCTGAACGCGCATTATTTCCATTGTCTTTGATCATCACCGTCATGGCACGCACATAGACCGGCGTGGTACGCCGGATCTGGATGTAGCCAATGATCATGCAGATCACAATGGAAAGCAGGAACCAATACCACTTGTAGAGGCATCTGTAAAATAGCTCCGTGTAATCCATACCTGCACTCTTTTCGAGTTCGGCCGTGGAGCTGTTTTCAAGTTCTGACATATCAGAGAGATATTATTTCTTTACGAGATTACTGATGAGGACGGCCACCGAAACCATGACAGAAGTAATGGACAGGTAGGTCGAGGGGCTTTGCCAAACATTATCAACAGGTGTGCTCTGGCGCTGACGCTTTTCGTTGGGGCGCACATAGATCACATCGTCCTGTTTGAGTTGATAAGCCGGCGAAGCATATACATTGTGTGCCTGTGTGAGGTCCACACGATAAGCACGACGTTTGTTGCCATCCTTACGCATCACCAGCACATTGTTGCGTTCGCCCGTGATGGTCAAGTCTCCACATTGACTGATAGCTTCGAGCAGCGTCAAATTATCTTTGGCGATAGGCACACGCCCGGGATGATTCACCTCACCCAACACATTGACAAAATGATTGAGCACCTCAACCGTCACCAAAGCATCATTGAGCAACTTACGATTTTTGAGGGCCGTCTGAATTTGCTCTGCCAGCTCTTCACGCGTCAAACCGGCCACACGAATCTTACCGAGCACGGGGAAATCGATATCCCCTTTCGTATCAACATAGAACGGCGTCGTAGTCTGAGACGCGCCTCCCAGATTGGAGTCTGTAGCGCCGATACGTGCCGACTGCAGCGGCAAGTTGTACTGGGCAGCAGCCTCAGGAGTGAGCGCACTGCTAACCACGATATTCAGTTTATCTCCACTCTCGAGCTTAAGCAACTCAACATTGGCAGCCAAAGCCGATACCTCCGTGGTATCACTGAGGTCCTGAAAGTAAGGAACTTTCTGATAAGATCCGCACGCGCTGAACAGGAGTGCCGAGATTCCGACCGCGTAGATCGATAGTGATTTCATGTGTGTTACTATGAATGGTACTAATGCGTGAGCATATTTAATGGGGCAAATTTAATCATTCTTTGAGGACGCGCCAAGTATTATTCGATATTTCTTGATTTTCTGAGAAAAAAGCGCGTGGAAGTATGCTTACGAATGGCAAATAGCCCCCTCATCACGCCTCTACACGAGAAAAAAGTGCGAGACTGGCGGCGAAATCTGCAAAATCGTCCACCACGCGATCGGCCAAGGGAGCCACTTCCTGTTCGGTACACGAAGTGGTCAGCGCCACCACATAAGTACCTGCAGCCCGTGCCGCCTTCAAGCCATTGAGGCTGTCTTCAAAGACCACACACTCCGCAGGTTCCACGCCCATGCAATGGGCGGCATTCACATAACAATCGGGGGCGGGTTTGGATCGTGTGATGTCGTCTGCCGTGAACACCCGATCGAACAACGTGCGAAACTCCGGGTGCACACGATAGACATTTTCCATCTTCGCCCGATTGCTGCTGGTCACAACCGCACGAGGCACGCCGGCCTCACGCAAGGCACAAAGAAACTCACGTGCACCGGCGATATAGGGGTAATCCATGCCCAATTCGAATTCGTCGATCGCTCGGCGTATTTCCTTTTCGTGCGCCTGCAACGACGCTTGCGAAGCCAGAATCTGTACCAGAGCCATGCCCTTGATGCGCAGGGCGAAATCAGGAATCTCGGGACAATAGCGTTTCCCAATGGTTTCCCAGAACTCAGTGTACTGACCTTCGGTGTCAATCACCACCCCGTCGAGGTCAAACAGGGCTACCTTTTTCATATCCATAAAGTATTGATGCTTTGCTGATTGTGGATCACGGCAACGAATGCGGGTCGGTACAAAAAAAATTGATTGTCTCCCGACAACCAATCTTCTTTTAACCTTAAATCTAATACCATGAAAACGATGCAAAGGTACAGCCGCCACAAACAACCTGCAAGCTTCAGAGAAAAAAAACGACGAAAATACTTTCGCACCCTTTGAATTGAAATATCCGCCTTACACAATAAAGCGAGAACGACAGAAAGGCCACTACTTTAGCGACCGACGACAGAAAAACACGTAGCGAAATGAGACGGCACGTCCTCTTCTAAAAAAGAAGGAGACTACCGACAAAAAATTGGAGGTTATCCTCCGAAACTCTCCCGAAAAGGTGAACTTCTCCTCGCGCGCGCATCACGTACACGCCCACACGCGCACGTCAGCTGTTTTTGTTTTTCCATGTTCACCCTTCACCCCAACCCGGCAAACGTCTCATTAGTGAGAGATTAAAGGTGAACATATAACACTCCTTCCCGCCTTCACCATACGAAATGGACGATTCACCCCCCCCCGAAGAGGAAAAAGGCTGAAAAGTGAAGGTCTGTCCCCAAAGCCTTCACCCCTAACCAAATGATTAGAAAGGAGTTGCGGCACACCGGTGAAGGAGTGAAGGCAAAAATCAAAAAGTCATGGACGCGCGCGTATAATGCACGCGCGCGAAGCTCCGTTTTCCTTCACAGCATTTCGCCGGTGAAGCGCCGACGGATGGGCGTAGTCGAAGCTCCGCGATTGGACATTGCTCCATCGGGCCGCGCCAAGTGCACCTGATGGGTACAATAGCGCAACACCGCAGGTCGGTGAGTGATGAAAATCAATGTGCGCCCCGCGCAATATTGCACCAATCGCTGCACGACGCCTTCCTCTGTCGATTCGTCGAGTGCCGACGTACTC